>PLUI01000212.1:6410-33093 GCA_003164855.1 Acidobacteriaceae bacterium
CGCCGGCGCAGAAGCCGCGCGGCTTTAATAAAAGTAAGGTCTTTCCCTGGGTATTTGGCAACGTTAAACTCCCACTAATGAGATCGTCCCCGTACCTGGTGCGCTGCAAGAATATGAATCTGAAAATGGTTACGGCTAGGCTACACGATTTCTGTTCTGTTGATTACTACTAGGCTACCGGAAAGAACCTGTCTGGTCAACGTAAGCGACAGAAACGGCGGGGATTAGCAGTGAAGGGGGATTGGGTGCAGCGAATGGGTGAGTGAGCGCTCAACCCATTGGCTCGAAGGAGTCGTAGAGCACGAAGGTTAGCCTCTTATTATCGCCGAGTTTTCTGCTTGCTTATCGGTCTCGGCAACGCCACCGGCTTCACGACCGGCCGTTTCCAGCGAGTAATGATGATCTCTTCACCACGACAAACCCTCGCGAGCAGCCTTGACCACTGCGCCTTTGCTTGTCCGATTGAAAACGTCGCCATTGAGGAAGCCTGTTTTATCAATCGGTTCGCGAGGAGCTTCGCGTTAGCAGCTTTAGCTTAGCCGTTGGCTTTGATCATTTGCTCGGCGTGTTTGCGGGAGGTGTCGGTGAGTTTGGCGCCGCTTAACATGCGGGCGACTTCTTCGGTGCGCTCTTCGCCGGAAACGAGGCGGATGGTGGTTCGGGTGCGGCCGCTGCGCTCTTTTTTTTCGATGACGTAGTGATGATCGGCGAAGGTGGCGATTTGCGGGAGGTGAGTGACGCAGAGCACCTGATTGGAGCGAGCGAGGGATTTCAGTTTTTTGCCGACGGCTTCGGCGGCGCGTCCGCCGATGCCGGTGTCGATTTCATCGAAGACCATGGTGCGCTGGGCCGCGACTCGGGTGCTGCGGGCTTTCGCGGGCGAGAGCGGCCGCGCAACACCTTCTTCTACGCTGAGTTTCAGGGCGAGCATGACGCGGGAGAGTTCTCCGCCGGAGGCGATGTGCTCTAACTGGCGGAGGGGCTCGCCGGGATTGGTCGAGATCATGTAGACCACTTGATCGATGCCGGTGGGGGACCAGTTCCCTTCTTGTTCGCTGGTGGTTATTGCGATGCGGAATGTCGACTTCATGGCGAGATCGTTGATCTCGGCTTCGACCAGCTTCTCAAGTTTGCGGGCTGCGTCGTGGCGGGTCTTGGAGAGCGCGCGTGCGGCTCGCAGATATTCGGTAGCAGCTTTGGCCAGGTCGGCACGCAACTCGCGCAGGATTTCGTCTTTGTTTTCGATTTCGGAAAGTTTGCGGGCAACGTCGGCGCCGAAGGCGATTACTTCATCGAGAGTGGGACCGTATTTACGCTTCAGGCGATCGAGCGCGGCGAGGCGGTCTTCGACTTCCGCCAGGTGTTCCGGTGAGGCGTGGATTCCGCCGGCATAATCGCGTACGGTGGCCCCGACATCTTCCACGCTGATGCGGGCAGTTTCGAGGGCGGCGAGCGCTTCCTGAAATTTGGGTTCGTAGCGGGCGAGTTCCGCAATTTGTTTTTGCGCGGAGCGCAACGACGCGGAGGTGGATGCATCGCCTTCGTAGAGGAGATCGAAGGCCTGCAGGGCGGCGTTGTAGATTTTTTCCGCGTTGGCGAGGACGCGCTTTTCGGTTTCGAGACGCTCGTCTTCGCCGGATTGCAATTTCGCCTCTTCAATTTCGGTCTTCTGAAACATCCAGAGATCGACTAAGCGCAGGCGGTCCTGCTCGCCGTGCTCCAACTCTTCGATGCGAGTGCGAATTTCGTGCCACGCGGCGAAGGCCGCGGCCGACGGCTCAATCTGGCTGCCGGCAAATGCATGGAGCAATGCGAGACGCGCGGGAGCGTCGAACGACAGTATCGATTCATTCTGGGCGTGGATGGTGGCGAGATGGGGAGCAAGCTGGCGGAGGACGGCGACGGTAGCGGCTTGATTGTTGACGAAGACGCGGCCTTTGCCGGCAGCGGAAATTTCGCGGCGGACGATCAGGGAGCCGTCTTCGGATTCATCCAAACCGTTGTGCTCCAGAATTTTATCGATTGCGTTTTCGGAGACGCCTGCGGATTCGAACACGGCGGAGACGACCGCGCGGTCCGCGCCGGTGCGAATTATTTCGCTCGATGCTTTATCGCCCAGCAGCAGGGCCAGAGCGTCGATCAGAATGGATTTGCCAGCGCCGGTTTCTCCGGTGAGCAGGTTGAGGCCGGGGGCAAACTCCACCGCTGCGTTGTCAATGACGGCGTAGTTTTCCAAGCGCAGTTCGATAAGCACGTGGCGTCCTGGGTAGTGATGTCAGGTTTTGCGCAGCATAGCATGAAAGGCGGTTGCCGGCTGCCAGTTGTCAGTTGCCAGTAAGCGAACACCTCCAGAATTCCGTGCGGCGGCGGGGATGGAGTGTGCATCGTATTCGCTAGACATGCGGGTCTGAGTTAAGCTAAAGAGTGGGTTTGGGAGGGTATGTGCGTTGCGGACGATGCGGAAATGAAAATTCCGAGAGCAATCGCTTTTGCGGGATGTGTGGAGCGATTCTGGTGCCGAAGACGCCGGCTGCCGGGGCGGTGGCGCCGACGGGCACGCGTCCGCCCGAAGAGGCCCGTATTGCAGCGCGGCCTGCGAACCAGGCAGTTCCGGTCGCGGCTCCGCCGGTGGTTGCTGCTAAGCCAGTGGTTAATCCTCCGATCGTTACTCCTCCGAGCTCTGCTGCGCCGGTTGTCACGCCTCCAGCGGCGGCTCCGCGAGTTGACAGCAGTCCGGCAAGCAGTAGTCCGGGAATCTCTAGTCCAGGAATCTATGGACCATCTTTTCTGGGATTGAATCAGCCGACAGATGCACGCAGCGGCGGCGGCTTGCAGGCGGATTCCAGGAGCGGCCACGATGCGCATCGTTCGGGCAATCTGGATTATCTGCTGGAAGATGAGGAAGAACCGCGGCGGGGATGGGGCAAGCTGGTGGTGGTGGTGATCGCTCTGGCGCTGATTGGCGGATTTGGTTACTTGCGATGGAAGCAGGGTGGGTTCAACTTTCTGAAGCCATCGCCGGCAGCTAAGTCTGCGGCAGGATCTTCGCAGGGTACGGCGGATTCCGCGGGCACGGCTCCGACACCGGACGCGGCAACGCCTAATCCTGCGACTTCGAATTCGGCGAACACAACTTCCGCGACCCCGGGTGATGCGGGCCAAAGCCCCGCTGCGCCGGACGCAGGGGCTGGCAGTTCTCCTGCGGGAGCAGCGGCTGGCACTGCGTCCGGCGGAACGGAGAATGGCGCACAGCAGGCAACGCCGACCAGCAGCGGTGCTGCGCCGAGCACAACTTCGTCGAGCGCAACTCCGTCGAGCGCTCCTTCGAGCCCTATGGATAACCCTTCACCGGCCAAGGCGCAGGAGAATACTTCGGCGGATAAGTCGACAGAATCCGATACGGCAGAAGACGCTGAGGCGACGCCGGCGAAACCTGCAACCCACGCGCCAGCAGCGGCGGCGAAGCCATCCGCCGCGATGACAAGGGAGCGGAAGCCGAGTCCGGTGACGCCCGTGGATATTACGACGGAAGCGGAGCGTTACATTTATGGACGAGGTGTGCGGCAGGATTGCGACCGAGGATTGCGGCTGCTGAAGCCGGCGGCGGGGCAGTCGAATGCGAAGGCGATGATTGCGCTGGGGACGCTCTACTCGAGCGGGACATGCACGCCGCGCGATTTGCCTACGGCTTATCGCTGGTTTGCGCTTGCCTTGCACAAGCAACCTGACAATCAGCCGTTGCAGGACGATCTGCAGAAGCTGTGGAGCCAGATGACGCAGCCGGAGCGGCAATTGGCGATTAAGTTGAGCCAGTAGGGCGGCGGGATGGATCTGTGCGGTAGCATTCAAAAATCTTTAGCACAGAGGGCACAGGGGTTCACAGAAGGACCGCCGGAGGCAATCCGGTGAAGGCTGAATTTTCGTATATCCAGTGAAGGAAGAGCAAGAGCGTTTGTCGAGCCCGCGAGGACAAGGCGTTCCGGCCGATCTGGCTATGGTTACTGGCCTGAAGACCGGGGATCAGGGAGCCATGGCGGAGCTTTATGACCGCTACTCTTCGGTGGTGTATGCGGTTGCGTTGCGAGTGCTCGGAGATACGGGAGCCGCGGAAGACGTGCTGCAGGAGGTCTTCCTGCAATTGTGGCGGAACCCGAACGCGTTCGATGCGGCGCGTGGAAGTTTAGCAAGCTGGCTGGCCGTGGTTACGCGCAACCGGGCCATTGACTCCCTCAGAAAACGTCGTCCAGAAACAGATATTGAAGATGTAGTGTTGTCCGTGGCGCCTGACCTTGCCGGAGCGGCAGAGTTGTCGCGGGCGGCGGCGAAGGTGCGTGGAGTGATGGGCGCGATGGCTCCGGCGCAGCGCGGGGCTTTGGAGATGGCTTATTGGGAAGGCATGAGCCATTCGGAGATCGCGGAAAAAACGGGAGAGCCGCTGGGAACGATTAAGACACGGATTCGCGCGGGGCTGATTGCTTTAAGAAAGGCGTTTCAGACTTGAAGAGAGGCGGAGCTGCGCTCCGCGAACAGCCGGGGGCGGCTGTCCCCACATGGAAGTTTTTTAGGAAGTTGACTGAGTAGCGAATGAGTGAGCACGAACAATACGCCGAGGATCTGGCACTGTACGCGCTGGATGAGCTGCGGGGAGACGAACGGGCGAAGCTCGACCAGCATCTGGCGACGTGCGCGGCGTGCCGGTTGGAGTTGGAACAACTGCGCGGGGATATGGCGCTGCTGGCGATGTCGACGGCAGGGCCGAGGCCACCACAGCGGGCGCGGCAGAGGTTGTTGGATGCGGTGGCGCGGGAGGCGCGGCCGTCCAGGGCTGTGCAGACTTCGGGGCGAGGCGCGTGGTGGGGATGGCTGGGGTGGGCGGCGACGGCGGCTGTGATCGTATTCGCGGTGGCGTTGTGGCGAGACAATTCCATACTGCGGGCGACGGTGGCATCGGAGAGTTCGCGCGAGGCTGAGAGCGCGCGGCAGTTGGAAGAGTTGAGAAAGATTGCGGCGCCGATCATTGAACCGGAGGCGCAGCGGGTGACACTGGTTGCGGCGAAGACTTCGCCGCAGCCGCAGGGCAAGGCTTTTTATTTGCAGAAGCGCGGCAGTCTGGTTTTTCTGGCGAGCAATATGCCGGCGTTGCCGCCGCAGAAGGCTTATGAATTGTGGCTGATTCCGACCAGCGGGAATCCCATTCCCGCGGGAGTGTTCAAGCCCGATGTGCATGGAAGCGGGAGCGTGGTGAATCCTCCGCTACCGGCGGGAACTGAGGCCAAGGCATTTGCGATTACGGTGGAAAACGAAGCCGGGGCGGCAGCGCCGACCACGCCCATCCTGATGATGGGCGCGGGCGAGTAGAAATACCCCTCTATTGTTCCTCTTAGTAGTTCTCCGACACCTTGTCGGCTTTCTTGGCGAAAGCATGGGTCTTGCGATACTCGCGGGCAACGTCGCCGAGAGGAACCTCGTATTTACTGGCTCCGAATTCCGAGAGAGGCTGCTCGCCTTTAGCGTAGCTGTAGGCGGACTCTCCGAGCAGATTGGATTCCTGCGCCATGGGGTGCACGGAGGCACGCTCGGGATGATCAAACATGTTGATGGGTGACGGAGTATTGCTGAGGGCGCTCTGGCCGACTTGCCCGAAGGCGGCGGTGGCACAGAGAAAACACAAAACAAGAATTGTGGTCTTCATAATGATCCTATTCTGGGGGAATGCGTTGCTTTTGAACGGCGCTGTTTCGTGTGTGAAAGAGCTGGTAGAACGGTGCGCCAAGGGCAACGCTCTCGAAGGTAATCAGGGCAATTGCCCTTCCAAACCCAGGCGGCCAACATTCGAGTTAGAAGGCCTACCCGGCTGGGTAAGAGAAAGGGTTTGCACATATAGGGAAAACTACGGAAGGGTGAAGCCGGCAAGCGGGCTGTTGCTGGATTTGCAAGGCTTTGGGCGCGGGTGTATTGTTTTGCGCCGGGAGGTTGCGAGAGCATGAGAGAAGATGGCGCGGGCTTGGGATCAAAGTGGGTCGGGCGCATGATGTCTTTTTTCGTGACGCCGCTGATTACGATTGTTTTGTCGTTGTCCGGCGGCTTGCAGGGGCAAACGAATTGCGAAGAGGGGAATGGACTGCTGGACTTCTCTCCACCGAAGAGCCTGAGCGTGCCGGATGTGATCAAAAAGTTTGGCGAGGCGGAGGCGGCGGTGAAGGAAGCGCGCCGGCATTACACCTACCAGCAGGATGTGCTGGTGCAGACGCTCAGCGGCACAAACGTGACGGGAGAGTTTCACGAAGTCACGACCGTTTCCTATGATGCGAAGGGCAGGCGGGTGGAAGAGGTGACATTCGCGGCTCAGCCTTCGTTACGAGGACTTCAGCTCGAACAAAACGATATGGAAGACATTCGGGTATTCATGCCGCTGGTGCTAACGAGCGAGGATTTGCCGCAGTACAACCTGACTTATGCGGGACAGCAGCATGTGGATGACCTGGATACTTACGTTTTCCATGTGGAAGCGAAGAAGGAAGAAAGCGGCAAGCGATATTTTGAGGGACGGATATGGGTGGATGCGCAGGACTTTCAAATCGTGAAAGTGTGCGGCAAGAGCGGGCCGGAGAAGATTCAGGTGAAGAAGCATGAGCGGGCGCACTTGCAACCTAAGTTCGTGACGTATCGTCAGCAAGTGGATGGACACTACTGGTTTCCGGCATACACACGATCGGACGATACGCTTCGGTTTCCCAACGGATCATTCCACATGCGAGAAGTCGTCAAATACACCGCTTATAAGCGTGTGGATGGGCAGTGAGGGCAAGGGATCCTTCGACTCCGCGACTGCTTCGCTTCGCGAACCAGTCACTCCGCTCAGGATGACAATACTGGAGCAATCAGAAGTTCAGCGGTGACCAAATCTTCGAGGGCGCAGCCGACGCTTTTGAAAACTATGATGTCTTCGGGGTTGAGCCTTCCCTGCTTTTTACCACTGATGAGCTCGTGCAGATCGCTAATGGTGTGGCCGGCTGAGATGGCATCTTCATGGAGGGGAATGAGAATATCTCCGGCTTCGGCGTAGGCGGCGGAGTAGGTGTCGACCACGACGCGGGCGCGCTGGATGGTGAGCGTGTCAGCCTCGCGGGTGTGAGGTTGAAAGGCGCCGACCAGGTTGAGGTGCGTGCCGGGGCAGAGATCGCGGCCGTCGAAAAGAGGTGTTGGGCTGGTGGTGCAGGTGCAAAGAACGTCGGATTCGGCGGCGAGAGTGCGGGGATCAGCGGCAAGGATGGGGCGTTTGAGCTCGGCAGACATTTCAATTGCGAAGGCAGCGGTGGATTGGGCTTCCCTGCCGCAGACGAGGATCCTGTCGAAGCGGCGGACCAGCGGCAAGACTGCGAGATGGGTGCGGGCGAGTGCGCCCGTGCCGAAAACTCCCAGGGTAGAAACGTTTTCGCGGGCAAGATATTTTGTGGCTAGGGCCGAAGTGGCGGCGGTGCGCAGAGCGGTGAGGTAATTTGCGGCGATGGAAAGGCGCGGCGCGCTGGTTTCGGGATCGAGGAGGAGATAAGTGGCGTGGACGCGAGGTTCAAGCGGAGCGGGATGGCTGCGCACGGTGGCGAATTTAACTCCAAGAGCGGGGCGGGAAGGATCGTAGCAGGACATGATCAGCAGGACACCGTGCGTCAAGGGGAGATGCTGGCGCGCTGCAATAGTGACGGCGGGAAGGCGGTTGCGGAAAGCTTTTTCGATGGCATCGATCACCTCGGCGGGGCGCAACCGCCGACGGACTTCGTCTTCACTCAGATGCGTGATTACGGAAATGTCCGGCATGAGTCAGCGTTCCGAGCGAATCGATTTTACAGGCAAGAGTCCCCGACAAAAACAAAGGCCCGGACCCTAAGGTCCGGGCTGCTGATTCCTCGATGCTCCCTGCGCTGCAGAAAAGCATCGAAGAATTGTTATTGACTTAATTCGTGACGTCGATCTCGACCGTAGTGGTTTGCGTCACGCCTCCGCCGGTGCCTGTAACGGTGATTGTGCTAATCCCCGTCTTGGCGGTGGAAGCCACCTTGATTTGCATTTTTGCGCTTCCCGAGCCCNNATGGAGCTCGGTTTAAAGGCCACGGTTACGCCGGTTGGCTGACCGGTGGCAGATAGGGCGACTGCCGAGTCGAAACCGCCCGATATCGTCGTGGTGATCTTGGAAAGACCAGTGGCACCCTGAGCGATTTTAATCTTGTCCGGTGCCGCGGCAATCGTGAAGCTACCAGAAGGAACTGGAGCGAGAGCGTTGATCAGGGCGTCCCCGTTCGGGCTACCCCAGCCTCCGCACATATTGTAACCAGCTACACACGTAAAGCCGTTACTGCCGCTGATGATGTCGTGGAAATCGACATCACCGTTCCCCAGATTCAGCGGATAGATGGTCGAGTTAATGAATCCGGGTGCGGGATCGCTGTTAGCGGCTGCCTGTTGATTGGTAAGAGCCAGGTAGCCGGCCCACATGGGAGCGGCAAAGCTGGTTCCACCGTAGAGGTTAGCAGTGCAAGTGGTTTGGTCGGCGCAGACGTAGAAAGAGAAATTCGCGTTGGCCGAAACGTCTGGCACGTCCCGGTCGGTTTTGGAACAATCGCCACCGAGCGTATTGCAATCATCGGCTGCGGTGACCTGCCAGGAGGGAATCGTAACATTGGTCCCCCAGCCGCCGCCACCATCAGACCAGACGGTTTCCGATGCCCAAGGGCCGCCTGCGCTTTGGGTGTCCAGGTCCGTACCGCCGACCGCAGTCACATACGCGGAATTTGCCGGCCATGGGGCGTTGCCTCTATACCCAGCGCTGTCGCCGGCGGCCTGGAAGAAGCTCTGGCCTTGCGAAGCCATCTTCTCGAAGTAAGGATCGTCAGTGTTGGGGTCCGCCGGGCTCCAGGTCCACGACGAGCTCAATTGCAAAGGCAATGGAACATCGGTAGACATGGCTCCCAAGAGAGCAGTGTCGCTGTCGTCACTCACGTACACGTAAACGGTGGTTACGCCTGGGGCCATACCGAGCGACTGAGTGATGTCAATGGTCTGTTCGGTATCGTCACAGCCTTGTTTCTCGAGGCAGCTGATGGGGCTTCCGTCGGTGGAAATGCCGGTGACGGCAGCGGTTCTGGTTTGTCCAGCATTCTTGTAGTAAGTGTTCACGTCGGCGATATCAAAGCCGGCGTACTCGAGCAAACCGATGTTCTGGCCGCTGCCGGTAAGAGCTGTTCCTTCGTAGTAGGCTGCGCGCATATCGCTGCCGCAGAAGGACGCTTGAGGGCAGGAACCGGTAGTGGCATTGGACTTTACATTCTCACTTCTCTGGGCGAGGACGGGATGCGGAATCGAATAGTTGTCCAAACCGGTGATGTGCCAGAGCTGGAATGGCAGGTCGACCGAGGGTTCCCGGTCTACCGCAAAGAATGTGCGGTTTTCAGTTGGGTGCTGGTAAACATTCATGGTTACGTGGAAGGCTGACTCGACGTTCGCGACCGAGCCTTTGAGGACCACATCCATGGAATCGCGCGATCCGCCAACTACGGTGAAGCCGTTGGCCATCGCGAATTGAATCAAGGCGTTGTAATTCTCCTGGCTGGGACCAAACCTCGCGGTGAAATCCTGCGGGGTGAGGAATTGGTGGTAGAAGGGACTGGAAGGATTGTAGAGTTCCTGCAGGAAGCTCTCGAAGCCTGCCGGATCGCGCATGGGTAGAACGATGTCGAACTTAATGGACTGGGTTGCGGGGAGGCGGCCGATGGACGGAGCCTGCCGGTTGAGAACAACTTCACGCACATGGTGAGTAAGAAGGGTCTTGGGCTGGGCCTGGGAAACAGTGTTCAAAGCTGGCACGATCGCGGCGATCGTGAGCAGAAATACGCCTATTTTTCGAATCACGAGTTCTCCTTCGGGTAAGACGGAATTTCGTTTGCAGTTGCAGGGGAGTACGCCAAGAATTCCCGTTGGGGGATTTATCTCGGTTCCGGCATAGTACTATGCTTCTCCGCTTCATGGCACGGAGAATTTAAAAAAAAATTGCGCCGAGTACAGTATGCAGATTCTTGCGTACATGGCACTGGTAGCGGGATTTAGGTTGGGGGGGAAACCGGGCTGCCGTGCTGGGAAATTAAAGCGGGTCGAGGTGAGTAACTTCAATTGCGCGTCGGCTGCCGTATTTTTCGAAGACAGAGTCACGTGACACGATACCTTCCAGATGGCGGGAGTCGGCGCGATTGACTACGGGAATCAGCGGGTAATCGTTCACGTAGCGGAGCGCGGAATCAAGGGGAAGATCCGGATAGAGACTGGGCAGCGACTGGGAACTGAGAACGGAAGCTAAAGTGAGTTCACCTTTGCCCTCGCGGAAGAGGCGCTGGAGTTGGTCACGGGTGGCGGTATTCCAGCCGCTGGGATGCATGCGCACGAGAAAGGTGGAATCGGCGGAATTCTGAACGCGGCGGAAGTTGGCATCGACATAATCCTGCGCGCTGAGAATGGTGGCAGGGACCGGAAGCATGGCGTCTTCGACGCGCAGGATGGTTTCTTCGCGCTCTTCCTCGAGAGAAGGCAGGATGAGTCCGTCCTGGCGGGTGAGCAAATCGAAGATGGGAATGCTCTGGAGGCTGCGCGAGATAAGGTACGAAAAAGTATTAGCGACGATGACGGGGACGATGATCTCGTAATTGCCGCTAACTTCGAGAACCATGAAGACGGAGGTCATGGGCACACGCAGAAATCCGGCGAAGAGGACGCCCATGCCGACGAGGACGTAGGTTCCCGTGGATCCGGTGAGATGAGGAAAGTAGAAGCGTTCGATGTCGCCGACGGCGCCGCCGAGCATGGCTCCGATGAAAAGCGTGGGGGCGAACATGCCTCCGGGAGTGCCGCTGACGAACGAGACGGTGGTGGCGAGAATCTTTAGAACGGCGAGCAGAGCGAGAACTTTCCAGGCGTACTGGCCGTGCATGGCCTGATCCATGGAATCGTAGCCGGCGCCCATGACCTGGGGAAAGCCGAGGAAGCCGATGAGTCCGACGAGGAGTCCGGCGATGGCGGGCTGAAAATATTGGGTCCATCGCGGCAAAGCCTTGAGGAGGGGGCGGAAGTAGCCGATCGATTTGGCGAATGCGACCGAGGCCAGCCCTCCGGCAATGCCGAGAACAGCGTAGGCGATAAGTTCGGTGGGGCGCTTGAAGGTGGTGACGGGGATGCGGAAGAGCGGCTCACTGCCGAGGAACGAGCGCACGACTACGACACTGGCAACGGCGGAGAGGACGACGGAACCAAGAATGCCGGCGCTCCAGCGTCCGATGACTTCTTCGATGACGAAGAGGACGGCCGAGATAGGAGCGTTGAACGCGGCCGCCAGGCCAGCGGCAGCGCCGACCGGGGCCATCAAGCGGAGTTTTTCGCGGGAGATTTCAAGTTGGCGGCCGAGAGCCGATGCAATGCTGGCTCCGATTTGAAGAGAAGGATCTTCGGGACCGAGCGATTGACCGGAGCCGATGGCGATGCCGGCGCAGATGAATTTTCCGACGGCGGTGCGAAAAGGGATGAAGCCGTTGAAGATGTAAAGCGCGGATTTGGTTTGATTCACGCCGCTGCCGCGAATGCCCGGGAAGACGCGCATTACGAGTGCAGCCACCACCAGGCCGGCAAGGGATGGAACCGCGAACAGGCGCCAGCTATGGGTTTGCGGCAGCGGGCCGAGCAGGGCGAGGTGCATCCAGTCAATCGTGAGTCGAAAGCAAACCACCGCGAGACCGGAGAAGATTCCGATAAAGACAGAGAGAATGAGGAAAAATACTTCTTCGTGGAAGACGCCTTCGAGGGTCGAAAACAGGCGACGCGAAGTCTTGACTCGCGCGGCAGGCGTAGACGACGGCGCAGAGGGATCGACCAGAGGGGCGGGATTGCTCATTGGCCGGCGGCCTCACGTTTTTGAGAGATCAACAACAGAGCGAGGTCAAGACCTTGCGGTTGGCCACAGGTTGCAGCAGTCTGCTCTTCGATTTGAAAGACGACATCCATGATCGAATCCGGAAGGTCGGTTTCGGCGGGAGAGCGAAGCAGATTGAGATCCGGTTTAGCGAGTTGCCAACGAGCTTGCAGGCCGGGTAACGCGGAGGCCGGCGCGGTGTTCTTGAGGTTATTGTTCGTGAGATCAGTTTTCGTGAGATCAATGCCGGCTTGCTGGGCGCACGCGGTGAGACGATTTTCAGCCTGTGAGAATGCGGCGTTGATGCGGCGATTGCGCTCGGCATCGGAAATGTGACTGTGAAAGGGATTGGCGAGGAGAACTAAATCGGTGGAGGCAAGAAGCTGGCGGGATTCAGCATCGGCGGGATTGGCGTTCACTGCGCTGCGCAGATAACGTTGCGCACTGCTGTAGTTACCGGAGTGGTACGCGGTCTCGCCCGCTCCGGCCAGGGCGGTGGAGTTTCCGGGATCGAGATGGAGGGCTTCTTCGTACTGGGCAAGGGCGCCAGGATAATCCAGAGCTTGCTGGAAAAGTTGGGCGGTCTGGAGATGCGCAGCGGGATCGGGCGGCAGAGCAGCGGCGAGGGCGATGAGTTCAGAATCCGCCTGGGCACGCGCGCCCTGCTTAAGCAGGAACTGGATCAGTTCGATGCGAGCCTTGTTGCGGTTCGCGTCGAGATCGCTACTCCAGACGCCGTACATGGCGTTGTGATAGTAGCGAGTGGCGTCTTCGATAGAACCACGATGGGCGGCGACGCGCGCCAGAGCCAGGTTGACGGCCGCGTCCTGCGGAGTGCGCTGCCAGAGGGCGATGAGATAGGATTCAGCCTCGTCGAGACGGCGGGGGACGTTGCTATCGCGGAGAGCGCGGGCGAGGCTGAGCTGATATTGAGAGTTGGTGGGATCGCAGGTGAGAGCGGCCCGGAAAGCGGCAATGGCGTCGTCGTAGTGCGAGGCTTTGGCACTCTCGAGACCTAGAGCATAAAGCTTGCGGCCGCGCGCTTGCTGGTTGGCAGTATAGCGACTGACGAGATGGCTCACGGCGGCGAATCCGGTGGCGGCGGCGAGAGTGAGAACGAGGAGGATCATGGGCGCCGAGCGCGGAATCAGTTTGGGCATCTGCCACGACATATCTCGTATCACGATACCATTTGATGGCGGGAAACCAGGGCGGGATCAGCACAAAAAGTGGAATACTCTCGGGTCTTCGCTGCAGGTTCAGGTACTATATTTCGTCCGCGGACCGTCGAGAAAATGAATCGCGAATATCTTAAGAGATACAGCCAGGAACTGAATCGGGACATGGAAGCGCTGGTGTTTGGGCACGCGGGCACACCGCTGGTAGTGTTTCCGACTTCCCAGGGCAGGTTCTTCGAGTACGAAGACCGGGGGATGATTGGCGCGCTCGCGCCGAAAATTGAACGTGGCGACCTGCAAGTGTTTTGCCCCGACTCCGTCGATAGCGAGAGTTGGTACAACAAGGGCGTGCATCCCAAGGTGAGGGTGATGCGGCATTTGCAGTTCGAGCGGTACCTGCTGCACGAGATGGTGCCTTTTATCCGGTGGAAGAATCAAACGCCGAGGCTGGCGATGACCGGATGCAGTTTCGGCGCCTATCACGCGATGAATTTTGCCCTGAAGCATCCTGATGTGGTGACTCACTGTGTGAGTATGAGCGGGGCATTCGATATCCACCAATTTCTGGATGGGTATTACGACGACGATTGTTACTTCAATTGTCCGACAGACTATTTACCGAATCAGAATGACGACTGGTTTCTGAGCCGCTACCGGCAGATGAAGATTGTGCTGGGCTCCGCGGATTGGGATATTTGTCTGGACCAGAACGTGAAATTTTCGGCGATTTTGAATGGGAAGGCGGTGCCGCACTGGCTGGATATTTTTGGGGATAATTCGAAGCATGACTGGCCGTTGTGGATCAGGATGGCGGAGAAGTATTTTTAGGGGCGGGCTTCGGCTTTCGGGCTTCGGGCTTCGGGTGCCGAGAAGACAGTGGGGATTCTTCGACTGCGTGATTGCTTCGCTTCGCGAAACAATCACTTCACTCAGGATGACAATTTAGGAATGGAGATTGTGTCGTGAAGAAGATTGGGATTTTATTTGGGATGGAGAATACGTTTCCGCCGGCGGTCGTGGAGAAGATCGACTCCATGGGCGTGGAGGGGGTTACGGCGGAGTTTGTGAAAATCGGCGGGATTCGCATGGATGAGCCGATGAAGTATGCGGTAATCATCGATCGGATCTCGCAGGATATTCCGTTCTATCGGGCTTACTTGAAGAATGCGGCGCTGCAGGGAACGATTGTGGTGAACAATCCGTTCTGGTGGACGGCGGATGACAAGTTTTTTAATTATGCGCTGGCGCACAAGCTGGGCGTGGCGATTCCGCCGACGGTGATTCTGCCGCACAACAAGCATCCGGAGGGGACGACGGACCGGTCGATGCGGAATTTGATTTATCCGCTGAACTGGCAGGAGCTTTTTGATTATGTCGGCTTCCCTGCTTTTCTGAAGCCTTATTCCGGCGGCGGGTGGAAGTATGTTTATCACGTGCATTCGCCGGAAGAATTTTTTCAGCACTACAACCAGACTGGCGACATGTGCATGACGCTGCAGCATGGGGTGGTGTTTGAAGAGTATTACCGGTGCTATGTGGTGGGACAGGAAAAAGTACACATCATGAAATACGATCCGAGGCTGCCGCATCATGAACGGTATGTGAAGGGGAATCCGCCACCGTCAACGGAGGCCTTACGGGCCAGAATTGAAAAAGACGCGCTGACTTTGTGCCGGGTGCTCGGGTATGACTTGAATACGGTGGAGTTTGCGGTGGAGGGTGGAGTGCCGTATGCGATAGATTTTCTGAATCCGGCACCGGATGCGGAGATTACGTCGGTGGGGCAGGAGAATTTTGATTGGATTGTGAATGCGGTAGCGGAGATGGCGGTGAAGATGGCGCAGAGCGGGGAGAATCCGGCGGATGAATTGCGCTGGGCGGGATTTCTGGCGGGGACGCCCGCGGAGAAACCAACGCGTAAAGGAGAGCCGGCTTGGGTGGCGGAGCGGAGGCGGGGGAAGACGGCGAAGTAGGCTTTGCGCAAAAGACGCGCAAAGTGGGGCGCTGGACTTTGTGGGCATTCCGGCTGGTCCGGGATCACGATTCCGGAGGTGGCCGCATTTCTCGAAAAAATGCGAAACGCTTTTGGGTCAAACCTCACCATTTATAGAAGAATGACCGGAGAGAGGTGAAACTTGGGATTCGATCTGAACAAGCTAAAGAGTCCAATGCAGGAAGCTACGGAAACGTTAGCGAGCCTGGCGGCGGAAAAGAGCCGGGAGCTTCTGCTGCAGGCCAATTTACTGCTAGAGCTTCTACAGTCGGCCGGCTACGGCATAGGAAACCTGGAGTTGGAACTGGGCGTGCCTCCGAAAATCACAGTTAAGCTGAAGACCGGTCCCGCGCTAAAAGAGGAAAAGCTGGCAGCGATTTTGCACGAGCATGCTGACAAGAAGTTAATCGCCGGAATCGTCGCTTCATTGATCCAGGCTAACAAGCTCCGGGACTCTGTGACGGTGGAAACGCTGGACCTTGGAGAGGTGCAAATCATATTAGCCGCGACGCCGAACATCACCATGCGATGGGCCGACAGAACCACCGGTAAGGCCACCTCCGCAGTCGCGTAATGTCTGGGGCACGTTCGCGCGGGAGATCCCCTCGATTTCGCACGAGGCAAGATCTCTGCTCCGCCTGAGAAGCGCTTCGGGGTCGACTGCTAATCGGAGAGCAGAAAATCCCCCTGCCCGCTACCTTCCTTTGGTCAAATAATCCTCGGAGGCACAGTCGCCTTACGCAAGTTTTTGACCCACCCAGTTGCTATACTGTTTAAGCTTAAATAGCCCATCCTTCAGGGATGAATGGGGCGCTTGAATTCGCTTCCGGGGACAGCTGGAGCCATGAAACCTACTTTCACCATCGGGATTGAAGAGGAATATCAGACGATAGATCCGGAGACGCGGGATCTGCGGTCGCATATTCAGGCGGAGATCCTCGAAAAGGGAAAGGTGTTGCTGCAGGAGCGGGTGAAGGCGGAGATGCACCAGTCGGTGGTGGAGGTGGGGACCGGGGTTTGCAAAAACATTAAGGAAGCCAAGGCGGAAGTGAAGATGCTGCGGCGCGATATTATCCGGCTGGCCAAGGAGAATGGGTTACGGCTGGCATCGGTGGCGACGCATCCGTTTTCGGACTGGCGGACGCAGGAAATTAATCCTGACGATCGCTACAAAAATATTGTCGAGGACATGCAGTTGGTGGCGCGGGCGAATCTGATATTCGGGCTGCATGTGCACATTGGGATTGAGGATCGGGAGACGGCGATCCACATGATGAATCATGCGCGGTATTTTTTGCCGCACCTGCTGGCGCTGTCGACGAATTCGCCGTTCTGGCTAGGGATGAATACCGGGCTGAAATCCTATCGCTGCAAAGTTTTTGATAAATTTCCGCGGACGAATATTCCGGATTATTTCCCGAGCTGGGGCGAGTACGAAAACTTTATCAAGCTGTTGATCAAGACCAATTGCATCGACAATGCGAAAAAAATCTGGTGGGATATTCGGCCGCATCCGTTCTTCAATACGATTGAGTTCCGGGTGTGCGATATTCCGATGCGCGCCGATGAGACGATCGCGCTGGCGGCGCTGATTCAGGCGACGGTGGCGAAACTGTATAAGCTGCATACGGCAAATCAGGGATTTCGCCTGTATCGCCGCGCGCTGATCATGGAGAACAAGTGGCGGGCGTCGCGCTACGGCCTAGACGGAAAGCTGATTGATTTCGGCAAGCAGATTGAAGTGCCGGCGCGGGATTTGATTCGTGAGTATCTGGAATTCGTTGACGATGTGGTGGATGAACTGGATTCTCGCGAGGAGTTGAACTACATCCATACCATGCTGGAAGAAGGCAGCGGGGCGGACCGCCAGTTGCGGGTTTACCAGGAAACCGGGGATTTGAAGAAGGTTGTCGATTACATTATTGAAGAGACGGAGGCAGGCTTGGCGGAAGACGAGCCGGCTTCCGTGAGAAAAGTAGGATAATGAATATTCCTGTGGACCAAGTCAAATTTCCCACCCCTTCGACAAACTCAGGGCAGGCTCTTGGCAAAGAACGCGAAGGATGGGGCACCCGCGAGTTTGACCCTGAATACAGTGTCGGGGCGCGCAATGCGGTGAGTGTCTGTTTGCGCGTACAACCGGAAGAGAAGGTGTGCGTGATCACGGACGAGGCTACGCTGGAGATTGCGGCGGCCATCGTAGCGGAAGTGGAGAAGCTCGGGTCGCCGCACCAGGTTTGGGTGCTAGAGGATCTGGCGGAGCGTCCGCTGAAGGACTTGCCGGCGGAGATTCTTGCCGATCTGGAGACCAGCCAGGTTTCGATCTTTGCGGTGTGGGCTCAGAAGAATGAATTGCGCTCGCGCATGCAGATGACGGATGTGGTGAATCGGAACAAAATCCGGCACGCACACATGGTGAACATCAACCGGCAGATCATGCTGGAAGGCATGCGGGCGGATTTTCAGAAAGTGGACCGGTTGAGCGCGAAAGTGGTTGCCATGGTTCGGAAGGCGAAGCGAGTACGGGCAAAAACCGCTGCGGGGACGGACCTTACGGCGGATTTGAATCCAAATTATCGCTGGTTGAAGACCAGCGGAATTATTACTCGCGAAAAGTGGGGGAACCTGCCGGGGGGAGAAATCTTTACGACTCCGGGTGAAGTGAACGGGACGTTCGTGATCGATGGCGTGGTGGGAGATTATCTGTGTACGAAATTCGGAAATCTGCAAGGCGCGCCGCTGACGATTCACATCAAGGGGAACCGGCTGACCGAGGCGCATTCGGAGAATCGCGAATTGGAAGACGAGTTCTGGAAGTACACGCACACGGATGAGAACAGCGATCGCGTGGGCGAGTTTGCCATCGGGACGAACATCGATCTGAAGGATGTGATTGGGCAGATTCTGCAGGATGAAAAGTATCCGGGAGTGCATATTGCGTTTGGAAATCCTTACGGGGCGCACACGGGGGCGGAGTGGGATTCGTCGACGCATATCGATGTTGTCGGGCGGAAATTTAATATTTGGGTGGACGACGAGCAGATCATGCAGGATGGGAAGTTTTTGGTGGAAGCGTAGAGGCAGCGCGAGCGTATTCAGCGCGGGCAGATTGATAGCTATAGGGATCCTTCGACTTCGCATTACGCCCACTTCATGGGCATAATGCTACGCTCAGGATGACAATTCTGATTCATGATTCCTTCCCTTCGAAAGCAGTTCAACGCCAGTTTTAATTCCGAGAAATATCAAGCGTTCTTGCGGCGGATGGATGAGGCATGCGGAACGCACGTGGAGTTCCGGCTGTCGGAGACGCCTTGTTTTTTTCCGGAGAGCGTGTTGCAGCGGATGGTTGCCGACGGCAAAGTTTTGATTCGGCAATTGGTGGAGAGTCCGGAGTATCTGGCGCGGTCGAGTGCGTCGATTCCGGAGGAGTTTCGGGTTCCGAATGAGCCGGCGCATCCCATGTTTGTGCAAGTGGATTTTGGATTGGTGCGCGATGCCAGTGGGGAGTTGCAGCCGAAGCTGGTGGAGTTGCAGGCCTTCCCTTCCCTCTATGCGTATCAGGTGGCGATGGCGCAAAGCTACATTGAGGTGTACGGGCTGGAAAACCGGGCTTCGGGCTTCGGCTTTCGGGCTTCGGCGAGCGAGTCCGCGCGGCTTAATTATTTCTTGAGTGGGCTGGATGAAAAATCGTACCGCGAACTTTTGCGGGCGGCAATTGTAGGCACGCATGATCCGGAGAACGTGATCCTGATGGAGATTCATCCGGAGGCGCAGAAAACGTTGCCGGATTTTCTGATGACAGAGAAGATGCTGGGAGTTCGGACGGTCGATATCGAGGCGATTAAGAAACATGGATCGCAGCTTTACTACGAGCGGAACGGCGGGCGGGTTCCGATCCGGAGGATCTATAACCGGACGATTGTGGACGAGTTGCAGCGCAAGCAGATGAAGCTGGGCTTCGATTGGCGGGACGATCTTAATGTGGAGTGGGCCGGGCATCCGAACTGGTATTTCCGCATCAGCAAGTTTTCCATTCCTTACTTGCGGCATGAATCGGTGCCGAAGACGTGGTTCCTGGATCAGTTGAAACAGATTCCGGACGATTTGCAGAATTATGCTTTGAAACCTCTTTATTCTTTTGCCGGGCTGGGCGTGGTGATTGCGCCGAAGCAAGAAGATATCGAAGCGATTCCGGCGAAGAAGCGGGCGGACTATATTCTGCAGGAGCGGATGCACTTTGAGCCGGTGATCGAAACTCCGTTTGGAGCGACGAAGGCGGAAGTGCGGGTGATGTACGTTTGGCTGGAGCAGTTGCAGGCAGTGCTGACGATCATCCGCATGGGGCGTGGGTTGATGATGGGGCTGGACCAGAACAAGAACATGGAGTGGGTGGGAGCGTCGGCGGGGCTGTGGGTGGGGTAGTAGGGCGGGCGGCGACGAAGGTGTTGTGTTGGCCCATTCGGCGCGGAACAGTAGAGATTCCTTCGACTAAATTATTGCTTCGCGAAGCCGCTCAGGACGACAGTATGGTTTCTAGCCAATTCTTTTGACGACGTTGGTTTGGAGTTCGCGGCCGTTGGGGCGGCGAAGGAAGAGCCGGTCGCCGTCTAAGCGGACGGGGACACGATCCCCAGGTTTCCATTCGCCGGGCGTGTAGCCGTCAGCAGCGGCGACGTCATATTCGCCGGTATAAACGACGCCTTCCAGATTAACGACTACGGCAGGGTGAGTCGCGTGGGCAGCGGTTTCGCGCAGAATTTCGGCTTCGGCCTGGCACCAGTTTGCGATGTCTTGGCCTTCGACGGCTCCGCTGCGCTGGTAAAGTTCGGTGGCGCGCCGGCGGATGGCCTCTTGCATTTGGGGAGAATACTTGCCTGACTTGCCTGACTTCCGATCCATGCCAGAACCGCCTCGCTCTTCCGTGCCGCTAATTCATAGTAGTCGCAGCAGTGCGGCTTGTAACTGGGATGGATGCACAAAAGGCCACGGCAGTTGTCAGTTCGGGAAACGAACGCGAGCAGCGCGAGTGATTTGCACCATAGTTTTCGGCATCCAAGCATACAAAAGGCTTCAGTTGACCGCGATCACTGGCGAAGCCTAACATTACCGCGTTCGGGAGTGTCGCCCTTCCATGATTGGCCAGACCGTATCGCATTACCGCATCGTGGGAAAGCTCGGGGGCGGTGGCATGGGCGTGGTGTACGAGGCTGAGGACCTGAAACTAGGCCGGCACGTCGCGCTGAAGTTCATTCCGGAAAATCTTGCGGGCGATCCCAAATCGCTGGAACGATTCGAGCGGGAAGCAAGAGCCGCGTCGCAGTTGAACCATCCTAATATCTGCACTATCCACGGCATCGAGGACAACAACGGGCATCCGTTCATCGTAATGGAGAAACTGGAGGGCGAGAGCCTGAAGCAATGCATCTCCGGACATGCGCTGGATACGGAGAAGGTGCTTGATATCAGCATCCAGGTGGCGGACGCTTTGACGGCGTCGCATGCCAAGGGAATCGTGCATCGGGATATCAAGCCGGCGAATATTTTTCTGACTCCGGGCGGGCAGGTAAAGGTATTGGATTTCGGGCTGGCCAAGCTGGTACACAACGTCGGGACCGATAGCGACGGAGTGGCGGCGGAGAATTCGTTAACCGCCATGGGAGTGATTCCGGGGACGGCGGTTTATATGTCGCCGGAGCAGGCACGGAGCGAGGAAATCGATTTCCGCAGCGACCTGTTTTCGTTTGGCGTGGTGATGTACGAGATGTCGACCGGGAAGAAACCTTTCACTGGCAAGAACTCGCTGATGACGCTGGATGCGGTGTTACATGACAGGCCGGTTCCGCCGGGAGAGTTGAATCCGAAGGTGCCGGTGGAACTGGAAGGCATCATCGGCAAGGCGATGGAGAAGGACCGCAAGGACCGCTACCAGAGCGCCACGCAGATGAAGGCTGACCTGCAACAACTGAAGCGGGAGACGGAGTCCGGGCAGGTGAGGAGCGGACTGCATTCGGCGAGGCTCAGGGTCGCCAACACAACCTTCGGCCGAGCGGGCGGGCGGTGGCAGTTCTGGCTGTTGCTGGGAAGCCTGGCGATGCTGGCGACAGTATTGGCGGCGGTGGGCGCTTATTTTTGGAAGCACCGCGAAGTGGCAAACGCAGAGCAGAAGAATGCGATTGCCGTACTTCCGCTGCAGAACATGAATGGCGACATTAGCGTCGATTATCTGCGCTTTGCGCTGGCGGATGAGTTGACCAGCGTCTTGAGCTATTCGCGTTCGCTGGAGGTGCGGCCTTCGTCGGTGACCCGGAGGTATGTGGAGTTGGACCTGGATCCGCGCAAAGTAGGGCAGCAACTGCACGTGGGCAGGCTGCTGACGGGACACTTTTTGCGCCAGGGTGAACAGTTGACGGTGACCCTGGAGGCGATTGACGTGCCCAATGACCGGCTGCTGTGGCAGGGGAGCGCAACCGCTTCCGTGAACGATTTGATTTCTCTGCAATCGCAATTGAGCACACAGGTGCAGCAAGGACTGTTGCCTGCCCTGGGAGTGGCGGCAGGAGCGTTGAGCACGGCATCGCGTCCGAAGAGTCAGGAAGCTTACGATCTCTATCTGCATAGTCTGGCGTTGCCGCACGATCCTGGCCCGAATAAGGATGCGATTGCGGTGCTGGAACACGTGGTTGGGGAGGATCGCAACTACGCGCCAGCATGGGAGGCGCTGGGCCTGCGATACTATTTCGATTCAACCTTTGGCGGGGGCGGCGAGGCCATGTTCCAGCGCTCGAGTGCGGCGTATGAGCGGGCGCTCTCGCTGGATCCGAACCGGGAGATGGCGGCCAGCAATCTGATTGTCAATCGCGTGGCACGCGGCGAATTGGGGCGGGCTTACGATGCGGCCACGGATTTGGTACGGCGCAGGCCGCAGAGCGCCGACGCACACTTTGCGTTGAGCTATGTGTTGCGGTATGCGGGGATGCAGGAGAAGTCGGCGCAGGAGTGCAATACGGCGCGGTCGCTCGATCCGGGGAATTTCAGTTTCCGGTCGTGTGCGTGGGCGTTTATGGAACTGGGACAGACGGATCGGGCGATGGACTTCGTGCATCTGGACGCGGGCTCGGAGTGGGCCGCGTGGGCGACTCCTTATGTTTATCTGACCGCGGGAAATGTGGCGCAGGCGCGGGAGGCGGTTAAGAATGTGGCGAAGTCGCCGTTCTACCATCGTGATTTGCTGGCTGCTTGCACACAAACGCAGCGGCCGGCCGACATGGACAGAATTGTGCGGGAGGCGGAATCGTCGGTGATGACGGAGCCCGATCCCGAGGCGTGGTATCACGTGGGGGCGCTGATGGCTTATTGCGGCCAGAAAGATGCGGCATTGCGTTTGCTGAAGGCAGCGGTACAGCAAAATTATTGCGCGTATTCGGCGCTCCTGGACGATCCGCTATTGAAGAATCTGCGCAAAGAAACCGCCTTCAATGAAGTGCTGACGGCCGCCAGCACTTGTCAGGAGACTTTGAAGGAAGGGCGGCAGTAGGAAGCAATTAGCAGTTAGCAGTTTGCGGTTTCCAGTTCTCGGTTTCCAGTTCTCAGTTCTTGTTCTCTGTCCCGGCTGGGCTCAATTTGTTTGCACTCTAAGTTAAGACGTCATCCTCGGGAAGAGGAAGTCTCAACGCTATGCACGGGGAAAGTTTGGAGGCGAGCACGTATCGCAAGGTTGACGTGCGCGTCGTCCCTTTTCTTTTCCTTTGCTATATTTTGGCGTATCTCGATCGGGTCAACGTGGGATTTGCGAAGCTGCAGATGCTGAAAGATCTGTCGCTGAGCGATGCGGCGTTCGCTACCGGCGCCGGTATTTTCTTTATCGGTTACTTCTTTTTCGAAGTTCCCAGCAATGTGCTGCTGAAGAAATTTGGGGCACGCATGTGGATTGCCAGGATCATGATTTCCTGGGGCGTCATATCTGCGTGCATGATCTTAGTAAAAGGTGAGCGGTCTTTTTATGCCATGCGCTTTCTGCTGGGCCTGGCCGAGGCCGGATTCTTTCCGGGAGTGATTTTTTATCTGACGTTGTGGTATCCCTCGAAACTCCGATCCACGCGAACCGCCTGGTTTGTGGCTGCGATCGCGGTATCCGGGGTAGTGGGCAATCCCGTATCCGGCTGGATTATGGATACGCTTTCCGGCGCGATGAAGTTGGCAGGCTGGCAGTGGCTTTTTCTATCGGAAGGCATTCCGTCGATACTCGTTGGCCTGGTAGTGATCTTTTATCTGGAGAGCAGCATTGAGGAAGCGAAGTGGCTTACGCGCGAGGAAAAAACATTGCTGGCGCAGAACCTCGAAAGTGAAGACAAGCATAAGACCGAGCATAAATTGAGCGATGCCTTCACCAGCGGGAAAGTGTGGGCGCTGTGCGCGATCTATTTCACTTTGATGATCGGCTTGTACGGCATCGCGTTCTGGCTGCCGACGATTGTGAAGGCATTTGGTATGAAGGGTTATCTTCGAGTTGGCTTGATTACCGCGATACCGTATGGAGTAGCGGTTATCGGGATGATTGTTCTGAGCAATCATTCGGATAAAACCGGAGAGCGGCGGCTGCACTATGTGAGGAATGTCGTGGCTGGGGCCGTTGGTTTAGTCTTGAGCGGAGTTTTTGCGTCGAATCCTGTGTTGGCGATCATTTTCCTGTCCGTGGGAACGCTGGGAGTGATCGGATCAATGCCATTGTTCTGGCCGTTGCCCTCGGCGTTTCTTGCCGGAACCGCTGCTGCAGCGGGGATTGGCATCGTCAACTCGGTGGGTAATTTAGGTGGATATGTTGGGCCCAATATTCCGATTTGGGCGAGATATTTTTCCAAGGACCCATCGGCCGCCTTGTATATCATTGCGGGGATTTTGATGGTTGGGGCTGTTTTGACGTATTTCTTTATCCCGCGAACTTTGCGCGTGCGCGTGGGTGCCGGGTGAATGTTCATCGTACAAATGAGGAAAGAATTTGCGTCCGAGCGGGGTCAGGCCCCATCCTTGTAGGGTGAAATATTCGGGACTCAACCATCTTGCGAGCCGCTGGCAGCGGCGCTTCCGGCATTCCGCAAAAACTTCATTCACATCCACATCATTTTTGCTGATGCTTGTGGTGTTTCCGGTCTTGCTGATGGGTGCGCCGCAGAGGACTGGAGAAAGCTCAGGGCGTGCAGTGGTTGCGGCGGCGATTGCTGACAATCAACAACCCGCGGTGACGGATTTTCCTCAGTTGCCCTATCAGGGAACGCCCCCTGAACTTCCGCAGGATCGGGGCGCTCTCGGCTTGCGGTTGATGCTGCGGCGACTAGGCACGACTGCGCGGCTGATGCAGACGGTGGCGCATCCCGATGATGAAGATGGCGGAATGCTGACGCTGGAAGCGCGCGGCCGGGGCGCCAGTGTTCTGTTGATGACGCTGAATCGCGGGGAGGGTGGGCAGAATAAAGTTGGCAGCAATTTGTCGGATGTGCTGGGAGTGCTGCGGACGGAAGAGTTGCTGGCGGCGGACGAGTATTACGGAGTGCAGGAACGTTTTTCGCGCGTGGCCGACTTTGGCTTTTCGAAAAGCGCGGAGGAGACTTTTGGAAAGTGGGGCGGACACGACGTGGCGCTGGCGGACATGGTACGGGTGATTCGGACTTTCCGTCCGGATGTGCTGGTGGCGCGGTTTTCGGGTACGGAGCGGGATGGGCATGGGCATCATCAGGCTTCGAGCATCTTGACCCGGGAGGCATTTCGCGCTGCGGCCGATCCGAAACGGTTTCCCGGGCNNGGCAGATCGCTCAGGGACTGCAGCCGTGGCAGGCGAAGAAGCTGTACATCGGCAACGTGTGCGGTTTCGGTGCAATGACCTGCGCGGATGCGAACTGGACGGTGAAGTTAAATACTGGTGAGCTGAGCGCGGATCTGGGAGGCTCGTATGTGCAGTTTGCCATGCAGGGGTTGAGGCATCAGCTCTCGCAGGGGTCGGCGAACTGGACGGTCGATCCGGGTGACCGATTTACCTTCTACAAGCTGGTGGATTCAGTGGAGCCGCCGAAGCTGGATAAAGATGGGCATGAAAAAGATTTCTTCGATGGAATCGACACGAGTTTGCCGGGACTAGCGGCACGGTTGGGAGCAGAGGAATCGAAGGTTCCGCAGTTGCGGCGCGAATTGACGGAGATTGCGAAAAAAGTTGCCGAGGCCAGCGCGGACGCGAAGGGGAAGGATCCGGCGACTGCGGCGACGCCGCTCATGGGGGTTCTGGCTGCGCTCAAGCAGGTTAGTGTCGCGGTCAGCAATTCCAGTCTGAGTGCTGGTGTGAGGTCTGACTTGCTTGCGCGACTGGAAGAGAAAAGCGAGCAGGCGGAAACCGCACTGAATGAGGCTTTGAACGTCACGCTCGAAGCGGGGGTGGTTTCTCGTGTGGGCCCGGATGGTGAACCGGTGAAGGAAGCTGTTAAGAAGGAGGCGGACGCGATCACCACGGTNNAAATTGGAAGTGCCCGCGGGATGGGGAACGATATCTGACAAGACAAAACGGGTTGCGGTGAAGTCGGGCGACAATCTGCGCGTGGTTTTTCGTTTGAAAGTGCCGAAGGACGCGACGTATACCCGTCCGTACTGGCATCGCGATGATCCGGAGACGGAGAGCGTGAATCACATCGACGACGAGAGGTACGCGACGCTACCGTTTCCGCCTCCGGTGCTGCGAGCGCGGGTGGAGTATTCGGTTGCGGGCGCGGCGAACAGCGGACTTCAGGGCGCGCAAGAAAAGAATGGCATTGCGGCGACGGTGGTAACCAGATTTGTGGACGATGCTGGAAAAGAGAGCGCGCGTCCGCTGGCCGTGGTGCCGGCGTTTTCGGTCGCGCTGGAACCGGGAACGCATGTGATCTCGACTCACAACGGCACAAGTTCCACGGTGACCGTGGGCGTGACCGGCAATCTTAACCGTGACATGCCAGGCGTGCTGCGGCTGGAGTTACCGCAGGGTTGGCGGTCGGAACCGGCGCAGACGGAAGTGAAATTCACGCATCGAGGGGAGAAGCAGGATTTTCAGTTCAAGGTCTTCCCTGCTGGATTACAAGAAGGTCGAGCGAAGATTCGGGCGGTGCTGGAAGCGGGCGGTGAGAAGTTTAGCGAAGGCTACACGCTGGTGACGCGGGAAGATCTGGGCAGCTTTTACTATTACCAGCCGGCGGTGCAACGCGTGAGCATGGTGGACGTGCAGGCGCCGCATGATTTGAAGGTTGGCTATATCATGGGCGCGGGCGATGACATTCCGACTGTGTTGGAGCAGATCGGAATGAATGTAAGCCTGATTCCGTCGGAGAAGCTTGCCAGCGA
Source organism: Acidobacteriaceae bacterium (assembly GCA_003164855.1). GTDB lineage: Bacteria > Acidobacteriota > Terriglobia > Terriglobales > Acidobacteriaceae > Sulfotelmatobacter. The sequence goes on from PLUI01000212.1 coordinate 32,884, forward strand.
AGACCTGAGCGGATACGGAACGATCGTGCTGGGGATTAGGGCCTACGACACGCAGAAAGATGTGGCCGCGAATAACAAAAAGTTGCTGGATTTTGTGGCGGCGGGCGGAACGCTGGTGGTGCAGTACAACAGTGGCGTGGCCGACTTTAACAATGGGCATTTCACGCCTTATCCTGCGGAACTGAGCCGGGCGCGGGTTTCGGTGGAGGA
>PLUI01000212.1:33244-38848 GCA_003164855.1 Acidobacteriaceae bacterium
TTTCGGCTTCGTAGAGGAAGGAACAACAAAGTTATGCGCGCCATTCGCATTCATTCCTACGGCGGTCCGGAAGTCATGCAGTTGGAAGAACTCCCCCCGCCAATTCCCGGTCCAGGCCAGGCGTTGGTGCGGGTTGAGGCTGCGAGCGTTAACTTTCTCGATGTTCAGAAGCGCCGCGGAGAGCTTGTGGGGCAAGGCTTCTACCGGCGTGGTTCGGCAAATGAACCGGACCTGCCTGCCACTCTCGGCAGCCAGGGAGTTGGAGTCGTGGAGGCAGTTGGCTCTGACGTCAGTAATATGCAGGTGGGCGACCGAGTTGTCTTCGCGGGAAATTCGTACGCCACACATGCGCTGGCCCCAGCCGCATGGCTCATCCCTGTGCCCGAGGGTATAAGTGTCGAACTGGCGGCGGCGGGTATGAATCAGGGATTTCTGGCTTACGCATTCACCCATTTTGCCTACCCGGTAAAATCCGGAGACTGGTGCCTGATTCATGCGGCGGCTGGAGGCATTGGACTTTTGCTTTGCCAGATGGCGAAGATTCGCGAGGGACGAGTCATTGGAGTCACCTCAAGTGAAGAGAAAGCCAAATTTGTAAAAGAGGCCGGCGCGGACGAGATCATTATTTCCAGGCAATCCGAGATCGCAAAGGAAGCGAGGCGGATTACCGGAGGCCGAGGGGTCAACGTGGTTTACGACGGTGTTGGTAAAGATACATTTGAGGCGAGCCTCGACAGCCTGGCTCCCGGCGGATATCTTGTGATCTATGGGCAGTCGAGTGGATACGTGCCGCCGTTTGACCTCATGAAATTGCAGGAAAAAGGATCTGTCTTTCTTACCCGTACGAATGGAAGTCCCTATTTCAAGGAATATCCTCGTTACCTCGAACACTTCGTCAAGTGGTTAAAGGAAGGAAAACTTTCCGTCAGGATCGATCGCACGTATCCGCTTGCAGAGGCCGCCGAGGCGCATGCGGCATTTGAACAGCGGAAGATCAGCGGGAGAGTGTTGCTTCTTCCTTAGCAAACGCAACTCGCCTTACAAGAAATGCACGCTCCCCCTCAGAGCAATTCGAGTTCGCCCGGCCTGATTCGCGGAATGGGTCTAGGGAGCGCGACTGCGCTCAACATGATTGACATGATCGGCGTGGGGCCGTTCATCACCATGCCGCTGGTATTGAGCGCGATGGGTGGACCGCAGGCCATGCTGGGATGGGTGGTGGGCGCGCTATTGGCGGTGTGCGACGGGCTGGGGTCGGCGGAGCTGGGCGCGGCGATGCCGGGGTCGGGAGGACCGTATCGCTACCTGAATGAGATTTATGGGCCGCGGAAATGGGGGCGGCTGATTTCGTTTCTGTTTATCTGGCAACTTTCCTTCAGCGCGCCGCTTTCGATTGCCACGGGGTGCATTGGGCTGGCCGGTTACGCTGCCTATTACTGGCCGAGCCTGGAGACGGTGTACGCCGCGCACACTGCGGCTTTACCCATCCCGTGGGCAGGGCCGCTGCAGGTGAGCTGGATTGTGACGCAGGGGACGGCAGTCGCTGTGATCATCTGCTTCTTGACGGTCTTGCTGCTCTACCGGCGCATCACGGTGATCGGGAGGCTTTCAAAAGTATTGTGGCTGGGGGTGATGGGAACGATCGGATGGATCATCTTCGCCGGGCTGACGCACTTCAACGCGGCTCGCGCGTTTGATTTTCCTCCAGGTGCGTTCACGCTCTCCCGCGGATTCTTCACCGGATTGGGCGGGGCCATGCTGGTGGCCACATACGATTATTGGGGCTACTACAATGTTTGTTATCTGGGCGATGAAATAAAGGATCCGACGCGGAATATTCCGCGGGCTCTGCTGCTTTCCATTCTGCTGGTGGCCTGTCTATATCTAATGATGAACTTGTGCATTCTAGCCGTCGTTCCCTGGCGGGAAATGCTGCAGGCGGGACAGAGCAACAGCGGGTTGTATGTAGTGTCGTTGTTTATGCAAAGGATATATGGTCTGTGGGCGGCGCGGGTGGTGACGGGACTGGTCATCGTGACCGCATTTGCATCGGTCTTTTCGCTAATGCTGGGGTATTCACGGGTTCCGTATGCGGCCGCGCTGGATGGGAACTATTTCAAGGCATTTGCCAAAGTGCATCCGGTGTACCGCTTCCCGCACGTTTCGCTGCTGGCACTGGGCGTAGTAGCGGCTGCGTTCTGCTTTTTGCGGCTGAGGGACGCAATCGCGGCCCTGGTGGTCATTCGGCTGATTCTGCAATTTCTGGTGCAGGCGGTTGGGTTGATGGTGTTCCGGGTAACGCGGCCGGAGGTCGTGCGTCCGTTTCGCATGTGGCTGTACCCGGCGCCAGCGCTGGTGGCGATCGCAGGATTTTTGTTTATCTTGTTCAATCGCGCGAACTGGCAAAAAGAAATACGTTATGCGGTGGTGATATTGTTGGCTGGGTTGGTGATTTACATGATCCGCGCCTGGAGGGGATCGGAGTGGCCGTTTGGATCGGTAAATTCATGAGAACAATTGCAAAGTCTTTAACACAGAGGACACAGAGGAAACACAGGGTAATTCAGAAGCGGAGGAATTATTTATGAGGAAGTTTAGCTGTCTTGCGGTTTGCATGCTGGCGTTGGTGGGTTTAAGTGCAGCGCAGGACAACAAGAAGAAGGACGAACATCGCACGGTCACGCAGGTGCTGGACCACTCGGTTACGAACATGGAACACGAATTTGTTTCCGCGGCGGAGGCGATGCCCGAAGACAAGTTCGGATTCGCGCCCAGCAATGGGGAGTTTAAGGGCGTGCGCACCTTCGGGGAGCAAATAAAGCATGTAGCCGCGGTTAACTATATGTATGGGGCGGCGATTTTAAGCGAAAAGGTTCCGGTGGATGTGGGCGATGAATCGGGACCGGCGTCGGTGAAAAGCAAGGCGGAGATCCTGAACTATTTGAAGGATTCGTTCGCCTACGTTCATAAAGCGATTGCAACCATCAACGAGAAGAACCTGGTGGAACCGCTGAAGAGCCCGTTCGGAGAAGGATCGGTGACGCGGCTGGGAGTGGCGACCAGCGTTAGCGCTCACGGGTTCGACCACTACGGGCAGATGGTGGAATATTTGCGGATGAACGGCATCGTGCCGCCGGCTAGCCGGTAGAGTTGTGATTCCAACTAGTGGCGCCGGCGCTTGCCGTTGGGAGAGGTTGCGAAGAGGCTGGATAGATGGCGCCGGAAGCTGATGCTCGGTTCCTGGGCAACACGGTCGGGATAAGAATCGACGGCGCGAAAAAACTTCTCGATTTCCTCCGAAACCTGCTCGTTGCGATGCAAGACGCTCTCACGTGGCTGGACGTGATGTTGCATTTTCGGCTTCATTCCTACGCGCCCCGTACGTTTGAAAACACGTACGGCATGGGGAAGTTTCGAGGGGGAAATCTAAAATATCCTGGACATTCTGCTGGGTAAATGGCACTTTGGTGCCCTGATGAGGCTCACTGTATCCGCAGGTTCAGATGAATGCGAGGATTCCTTCAAGTGTCACTTTCTTGGTGAACCGCTCGGTTAGCGGAGGCCGGATTTATAGCTGCGTGCACCGCGCAAGGTAATGGAGGTGACAAGCAATTCGGCTCGGAGTTTCTTGCTGGCGAGGTGAGCGGCAACAAATTTTCTCGTCTTCTCAGCGGATTTGCGAGGATCGAGAAAAATTACAACCGAAGGACCAGCACCGCTGAGGGCAACGCCGAGAATGCCTGGGGTTCCTGTTATTTCCTGCAGGCAGGGCAGCAGCGGACAGAGCGTGGCGCGGTAAGGCTGGTGGAGGCGGTCTTCGAGCGCGGCTGCGAGCAACTGGTGGCGTCCCTGGGTAAAGGCAGCGAGCAGCAACATAGAGTTCTGGATGTTGACCACGGCATCAACACGAGAATACTGCGCCGGGAGCACGCGGCGGGCTTCTTCGGTGGACAGGGCTTGCTCGGGGACGGCCAGCAGCAGCGGCCACTTCCCTTTCGGGCGTATGCATGCGACCTGAGCCTCAGCTTCCCCCGACATGCGAGCGACCGCGAGGCCCCCCATCCAGCAGGCGGAGGCGTTATCGGGATGATGCTCGCGCCGCGAGGCTTCGCCGATGATTTGGGCATCGGTCCAGCGCAAACCTCCGAAGTGATTGGCTAAGGCGATGCCGGCCAGGCGAGCTGCGGCAGAAGAGCCGCAGCCTTTACCGATGGGAATATCGTTTTTGATGCGAAGGACTAGAGGAGTAATTTCCGCGCCGTGCGCCTGGAGGATCTCGCGGTAGGTGGTGAGGATCAGATGATTCTCCAAGGCCTGGCAGATTTCCGAATCGCGTCCGGTGGCGCGAATGGAAAATTCGGGTGCTGGCCGGGCATCGATGGTGATGTAGAGATCCATCGCCAGCGCGGCGGCATCGAAGGCCGGGCCCAGGTTCGCCGAGGTCGCCGGGAGGGCCAGGTGCAGCGAGGCTTGACGCGAGTTCTTCTTAAGCATTGGGTTGCGCCGGATCGGATTTCTCTGCCCGTTCCTCTGCCCGCTCCAAGGTCTGGATTACTGCTTCCAGAGTGGCATCGAGGACGACGGGAGGATGGCGCAACGGCTCCAGTGAAGCGCTGTCGCGCTGATTCAGAGTATCGCGGAAAAGATCGCCGCGATGGAATTCCATGGTGAAGTCNNCAATTTCTTAAGGCCGGCTAGAGTGACGGCGGAAGCGGGTTCACAGCCGATTCCCTCGGCGCCGATCTCAGCTTTAGCCTGCGCGATCTCGACCTCGCTGACCTGGTCACACGCACCGCCGGTAGCTTGAATGACTTTCACCGCCTTTTCCCACGAAGCGGGATTGCCGATGCGGATTGCGGTGGCACGAGTCTCCGGCTGCACGCTCACGAGATGCTTGCCTCCGGCTTCGCGCAAGGTGCGCACCAAGGCGTTGGCGCCCTCGGCCTGAATCACGGACAACTTCGGCAGACGGGGGATCAGGCCAAGGTCGAGCATTTCCAGCAGCGCCTTGCCGATCGCGGAACTGTTGCCGAGGTTGCCACCGGGCACGATGATGTGGTCGGGCGGCTGCCAATCGAGTTGCTCCATCAATTCGAGTGCGAGAGTTTTCTGGCCTTCCAGCCGGAAAGGGTTAATGGAATTCAACTGGTAGACGGGGGCGCGCCGCACCAGTTCCTGCAGCAGGCGGAGGCAGCCATCGAAGTCGGTGCGAAGTTGGCAGGTGAGCGCGCCGTAGTCGAGGGCCTGGGATAATTTGCTCCAGGAAATTTTACCGTCGGGGACAAGGACAAGGCTGCGGATTCCGCCGCGCGCGGCATAGGCGGCCATAGAGGCCGAGGTGTTGCCGGTGGAGGCGCAGGCTACCCAGCGGTATCCGGCTTGGCGCGCGAAAGTCGCGGCAACCGTCATACCCGCGTCCTTGAACGAGCCGGTCGGGTTCATGCCTTGATGTTTGGCGTAGAGGCGTGCGACACCGGTGATGCGGGAGGATTGCGGAAGCTGGTAGAGCGGAGTGTTGCCTTCGCGCAAGGAAATCACATGGTCAGCGGAATCGGGCGCAGGCAGAAGTTCGCGGAAGCGCCAAACGCCGCTGAGATCGAGGAA
>PLUI01000021.1 GCA_003164855.1 Acidobacteriaceae bacterium
AGATGGTGAGCGCGGTAGGAATCGAACCTACAACCTACTGATTAAGAGTCAGTTGCTCTGCCAATTGAGCTACGCGCCCACAGTGAACTTCTCGTGGTGTGGACAATTCGTGATTGTAGCATTTCTCGCATGGACGGTCATGGCCAAGCCAACCAAGGCTTGCGGCGCAGGCACATTTGACCGGCATTTGCCGCTGATAGCGGAAACTTTGTATGGTTCACAGGTGTGGCCGACCGGACGATTCATGAATCGCCCCAGCGGACATCCTTCCGAACGTACCTTCGACACTTCAGTTTTATTTTCCGGGGCATAGCGCCCGCATTACACTTGCTTCCAGGATTTCACCACAGTCCGAAGTCGGAAAACCAGCGGAGACAACTATGCTGAAGGATATTCTGCGATTCGCCGTGGTTACGGTTTTATTTTCCTGCGGGACGCTGTTGGCACAGAATGGCGCTCCACCATCTGCGGGCAATCCGCCATCGTCTGCTCCGGGACAAACTCGCCAGGAACCCTGCTGGCGGCAAGCCGGCATCAGCCGGACGGTAATGGAAGAGCATCGCTCAATTGAAACGGACGCTCATTCGCAACTTGCGAGTGTGTGCGAAAACTCGTCGCTCACGCCGCAGGAGAAACAACATCAAGTCAGGGAAATCCGCCAGCAAGCCCAGCAGAAAATCGATGCGCTCATAACTCCCGAGCAGCAGAGTGCTCTGCATTCTTGCCAGCAGCAGCGCGCCGCGGGTTCAGCGAATGGTGGACATCATCACGGAGGCGCAGGACCGTGCGGGAATTTCGCAGCATCGCAGGAGCGTCAGGGTCCTTCGAACGGCAAGGCCTCCGGGAGCAACCCTCAACCTCCAGCGGATGCTCCTCAGAACTGACGAGCATGTTCCGTGAAGGCTCATCGAGTCGTAACGCCAAAATCTAGGAGCGTTGCCGGACTTCCGCAGCCAAGCCCCGAGAACCCTCGCTAACCGGCGGACGGCGCGGCGGCAACGGCTCAGACCCCGTCGCTGAGCGCCTCTCCACCGTGCCAATCACCGGAGCATCATCCAACCCATCGGCGTAGGCCATGGAGACAAACCTCTGCTCGGAACATAAGCGATCGATCAGCCGCTGCTGCCCGGAACTGAGTACAGCATGGGGAAGAATAGGAAAGTGTCGAAACATCCAGAGGAAATAAGCGCGTTGCAGAAATGAGGGCATTACATATCGCGGTCCGATGGGAGTCTGCACTTGCACCACGCCGTCCGCCAGTTTGTCAATCCACATAACCGGGCCACCTAGTTACCGAGTTTGGCCAGAGCAATTCTTGGGCCGCCATTATGGCACTAAGGGCGGGGTTATGAAAAGGATTTTATCAAACATTTCCTAAATAAACCCGCCCGGGAGGCCACAAACCTCAGGAAAGTGATTTTTTATGGGAAGGCTGGGACTAAGCCTGTCTCAGACCGGGAGTTCCGGGAGAATGTCCATCCTGCGGATCTCGGCGGCTACGCCGAAGTTTTTCCCTGGACCTGGTTCTACGCGCAATACACGGGCATGGCAGCAAACCCAGCACTTCTCCCCGGAGGTAAGTTCGGGAGGAAGGATGAGAACCAATTCCACGTCCGCGCCCTCTACCATGCGGGACTCGGCATAGAGGAACACCCCGCTGGTGCTCACATCTCGAGTCTGTGCATTCAGTTCCGCAGTCCCGCGGACGCTTTTGACCTGCACTGGCACACGAGCGGCAACTCTGCTGCGGGACCGGCGATCGATCTTAGAAGTCATTCTTAAAAATCATTCTTAGAAGTCATTAATTTCTAATCTTTTTCCGCAATGGGTCGAAGAGCGGTCAAAACCTCCGCCAAATACATAACGCCAGCGGAAAGGTTTTTGCCTTCCTGCTGGCGTCGACAGTATAAAACAACTTCTCCCCGATCAGAAAAATGACTTCCTAAATCTGCGGGCGTCGCAAGCGCGCGGCAGGCACCACAAGCGCCTGCTCCATGGTGGGAACATTGGTACCTCGCAGCGTCACTTCAGCCTCGGCCAGCTTGTCAGATTGGTTGGTCTGGTAGTAGGCCTGCACCAGCAGTGCCATGGTGAAAGGATTGTTCTGGTCTTCTTCCAGATAACTGATGGCTTCGTCGAACTTCTTCTGATCCATCAACAGGGTTCCGGCCGCGCCGTTGTAGGAACTTTGGATCACCCGGTCACGATTGCCGGACGCCATCTCCTCAAGTTGTTTGAGAGACTTGTCAGCCAGGGCGGCATCGCCGGCGTGAGCTGCACGCACCGTCCGGTTGCGCAGAATTCTCGCCAACTCCTCATCCTTGTCGGACGCGGAGATTGTGCTGCGATGTCCCAGCGCATCCTGTGCGCTCTGCAGATATTTCAACCCGGTGCCATCGTCTGCCTGATACTCGGCTAAGTGCCGGTAGGCCTGCGCTTCCTGTAAGTCTTGTTCTTTGGCGTGAGCTGTTTCGGCGATCTCGAGGAAAAGTTTGTCCGCCACGGCGAATTTTCCGTCGCGCACCCAGGTCATGGCTTTTTGCATGGTGTAGCTCAGGCGATCCGCCTCATTGTGGGCAAAACGGATGGCCTTATCGTATTCAACCCGCGCCTGCTCCTGATTGCCCATCAGCGCATACGTATCACCTAATCCAAGCTGTGAGGTAACGAAATCAGGATCGATCTTCAGCGCGGCGCGATAATGTTGCAACGATCCCTCAAAATTTCCCGCCATACGCAGCAGTTCTCCGTAAGAATCCTGCGGATTTGGTTCCTTGGGCAGCAGCGCAACGTAGCGATCCATGGCCGCCNNGCGGCGGGAAAATTCTTGTCGATGGCCAGGGCTTTCTCCATCATTTTCCCTGCCTGCTCGCTCCCCTCGGATTCCATCAGCCAGTTACCCGCGAGATAGAGCAGATGCTTGTCCTTGGGATACATCTC
>PLUI01000054.1 GCA_003164855.1 Acidobacteriaceae bacterium
CGCGGCACGCCGGGATTTTCCGGTGCCGACTTGGCCAACATGGTGAATGAAGCGGCATTGGCGGCTGCGCGACAGAATCGCAAGGCCGTGCTGATGTTCGACTTTGAAGTCGCCAAGGACAAAGTCCTGATGGGCGTGGAACGCAAATCGCTCATTCTTTCCGACGATGAAAAGAAGGTCACGGCCTATCACGAAGCCGGACACGCGCTGGTGGCAGCGAAGCTGCCGGGCTCGGATCCGGTACACAAGGTCACGATTATTCCTCGCGGCATGGCTTTGGGCGTAACCATGCAGTTGCCTATCGACGATCGCCACAACTACACCAAGGAATATCTGAAGACCGACCTGGCAATACTGATGGGCGGGCGTTTGGCGGAGGAGCTTTTTCTCAACCAGATGAGCACCGGCGCGGGTAACGACATTGAGCGGGCTACCGAAATGGCGCGCAAGATGGTATGCGAATGGGGTATGAGCGATCTGGGACCGCTGACCTTCGGCAAGAAGGAAGAGCAGATATTCCTGGGCCGCGAGATCAGCCAACATCGCGATTACAGCGAAGACACCGCCATCAAGATTGATGGCGAGGTCCGCAAGCTGGTGAATTACGGATACGAAACGGCGAAGAATATTCTGCAAGGGAATCCCGACACACTTCAGAAGATTGCCGCAGCTCTGTTGGAGCGGGAAGTGCTGGATGCTTCTGAGGTAATGCTGCTGGTGGAGGGCAAGGAACTGCCTCCGATGAAGTCNNAGGGCGGAGAAAGTCCGGCGCGGGCTTAGATTCGTTTTTACAAATGTCAAAGGGCGGCCTCAGGGCCGCCCTAAGTTTTTGCTGCAAATATTTTATCCGTTGACCGTTTGCATCATGTGTTCCGGGTAACGAAGCCCAGCGGCGGCGCCGGAGGGAAAGATTTCGTCGATGCGTCGCAGGTCTTCGGCGTTTAGCTTGACGTCAAGCGCTGCGACGTTCTCTTCGAGATACTTGCGGCGCTTGGTGCCGGGGATGGGGACAACGTTTTTGTCCTGAGCAAGCACCCACGCCAGCGCCAATTGCGCGGGCTTGCAGCGTTTTTCGTTCGCGATTTCCTCGACCCGGCGCACCAGGTCAAGATTCTTCTGGAAATTTTCACCCTGAAAGCGCGGAGAGAATCTGCGGTAGTCATCTTCGGGAAAATCCTCGAAGCGAGTGAACTGGCCGGTGAGAAAGCCGCGTCCGAGCGGACTGTAAGCTACGAAGCCGACGCCAAGCTCGCGGCAGGTTGCAAGGATTTCATCTTCAGGTTCGCGGCTCCAGAGCGAGTGCTCAGTTTGCAGAGCGGTGATGGGATGGACTTTCACCGCGCGGCGCAGCGTTTGCGGCGATGCCTCAGAGAGACCGATGTAACGGATTTTTCCTTCCTGCGCAAGCCGCGCCATTGCGCCAACCGTTTCTTCGATGGGCGTTGCGGGATCGACGCGGTGCTGGTAGTAGAGGTCGATGGTCTCAATGCCCAGGCGTTTCAAACTTCCTTCACAGGAGCGGCGAATGTAGTCAGGCTTTCCGTTTACGCTGCGGACCTGAGGATTGGCAGGGTCACGAACGATGCCGAACTTCGTAGCTAATACGACTTTGTCACGTTTGCCTTTGATCGCGCGGCCAACCAGTTCTTCGTTCTTATAAGGGCCGTACACATCCGCGGTATCGAGAAAGTTGAGACCGAGTTCAAGAGCGCGATGAATGGTCGCGATAGATTCGTCGTCATCGCGCCCACTGTAAAACTCCGACATGCCCATGCAGCCTAAGCCGAGGGCAGAGACTTCAAGACCACTGCGTCCAAGTTCACGAAATTGCATGATGATGTCCTTTCAGAAAACTTCTGATTTTATGAAGGCGGCTACTTAGTAGATGCGAATCAGAGGCTTTTGGGATTCAGTGACCTTGCCGATCGAGCGCGCCGGAATTCCGGAGGCCTGCATTTCGACGACAAGTTGTTCACAATCGCCTTCGGCAATTGAGATGAGAAGTCCCCCGGCGGTTTGGGGATCGAAGAGCAGAGTCTTGAGTTCATCGCTTATGGCGGATTCATACCCGACCACGCATTCGGCGAATTCGCGGTTCGCCTTCAGGCCGCCCGGCACCTGGCCTGAGCGAATGCATTCCAAAGCGCCAGGCAGGATGGCAATATCTTTCGACAAAATTCGCAATGTAACATTGCTGGCCAGAGCCATTTCGCGTGCATGGCCGATCAGGCCGAAGCCGGTTACGTCGGTCATGCCATGGACACGGTATTCTCTACTTCCAATCAGTTCCGCAGCCTGCTTATTCAGCTTGGTCATCGATTGAACCGCGGCATCGATCCATGCTGGTTCGGCTTTGCCGTTCTTAATCGCGGTAGAGATTACTCCGGTGCCGAGCGGCTTGGTAAGGATGAGAGCGTCCCCCGGCTGCGCCCCGCCGTTGGCTAGGATTTTGTTGGGATGGACGAGTCCGGTCACCGCGTATCCAAACTTGGTTTCTTGGTCGCGAATGCTGTGGCCGCCGATCACGGTGCATCCGGCCTCGATCATCTTGGATAAACCGCCGGCGAGGATTCGCTCGAGAATTTCGAGGTCCGCCTTGTCGGGGAAGCAGACCAGAGCGAGTGATGTGAGGGGCTTTCCGCCCATAGCGTAAATGTCGCTCAGGGCATTCGTAGCGGCGATTTGGCCGAAGGTGTAAGGGTCGTCAACGACCGGAGTAAAGAAGTCGACGGTTTGAACCAGCGCCTGATCGGGCGCGATTTGATACACTCCGGCGTCGTCGGCGAGGTCAAAGCCGACTAGAACATTGGGGTCGTGTTGCCGGGCTAATTTCCCAAGCACCGTGTCCAGCGCCGCCGGACTCAGCTTGGACGCTCAACCTGCGGCTTTTACCGACTCCGTAAGGCGGAATGGCTTTGTTTCGGCCATGAGTCATTGTACCGAGTTGCGAGTGGGAGTTAGGCCAGAGAGCGGGAAACTTTCTACCACGGAGGCACGGAGACACGGAGAAATTCTTGGCTTTGATTCGGTACTTCCCTTGATTTCTCCGTGTCTCCGTGGTGAGAGATAGAATTCGTTACTTGACCGCGACATCGGTGACTTTGATGTCGGGATACTGATGGTTCCACTGCGCAGAGATGCTTTCAAAGGTTAGTCGAAAGGTTTGGCTTTGACCGGGGGCGAGAGGTAGGACTCTGAAATCCACGGCCTCGGGATACGGGCCGCTGGTTTTCAGCACTTGCAACGGGATATCCTCCCGCTGGGCGAGTTGGCCCATGTCGTCTTTGAATTGGACTTCGACTGTGACGTGTGTGACTGTTTTATCGCCTGCGTTGGTAACGGTTCCGTCAACATAGCTGACGGTTGCTCCTACAAAATTCTCCGCGGCGCTCATTTTGAAATCGGAGAATTGAAGATTCGTGGCGTAAGGCGGGGGTCCGGAGGCGTCCTTGGGCTTGCCGCGGAGGAGAAACGCAGCAACCAGCGCGATAACAATAACGACCGCAACAGCGGTGGCGATAATGCGCCGGCTGGAATCGCGATCTTCGGTCACCGGAGTTGGCTGGATCAAGCCGCCCATGCAAGTCGATTGTACTCTGGACGCTAGTTGCCGGTCTTTGAGTTGGCGGTCTTGAAGAACGCCGCCAGGAATAGCACACCGAACAGCAGGTCGATGCCTCCGAGCGCCAGATCTTGCGGGTGCAGGCGATTTTGCAGATAGAGCACGAGCAGGGTGGCGCCGTAGCCAAATTTCTCCAGCACCGAAGGAATCATCATCGGCCGAAGGCGCAGCGGGTCCCTGGCAATCACGATGAATGCGACCTGGAAGGCCAATCCTACACTCACGAATCCGTAGTAAAAGCCGGGGTGCGTGATCGGGGGAGGATCATTGCGGCCGATCAGATCAAACATGAAATACAGCGGCGTGAGCACCAACACGCCCCAAATGGCAGCAATCCAAAATACGATCCTGGCGAATTTCATGGAAGCGATTATTCGCCGCCAACTGTGAGCCCGTCAATGCGGAGCGTGGGAGATGCAACCGAGCCGCGAAATTCCAGATCGTTCGCAATCTCGGAGATGTTGAAGAAGATTTCCTTCAGGTTTCCCGCCACCGTGATTTCTTCAACCGGATAAGCAAACTCTCCGCCAGAGATCCACAACCCGGAGGCACCACGAGAATAATCGCCGGTTACCAGGTTTGCGCCGTGGCCGAGGAACTCGGTGACGTAGAGGCCTTCTTTGATTTCAGAAATCAATTGCTTCGGAGTCCGGGTACCCGCCTGTAGGAAGTAGTTGCCCGGACCAATGCCCGGAGTTCCGGCGAGTCCGCGGGAAGCATTGCCGGTGGTTTTGAGGCCGAGCTTTTTCGCGGTGTAGGTGTTCATCAGGTAGGAGTTCAGCACGCCATTCTCGATGACTACGGTGCGGCGCGTGGGCACGCCTTCGCCATCGAAGGGGCTGGTGCCGAAGCCGCCGGGGATGGTGCCGTCGTCGATGATGGCGACGTTCGAGCCGGCGATCTTTTGTCCCAGTTTGCCGGCGAGAAACGAAGCGCCGCGGTAGACGGAGTCGCCGTTTACGCCTTCGAAAATATGTTCGAGGATTGAGGTGGCGACCATGGGATCGAAGATGATTGGCACTTGCGCGGTCTTGGCCTTGCGCGCGCCCAAGCGGCGCAGCGTGCGCTCGGCCGCGACCTTGCCGACCTGCTCGGGTGATTCGAGCTTTGTCAGCGTGCGCGCGACCGAGTACCAGTAGTCGCGCTGCATCGCGCCATCTTCGGTTTGCGCGATGGGAACGGCGGAGACGGAGCAGTACGACCGGCGGTATTCGCCGACGAAGCCGTGCGAGTTGGCCAGAACTTTGTGACCGGTGGCGGCGTCAAACGATCCGCCTTCGGAATTCTTGATACGCGGATCGAAATCGAGCGCGGCTTTTTCGGCGCGGCGGGCGTAGTCGATGCGGTCGGGACCGGGCAGCGAATAAACGTCTTGGTGATAGAGATCGAGATCGCCAGTGAGCGAGCCGAGCTGCGAAGCGTCAGGAATTCCGCCGAACGGGTCTTCCGAGGTGATCTTTGAAAGTTCCAGCGCGGACTTCACCATGCGGTCGAGGCTGGCGGGGGAGAAATCACTCGAATACGTACTGGCCGCGCGCTGACCGTTGAAAACTCGCACGCCGATGGATCGTGATCCGGATTCTTTAAGGGTTTCGACCTGACCGAGGCGCACAAGGGTGGAGAATTCGTCGCCTTCGCGGACTACGCATTCGGCAGCGGTCGCGCCGCCGTTCATTGCGCGGCGGACGATGTCCCGGGCGAGGTCGCGGAGGTCGGCTTCTAGCTTCGGGTTTCTGGTTTCTAGTTCAGTTGAGGGCATAAGAAAATCTTTAACACAGAGGACACAGAAGGAACACGGGTTAAACCAAAACCTGAATCTACGAATTCTCTGGGAATCCGTGTCTCCGTGGTGAGTTCGATCCTACTGCATGAAGCCGCCAGGGTCTTTCTTAGCTGTTCCGCCGACAGTCAGGCGATCTATCTTGATGGTCGGAATGCCTACGCCCACGGGTACGGCTTGCCCATCTTTGCCGCAGGTGCCGACGCCTTCGTCTAGTTTCAGATCGTTGCCTACCATCGAAACTCGCGTTAGAACATCCGGCCCGTTGCCGATCAGCGTTGCGCCTTTGATCGGGGCGGTGATCTGGCCGTCTTCGATCATGTAGGCCTCCGAGGCTCCGAAGACGAACTTGCCGTTGGTGATGTCGACCTGGCCTCCGCCGAAATTCACGGCGTAGATGCCGCGCTTCACCGAGCGAATGATGTCTTCGGGATTGTCCTGGCCCGCGAGCATGTAGGTGTTGGTCATGCGCGGCATAGGGATGTGCTCGTAGCTCTCGCGGCGTCCGTTGCCGGTATCGGAAATGCCCATCAGGCGCGCGGAGAGCTTGTCGCTCAAATAGCCCTTCAGAATTCCCTTTTCAATCAGCACGGTTTCCTGCGTGGGCTCGCCTTCGTCGTCCACATTCAAAGATCCGCGGCGCCACGGCATGGTTCCGTTGTCGATGACGGTGCATTTCTCGCTGGCTACGCGCCTGCCGATCAGGCCGGCGAAGGCGGAAGTTTTCTTGCGATTGAAATCGGCTTCCAGGCCGTGTCCAACCGCTTCGTGCAGCAGGACCCCGGGCCATCCCGGGCCGAGAACCACTTCCATGTCGCCGGCGGGAGCTTCGCGGGCGTCGAGTTGAAGAATGGCTTGCCGCGCCGCTTCCTTGGCAAAGTACTCGGGATTCTTGTCGCCGAAGAAAAAGTCGAGAGCCACGCGTCCGCCGCCACCGGAACCGCCGCGAGCCGAATTGTTTTCGGTTTTAGCGATACAAGACACGTTCATGCGGGCCAGCGGCTGAGAATCTTCGGCAAATGTTCCGTCGGAAGCGACGACAAGAATGTTCCGCAGTTCGTCGGAGTAACTGGCGCGGACTTCCTGAATACGCGGATCGTAGGCACGCGCGGCCTTGTCGGCCCGCATTACGAGCTCGACCTTGGCGGTGATTTCGGCATCGACCGAGGGCAGAGTCACGGGATACAAACTGCGAGCCGCGGTCTGCTGGAAGCCAGCTACGGGAGTTTTCGCCGGGGCGCTGGCAATCAGCGCCGCGGTACGCGCCGCGTGCAGAATGCGGCTGGCGGAAAGATCATCGGTGTAGGCATAGCCGGTGCGCTCGCCGGAAACTACGCGCACGCCGCAACCGGCAGAAATGCCCTGCGAAGCCGACTTGACCATGGACTCATCCACCATGAGCGAGGTGGAGGAGAGATATTCGAAGTAAAGGTCGGCATAGTCGCCGCCGGCGGAAAGAGCAGCGGCCAGGTAGTGTTCGAGATCGTTTTCGGTGACCCCATAATGATCGAAGAAGAAGCGCTGTCTATCTGAAAGAAGTTGTTTGTCCAAGCTTTTACCCACGCGATTTAGATGCCGCTGTGCCGGGAGCGGACTCAGTTGAGCGGATGAGTTCATTATCCCACATGCAGATAAGGAGGAGCGGCGCAAACATCCACAGCCGCAAGGTGACGATGGTCACATGTCACAGACGGCCGGAGTTGCACCGGCGGACAATCTGGAATGGGCGGTTCGAAATGCCGTCGGTAACGCCGCAGGCTTTGACTCGCACCGTGCAGGATTTTCTCAGCGAGGCCGCAGGCGCGGTGGTGCTGGAAAACGGCGCTGTTGCCTTTGACCTGGCGCAATCCAAGTATTCCATTTCTGGCGAGTACAACCGGTGCCTGCTTCATCTATGGTCGGCAGAGCGAAACTCCGTGCGCCGTGTGCTGGAGGCCGAAGTCAAGAATGGCACGCTGAGGCTGGCCGTGCAAAGGCTTGGGCAGGCACGGCCTTCGAAGCTGGAGATTTGCCGGGAGCGCGATCGGCGCTCGCCCACCGCCCGGCGAGTAGCGCGGATCGCTTACGAGCAGAAACTTCGGAGGATGCTCGACCGGCACTTTCCCGAGTTCAAGGTAACGAGACTGACGACTGGCGTCGATCTGGAAAAATCCTTCGGACCGGTTTATGCGCGAGGTCTGATACGGCGCGGGCGCTCGGCATTTGCGGTACTTGGGGTTAATGCACAAGAAACGCAGTCGTCCATCGACGCGGCGCTGACCTTCGGCATCCTGTGGCTCGATGTTTGCCG
The DNA here is from genome assembly GCA_003164855.1 of Acidobacteriaceae bacterium. GTDB lineage: Bacteria > Acidobacteriota > Terriglobia > Terriglobales > Acidobacteriaceae > Sulfotelmatobacter. Next base: position 7,693 of record PLUI01000054.1, read on the forward strand.
CCAGGCGCAGGCGGCGAACGTTCTGGTGGAAGGGCTCAAGCTATTTGTGCCAAACGGAACGTCCGCGTTGGTGCGAGAGCGGATGGCGAATCTGAATCGTGACGCCGCCAAATGGTTCTTGTTTGAGTTGGACGAACGGCACGATGCGCTGGTGGAAATCGACTGCGCGGATCGCGGCAACGTATCCACACGGCTGGTACACGCCGCCGACGATGAGGCAGCGCGGGCGCGATTCAGAGAGTCAATCGCCCGAGTGCAGGAGATTCAGCCAAATTGCGAAGTCAGCGTCCTATCGGCAGCGGAGATCGTTTTCCGCTGGCGCGGACTGGAGTTCGCCCGGGCACGGCTGGGAGGCATTCCGGGATCGTTTAGTGGTACGGAAGAGGTCGTATTCGGCTTGGGAGCGGAGGAGCGGGTTCTGGAGACGAGCAACGAAGCGGCATTTTCACAACTGGCGCACTGCTTACGCGACGTTCGCCATCCGTATGGTCCGCGTCAACATTCGTTGTGGCGTCTGCGTCCGGAGCGATGGTTGGAGTCGCTGGTGGCGGGAGATGTGAGCGTAGTGGACGGGCGGCTGGATAACTTATGGCAGTACTCGCAGGTTCCAGCATTCTCTGCTTCTGACCGCGCCATGATCGATGTGCTGACGGCCACGCATGAGGGCAGGCTGGCGGTTGTTGAGCTCAAAGCGGATGAGGACATCCACCTGCCATTGCAAGGCCTGGACTACTGGGCGCGCGTGGAATGGCATAATGCCCGCGGCGAGTTTCCTCGCTTCGGGTACTTCGGTGGCACGGAACTCTCCGCGGAAAAACCGCTGCTTTTTCTGGTTGCGCCGGCGTTGCACGTGCATCCAGCCACCGATACGTTGTTGCGGTACTTCTCGCCTGAGATCGAATGGGAATTTGTGGGGATTGACGAGCGCTGGCGCGAGGGAGTAAAAGTCGTGTTTCGGAAACATCGTCAAACAATCTGCAATATCGTTCCTGCGCTTACGGCCTAAACACTGTTCCCGTCCCGGCGTTCCATTTTCGTAACAATTCAAGAAATTTTGGATATCTAGATCAATTGTGCGATAAGATGCCGCGCATCTGTGCATCGGCTTCACCGCCGATTGTTCTGAACTGACAATCAACGAGGACAATAAAATGAAGAAGAATGCCTCCCCCTTTTCGGCATTGCTTGCGCTTGTATACGCAACAATGCTCTTGTTATTCACAATCCCAGGACAAGCCCAGCCGCAGCAACTATTGACGCGTCATGTGCGCGACGAGGTTGCCAATGGGCGGGCGCAACTCGTCGGGCAACTCCCGGCAACCCAGACCCTGCGCTTCGACATTGTTCTGCCACTGCGTGATCGCGCGGGGTTGCAAAATTTCCTTCTGGAAGTTCAGGATCCTACCAGCCCCTCCTACCACCAGTTCCTTACACCGCAGGAGTTTACCGTGCGGTTCGGTCCCAGCCAGGAAGATTGGGACGCCGTGGTTGCCTTCGCGAAAGCAAGCGGCTTTGAAATCATCAACGGAACCCGAGAAGAACGGGACCTGAGGCTCACCGGCTCGGTGGCGAACATTGAGAAGGCCTTCCATGTGACCATCGGGACCTACCAGGACCTCACTGAAGACCGCACATTCTTTGCGGTCGATCGCGAGCCCACCGTCGACCTTCCCTTCCAACTTTGGCACATCACCGGTTTGGATAACGATTCCAGGCCACATCCGTTGTATGTGAAAAAGAGCGACTACGCCAAGGCCCATGGGATCGATCCGGACAAAGTCGTGTCGAATGCCACAACCGGCTCCGGGCCTTCGTCTTCTTTCTTAGGCAGCGACATGCGCGCGGCCTNNCGGCGGAACGGCGCTCACCGGCTCCGGCCAGACGATCGGCCTGTTCGAATTTCTGGGCACCGATTTGGCCGATTTGAACACGTATTACAGCAACGTAGGGCAAACCAAACCTTACACTCCCACTCTCATCTCAACCGGCGGGTATAGCACAAGTTGCACCGAGAGCAGCGGATGCGATGACACCGAGCAAACCCTGGACATGACGCAGGCGATGG
>PLUI01000121.1 GCA_003164855.1 Acidobacteriaceae bacterium
CTAGACCAGAGTCGAGGTCCCAGCCAGCGTTTTTAGGTCTGACCGCTCCCAGCACCGTAAGAGTTGCCTTTTCCCGCCCTATGCATCCAGGTGAAAAGATCGGGTTGCAAGGAGTGGGGTGGCACAGCTTTCGTCACACCTATCGAACGCTGATTGATGATATCGGCACGCCGCTCGGGGTGCAGCAGCGCCTCATGCGGCACGCAGACATCAAGACGACCATGAATACCTACGGCTCAGCATTTGAAAAGACCAAGCGCCGAGCCAATAGCCGGGTAGCAGATCTTGTTTTGCCACCCGCGATCAAAAGCCAGCTGAAGGATAGGCCGAAGGAAGTTTCCCTGATGAATTTGAGGCCCCAAACAGCCGCGATCCAGTGATTTGGAATTGGGGACTACGCCGGTAGTCCCTCAAATCCGTAAATGGTTGCGGGGGGTGGATTTGAACCACCGACCTTTGGGTTATGAGCCCAACGAGCTACCAGACTGCTCCACCCCGCACTTCGATCATAAACAATGGCTTCGTCATCGTCAAACTTACAGCGCCGGGCAAGCGCTCAATGTTGCTGACCAACGTGCGGGAGTCCATCTCAACCGCCCCGCGATCTGCATTCCCAGCCACGATCCATTCCATTGGGACGGTCTTCCGAACTGGCGCATCCCATGGCCGGTTCCTGGCATCGAACCAGCGTCGAGTCTTTGTAGACCCGTAGATCAAGAAATCTCAACTTACCGTCGCTAAGGAGAAGATATTTATGCCCAAGAAAGATTCAAACGCGAAAGCACCGGCGAGCGAGCGAGGTATCTTAAACGCCCAGCCCCGCCTTCACCAGAGTGCTGCCGAAATCCAGGCCTATGGCTCGGTTTCGCACCTCTTGCCTCTCGAACTGGAAGAGCCGGTTCGCCTGGAAATGACCGAGCAGCTCAACCTGATGCTGGCCGATACCATCACCCTTCGCGATCTCTACAAAAAATCGCATTGGCAGGTCGCGGGGCCAACTTTTTATCAGCTCCATCTGCTCTTCGACAAGCACTACCGAGAACAGTCGGAACTGGTGGACACCATCGCCGAAAGGATCCAACTTCTCGGCGGAATCTCCATCGCCATGGCCGCCGACGTGGCCGAAACCACTCGCATCGCCCGTCCGCCCAAGGGCAGGGAAGAGGTACCCGTACAGATTTCCCGCCTGCTCGACGCGCACCAGATCATCATCGGGAACTGCCGCAAACTGGCCAAGCTCGCCGATCAACTGGATGACGCTGGCACCAACGATCTGGTGGTCAGCGACATTCTTCGCACCAATGAATTGCAAGTCTGGTTCATCAGCGAGCACCTGGTGGATATGCCTCTGGTGCACGCGGAACAACCGCGGCTACGCAACGTCGGCTAATGCAGCGCATAATATGCAGCGCACAATATAAGAGCAGGCTCTCTGCGGAGCCTGCTCTCATTTTTCAAACTGTTCTTTCGGCCCGCCTCGACTGCCTTCATCCCTCAACCGGAAACCGCTGTAGTCTCCCATAGAAGCTGAATACAATTTAGGATGGAAGGCTTAACGTGAGAAAGTTCACCCTATGCCATCTTCCATCGAGCAAATCCTGTCCAGTTACGATGACCGCGCCCCACTCTCCCAGGCCTCAACCATCCCCGCAGCTTGGTATACCGATCCGCGCATCGCCGAACTCGAGCGTCTGAGCGTATTCAGTAAAACCTGGCAACTGGTGGCGCGCACCGACCAGGTGCGATCTCCTGGACAATTCGTCTCCACCACCGTCGCCGGAGAACCCATCGTCGTTGTCCGCGGCAACGACGGCACTCTTCGCGCCTTCTTCAATGTCTGTCGCCACCACGCCGCCGCCGTCGTAACTCAACCTTGCGGACAAGCCTCTCTGTTGCACTGCCCCTATCACGGCTGGAACTACGGCCTCGATGGCTCGCTCAAAGGCATGCCCGAGTTCGAGGGCGTCGAAAATTTCGACCGCGCGCAAAACGGCCTGGTTCCCATTCGCGTCGAAACTTGGGAGTGCTTCGTCTTCATCAATCTCGATAACCACGCCGCGCCGTTAACCGACTTTCTCGGCGGCCTCGTCCAGCGCGTCGCCCCGCTTGGCATCGGCAAGCTGCACTACTTCGACCGCCGCATTTACGACATCCATTGCAACTGGAAGGTCTTCGTCGATAATTTTCTCGACGGCGGCTACCACGTTCCCCATCTGCACAAAGGCTTGAATTCGGTTCTCGATTACAAGCAATACACCATCGAGAACGAAGACCGTTACTGCCTGCAATCCAGCCCCATGGTCGCCTCCGGCGAAGATGCAGCCACCGGCGCCGCCCGCAAGGGTGATCGCGCCTGGTATTTCTGGCAGCATCCCAATCTCATGATCAACTGCTATGCGGGATACATGGACACCAATCTCGTCATCCCCATCGACGTCGANNCGCGCCTACCGCGCCGGACGCCTCTCCGTGCGCCGCGAAGCGGGCGAACAATTATTCCACCGGCTGCTGGCTGCCGATCTTAAAAGGGGCGTGGAGCCCTCATCCGTCGCCGCCGATTAGCCCAATCGATCGCTTATCGATGCAAGACCGCAGCCCACGCAGGCCATGGGTAAGGAAGAAAAAATGACCATGCTCCGAAGGGACGACGGAATCGCCCCCGTCGTGCGAAACAGCTTTGCCATCCTCGTTGCCCTCTGGCGCAACCACGCAAAGCGGGTTCGGGGCATCAGACTCCGGGTAATGTGGCGCTGGGGTGAGGATAGGCAAAAATCTGCACATTGACGCGGAGTTCCGGAGCGAACATAATCCACACTCGACCCGGGGCTGTACGCGGAAGCGCCGATTCGGTGATGAGCGCAATGGTCATATTTCAAAAGAGATCGTCAACTGCGGCAGGTCATGTTCAGGCACAGTGAGGGGGATTTTCCGTGACACAAACTTTCCGATCTGAGAAGAGAACTCCTAGGCGCCTTTTGCAACCGCTGCTTAAGTTGCATAAACGGCTCGACGCATACACGTCCTGGGAAATCGCGGCGAATGCTGAGAAAACGGTGCTGGCTTTAGTAGTTCTCTTTGGCCTGGCAGCGAGTCTAGCGCCGCTGGCGTACGGTCAGAACTACAAGGAACAGATAGTTTACGGCTTCACAGGGGGAGCGGACGGAGGCGCTCCCGGGGCGGGCTTGTTTGTCTTAAACACGGAGCACGGCCTTTACAGCACGACCGAAACCGGCGGAGACCTTAACTGCTTCGCACCCTTCGGCTGCGGAACTGTGTTCCAGGTCAGCGAGACTGGAATCGAGTCCGTGCTGCACAGCTTCTCCGGCTCGCCGGGTGACGGAGCTTTTCCCACGGCAGCAATCACTATAGATTCCAGTGGCAATATTTACGGCACGACATCAGAAGGCGGAGCCGCAGCCTGCCCCACCGGGAACGGCTACGGCTGCGGAACCGTCTTCTATCTAAACAGTGTGGCGGCGGAAACCGTTCTCCACAACTTCGCTGGCCAGCCTGACGGGCAGAATCCCCAAGGGTTTGTCCAGGACGCACAGGGGAATCTGTATGGCGTGACGTCAGTCGGCGGGACCGGAGGTTGCGAGAGTAGCGGGGTTAATGTCGGATGCGGCACGGTGTTCGAAGTGAGCAACGCTGGGACGTACACGGTACTTTACAGCTTTAGGGGTCCGCCGGATGGGAAGTCACCGTATACGCTGGTTCAGGATGCGCAGGGAACGCTCTACGGCACGACTGCCGAAGGAGGTAGGGGCACCTGCTATGGCCAGGGGTGCGGTGTCATTTTCAAGCTGGACACCGCTGGACGAGAAAGTGTGGTGTACAGATTCACTGGTGGGAGAGACGGAGGCGAACCAGTAAGCGTGACCGTCGGTCCGGGTGGAACTCTGTATGGTACTACCTATCTGGGGGGAGATCTCAGCTGTGGCGAAGCCCTCGGCTGCGGCGTCGTGTTCCAGATAGCAAAAAGCGGAGTAGAAACGGCACTATACACCTTCATGGGCGGCTCGGACGGAAGCCAGCCGGAAAATGTGGCGATCTTCGACGGAGCGGGCACGCTCTACGGGACCACCTTCGGAGGTGGCACTTACGGTTATGGAACCGTGTTTCGGTTGAATAAGACCGGCGGAAAGTCCTTGATCTACGCTTTCAAAGGCGCGCCGGATGCGGCAGATCCAGACTCCGGGCTTGTTCGTGGTAGCAATGGCTACCTTTACGGTACTACTATACTCGGAGGCCCTTCCAACGCTGGTACTGTGTACGAGCTTATCCCATAACGGTCCACCGTAGACAAGTAGCTTGCTACGTCTTTTAATCTTGCGCGGATCCTTGTTCCCGTCGCATCGCGCGCAAATCAATCCCCAATTGCTCTGCCTTCTTATAAAGATGGCTTCGCTCCAGCCCCAGCGCCTTCGCCGCCAGACTCACATTCGAATGGCTGCGCTTCAACTCCGCCAGAATCACTTCCCGCTCAAACGCATCCACCCGTTCCGCCAGCGCTCCCGAGGAAAATGTAGAAGAGGCCGCAACGCTCGCGCCTTTCGGAAAAGCCGTCTCCACCGTCGCAAGATCAACTTGCCCATCGGTCGCCAGTAACATAAGCCGCTCCACCATGTTGCGCAACTCCCGCACATTGCCCGGCCAGGCATGCGATTGCAGCGCCGCCATCGCCTCCTCTGAAAACGGAACCGGCTTCCATCCATTCTGCGCACTCACCTGCGCCGCAAAATGCGCGACCAGCGCCGGAATGTCCTCCCGCCGCTCTCGTAGCGGCGGCAGCACCAGCGGAAAAACATAAATCCGGTGAAACAGATCCTGCCGGAATTTTTCTTCCCGCACCCGCGCCTCCAGATCGCGGTGCGTTGCTACCACCACCCGCACGTCCACGCTCACCGGCTTCTCGCCGCCCACCCGCTCCACTTCTCCTTCTTCCAGCACGCGCAGCAGCTTGGCCTGCATGGCCAGCGGCATGTCTCCAATCTCATCCAGAAAAATCGTCCCGTGATCTGCCTGCTCAAACTTTCCAATATGCCGTCCTGCCGCGCCGGTGAATGATCCTTTCTCGTGCCCGAACA
>PLUI01000238.1 GCA_003164855.1 Acidobacteriaceae bacterium
CAGACCTACCCTGAAGGGTCCGCTCTGAAGCCCTAAAAACCATCCTTAGCCGACGAAGCCCGCTCCGACTTCAATTCGCGCAACAGCAACCGCACCAGCATGCCGTCGAAGCCGGTGCCGCTCATCTTCGCAAGCTCGTCGAGTGCCTGCTCCGGAGTACGCGCCGCGGCAATCGATTGCTCCGTCAGCATGTTGGCATAAGCGTCGGCCAGAGCTATAATGCGCGCCCACAAAGGAATCTGCTCACCCTTCGCGCCATCGGGATAGCCCGTTCCATCGAAGCGCTGATGATGATGCTCGATGGCCTGCCGCATCATGGCGCTGTGCGGCAGGATGCCGGCGATCTCAGCCCCCACGCGCGCGTGCATTTTGACCAGGAAGAATTCGTCATCGGTGAGCGGACCGGGCTTGTTCAAAATGCGTTCGGGCACAAAAATCTTTCCGACATCGTGGATGCGGGCGGCGTAAACCAGATCGGCCGTTTCCTCCGGAGGCAGGTGGAGCGCCCGGGCAATGATTTCCGTGTAGCGCGCCACCAGATCGCCGTGGCCCGCAGTTCGCAGTTCGCGAGATTCCGCGGCCCGGCTGAGGACTTCGATCGATTCCTTCAGCAACGGCACATTACAATCTTCTTCGCCGCCGCAAAACTTCACCAACATCGAGCCCAGCTCTTCCAGATGTTCCGGCCCGTTGTGCTCGCGCTGCAGAAATCCTTCGATATACGTGGAGATCTGTTGCCGCTGCGGAGCAAACTCCTCGCCCCCTGCGAATTCTTCGGCAGCAGATACCCGGTTGCCGCCCGAACGCTTGGAAACGTACATGCCCGCATCGGCTACGCGGATGATGTCTTCAATAGAAAACCCGTGCATGGGGAAACTGGCTACGCCGAAGCTGCCCGTGATGTGATGTTCGCTGAGCATCGGGTCGGTGGCAATCCACTGGCGCAAGCGTTCGGCCAGGACCTGCGCCTGCTCCGGCCCGGTTTCAGGCATGAGAATGATGAACTCGTCCCCGCCGTAACGTGCGACAACGTTTGACTGGCGCGATTTTTGCTCCAGCAGCCGTCCTACCCGGGCCAGCACCAGGTCGCCTTCGAAATGGCCCAGCGTGTCGTTCACTTCCTTGAATTTGTCCAGGTCGATCAGCACGACGGAGAACGGTCTCCCCGAACGGGAAGCGCGCTTCCACTCGGCAGACAATGCTTCCCAGAAAAAGCGCCGGGTTTTGATTCCCGTCAGACCATCGGTGATCGATTGCTGCTGCAGCTTCTGGAAGACGAAAGCGTTGTGCAAAGCCGTGGCCAGCAGATCGGCCAGCGTGTTGAGGATGAGAACGTCCTGCGGAAAAAATGCGCTTTCGTTGCGGCTCTCAATGTTCAACGCGCCCAGCAGAGTTTCACCGTAAGTGATGGGGATGCAGAGCACCGACCGCGACTCCGGCAGAATCGCGCCAATCTGGCCTTCCACGCCGTTTTGCACCAGCGCCCGTTCCCCCGNNGAATCCGTCTGCCCATGGCGTGCGCCGTTGCCCCGGCTTCGGCCTTGATTTCGATTTCCTTCGTGCCGTAATCGAGCAGGCCGATGCCGATATGATCGAAGCTGAAATTCTTTTGGATTTCGCCAACGATCTGGCCCAGCATGTGAACCGGGTCGTCGCTCGAAATTGCGGTGCGCGAAATATTGTTGAGAAACGCCAGTTGCCGGGAGCGCCGTTGTTCTTCCGCGAACAGCCGCGCATTCTCTACCGCAACCGATACCTGTCCGGCAGCGGTCACCATCACGTCCAGGTCGCGCTGCTCGAAGACATATTCGCGTTTCGTGTTCATGGCAACCATCACTCCGGCAGGCTTGCTGCCCAGCAGGATGGGCGCGGCGCACAAACATTTGGCGGGATGCTCGGGCCGGAAAGTAATACCCAGTCGCGCCCGCGTCTTCTCCAGGTCGGACCGTATCAGCAGCGGCTGTCCGGTTCGAATCACGTACTCGGTGAACGCGTTCTCCAGTTTGCGCTTTCGCTTGGGCAGGACAAGATCATCCTCCACTTCCAGCTCGAAGCGGATTTCATCGCCTTCCTGGAAGGCAATGTAGAAATCAGTGTTATTGAAAATCTGCCCCAGCTCGGCGTGAATGGTGCGCAGCACTTCATCCTGGTCTAGCCGCGAGCTGATGGCCTGCCCGATCTCGGTGAGCAGTTCGTACTCCTGGGTGCGGCGGTGAGCGTCGTGCGCGATTAGATAGTTTTCGACAGTGAGCCCAAGCTGCAGTGCCAGTCCTACCATAAGACGTGGACCGGAAGTGCCAAACGCCTTGCGCTGGGCATGAGGAAAAATAATCACACCAAACGAATGTTCGCGGGTCTGGAGACTCACAGCGGTGAGATTGCGGACTTCCGCTTTTTCGAGCGCATCCTTAAAGCCGGCGAAGGTACCGGCAGAGCCCCAGGGAAGCGGCTCTGTCATCTGATCAATATTGCGGACCGTGAACAACCCTCCCTGGTGGTGGGCCCGGTCGCAGATGTATTCTCCGGCGCCGCTGCTGGTCAACACCTCGAGAAATTCGGGAGAGAATCCGCGCTGCACCGAAGGCAGCAAGCCCCGCCAGCGTTCCGCGACGTAAATGACGGCGCGCCCGGCGGACAAAGCGCCGGCCAATCGCTCCAGAGCCGACTGCATACTGGGCAGCAAATCGTCGGCGGAGAGAAGCCGCCGTGGATCCGCGCCCAACGTGGATAGAGCGAGCGTATTTTCCTGCACCGCGTTGCGCTCATTCTCAAACAGCACCATCACCATGGCGATGCCCAGCAACATCTGTGGCACGGGACCAAGCACGTGGCCCACGGCCCCAAACGTTTCCATCCATGGATTCGTGATCTGGATGGCGCCCATCAACACCGCCCACAGCGCCAGGGAAAAAGCCAACAGTTGAAACGCGACTGAGCCTTTGCGGTGAGCGTGCAGGTAGAAAACCGCCGAACAATACAAGAGCACTGCACTCAAGAAAAGTACCGTCAGGCTCATTGGGNNGTGGACCGCTCAACAGAAGGGTCCGCAAATCGACGCAGGCCAGTACCGTTCCCACCGAGGCCAAGGCCCAGTCATACCAGCGAAAGCGGAAAGAGGTCCGGGTAAGGCGCGTCGAGACGAAGATGCTCACTGCCATCGCTACCGAAAACAACGAACTGGCAAAAAACGCAGCCAGCGCCGGAGGCCGGTAATAGCGCAAGGCGTCCAGCGCATAGTGAATGGAATAGCATGCCCAGGCGATCTGCCAGGCGCGAAAATAAAGCTGCCGGCTCTGCTGGTAGAGATAGCTGAACAGCAGACACAGCAACAAGGCAACAACGCCGGGAATGACAACGATACTGGTAGAAATACTGTCCATGGGGCCAGACTTAGGTTTCCGTTGAGTTGCGCCAGTGCTTCCAGGAGAAGATAGTGATTAATGTTTTCACATCATGAGTACGAACACAACAGGTTTTAAGTACAGTGACCTTTAAACTGCGCTTCGAACCGTATAATACCTAATCCAGGAATCACCTATCTTGTTGGCTTGACGATACTTTCCTGTCCTCCATACCATCAACATTTGGCCACTTATGCCTGAAATCCTCGACCCTGCTTCACCCAAGCCGCGCGTCCGCTTCGCTCCGTCGCCCACGGGATTTCTCCACGTAGGCAGCGCCCGCACGTTTATCTTCAACTGGCTCTATGCCCGCCATAACGGCGGCATCATGATCCTTCGCCTTGACGATACCGATGTTGAGCGGAATACCCAGGCCTCTGTAGACTCCATATTTGATGGCTTAAAGTGGCTGAACCTGGGTTGGGACGAAGAATACAAACAGTCTGAACGGCTGGACCTGCACCGCAAGACAGCCTGGACGATCTTCGAGAAAGGCCTGGCCTATCGCGATTTCACGCCGGCCCATACGGGAGAAGCGGAAAAATCAGGCGCGCAGGGAACCTGGCTGTTCAATCCTGGCGCCCGCGAACTTTCCCGCACGGAAAGTGACCGCCGTGCCGCTGCCGGAGAGCCATTCGCATTGCGTTTTCGCGTGCCCCGCGACGGCGGGCAGTTGGTACGATTTGCCGATGCCGTTTATGGCGAGCAAGTAAAGGCTGCGGCGGACATCGAAGATTTCGCACTGCTCCGTTCCGATGGCATGCCGACCTACCATCTGGCTTCCTGCGCAGACGATGCCGACCTGCGCATCTCCCACATCATCCGCGGCCAGGACCATCTCTCGAATACTTACAAGCACGTCCTGATCTTCGAGGCTGCCGGCTGCACGCCCCCCCGGTTCGCGCACCTGCCGTTGCTGGTCGCGCCCGATGGCACCAAGCTTTCCAAGCGCCGCCACGGTCCTGTGGTCAGCGTCACCACCTACCGCGACGCCGGATTTCTATCCGAAGCCTTCATTAATTTCCTCTGCCTGCTCGGATGGTCGCCCAAGAACGACCGCGAGAATATGTCCCTGCAGGAACTAACCGATATCTTCTCGCTCGAAGGCATCAACCGCTCAAATGCAGTGGTGAACTTCAAGGACGCGGCTGCGGCACCGGAGGAAACGTTCGACCCGAAAGCCCTCTGGCTCAATGCCGAGCACATTCGTGCGCTCCCAGTCGAGGAGTTGAGCGCTCGCCTCCTGCCCATCGTGCACCACGCCGGATTCCACACCACGCCGGAAAAGATGCTGCGGATCACGCCGCTGATTCGCGAGCGCATCAAACTGCTGCGCGATGTGCTCACCGCTGCCGACTTCTTCTTCGTGGACCAGTTGCCGCCCTACGACCCGGCCGAACTGATCCCGCAAAAGGGAGACGCGGCGATGGCGATGAAAGTTCTCTCGCGCGCCCGCGAAGTGCTGGCGAAAGTCGAGTTCAAACACGATCCGCTGGACCAGGCTCTCCGCGCCGCGGCGCAGGAGTTGGGAGTCAAAGCGGGACAAATGTTCCAACCCATCCGGGTCGCAGTCTGCGGGCGCAAGAATGCCCCGCCGCTGTTTGAAACACTTGAGGTGCTGGGTAAGGAAGCTACACTGGCGCGAATCGAGCAGGCGGTCCAAAAGATGCGCTAGCCGGGCGCACAGTCGAGAGGTTTCGTGCGCGAAGAGATTCTCAAGAAATTATTCTAGGATTTGACACAAGGTAACACATATGTTACCATTAAATTCTGTTGAGGTTCTGGAATATCGCACCCGACGGACGCAGCCCTTACGCCGAGTGGTTTGATGACCTCAACCCGCCAGCCGCTGCGAAGGTGTCCGTCGCTCTTGCGCGGCTGTCATAAGGGAACTCTCCAATGTAAAGAGCCTGGGGAACGGAGTTCACGAGTATAGGATCGATTTCGGTCCGGGTTGCCGGATGTATTTCGGCAAGGATGGCGAGCTCGTGGTCCTGTTGCTCGNNGGAAGGTGACAAACGGGCACAATCTTGATTATCGTCTTAGTGGTCCTGTTGCTCGGCGGCGGGACCAAGAAGCGGCAGCAGAAAGACATCGTCAATGCCCTAGGCTGCTGGCAGGACTACAAGCGGAGAAAGAAACGGGGGAATGGATAGTGGCGCTGACCAGAGATTTCAAACAGACGATTCAGGCGCGGGCGCGTCGCGATTCCGCTTTTCGCAGGGAACTGCTGCGCGAAGCGGTCGATAGCTTTCTCACTGGAGACGTGGAGACGGGCAAAACCGTATTGCGCGATTACATTCACGCCACGGTGGGCTTTGGCGAATTGGCGGCGAGCACGAACCATTCACCCAAGAGCCTGATGCGGATGCTCGGCCCGTCAGGGAATCCGCAGGCGCGTAACCTGTTCGAGATCGTCCGCTACCTGCAGCAGAAGGAAAAAGTTCGATTCCAGGTTCGTGCCGCTACTGCGAAATGATCCGGCGGTTACTTCCTCGATTAGGACGCATCCTGCGATAAGATCAAAGAGTAATGAATCCACCGCATCCCCCGACCGAAGCTGGAGAAAAAGCTGTGGCTGCCTCGCCGTCGTCCGCTCCGTCGAACTTCATTCGCGACATCATTCTTGAAGACCTCAAGGCCAACAAGCACAATGGCCGCGTGCAGACGCGCTTTCCTCCCGAACCCAACGGCTATCTGCACATCGGGCACGCCAAGGCGATCTGCATCGACTTCGGCCTGGCCGATGAATTCGGCGGACATACCAATCTCCGCTTCGACGACACCAATCCCGAGAAAGAAGAAACCGAGTACGTCGACTCGATCAAGGCCGACGTCAACTGGCTCGGCTTTCAGTGGGACGGCCTCTTCTACGCGTCCGATTATTTTGACCAGCTCTATGCATGGGCCGTCAAACTGATCAAAGATGGAAAGGCCTACGTCGACGATCTAACCGCCGAGGAGATTCGCAAGCATCGCGGCACGCTCATCGAGCCAGGAAAAGACAGTCCGTATCGCAGCCGGTCTGTCGAAGAGAATCTGAATTTATTTGAGCGCATGCACGCCGGTGAGTTCGCAGATGGCTCGCGCGTTCTGCGCGCGAAGATCGATATGGCCTCGCCCAACCTTAACCTGCGCGATCCTGTGATGTACCGCATCCTGCACGCTGAGCATCATCGCACCGGCAACAAGTGGTGCATCTATCCCATGTATGACTATGCGCATGGCGAATCGGATTCCATCGAGCGGGTCACGCATTCCCTCTGCACCCTCGAGTTCGAAGACCATCGTCCGCTTTACAACTGGTTCATCGAGCAACTGGGCATCTTCCCGTCGCGGCAAATCGAGTTCGATCGTCTCAACCTCACCTACACGCTGTTGAGCAAGCGCAAGCTGCTGCAGTTGGTGCAGGAAGGGCGCGTCAGCGGGTGGGATGATCCTCGCATGCCCACGCTCGGCGGCATTCGCCGCCGCGGATATACTCCTGAGGCCGTGCGGAATTTTTGCGGCGCCATTGGCGTCTCGAAGACGAATGGTTCGATTGAACTGGCCATGCTCGAACACTTCGTCCGCGAAGACCTGAACAAGCGTGCCCCGCGCGTGATGGCGGTGCTGCGTCCGCTGAAGGTGGTCATCGATAACTATCCGGAAACCCAGGTCGAAGAAATGGACGCGGTGAACAATCCCGAAGACGCGAACGCCGGAAGTCGCAAGGTGCCGTTCTCGCGCGTGCTCTACATCGAGCAGGATGACTTCCGCGAAGCCCCACCGAAAGGCTATTTCCGCCTATCACCCGGACGCGAAGTGCGCCTGCGCTACGCGTATTTCATTACCTGCCAGAGCGTGCTGAAAAATGACAAGGGCGATGTGGTCGAAGTGCATTGCACCTACGATCCTGCCTCGCGCGGCGGCAATTCGCCGGATGGCCGCAAAGTTAAATCGACGATTCACTGGGTCTCGGCGGCGCATGCCGTCGATGCCGAGGCCCGTATCTACGAAAACTTGTTTACGAAAGAAAATCCTGGCGACGTAGAGGAAGGACAGGACTTCACTGCGAACCTCAACCCGCAATCGCTCGAAGTAATCCGCTCCGCGAAGCTCGAACCATCACTAGCCAACGCAGCCGTGGGCAGCCGTTACCAGTTTGAGCGCCTCGGATATTTCTGCGTCGATCTGGACTCAAAGCCCGGCAAGCCGGTGTTCAACCGCACCGTGGCATTGAAAGATACCTGGGCGAAGGTGGAGAAGAGGCAGAGTGTAAGGAGTTAGACGAAACGGTCCAGCGCGGCGCGATTTCCCCGGCTTTCCTGAAAACCCCGTGTTACCGCTGCGAGCTTGTGCCTCCTCTTCCTCCACAAGGCCGCCTTCCAGGTTCGCGAAGGCAGAGTGCATGCGAGAACAGGTTCCGTCGCTAGCGGGATTCGTTCCGTTCCAATTCTCACCCGGCACTCCCGTGCCGGGCTTTCACATTGCGCCCCTTCGGCGCTGGACTCAGATGGTACGGACGGGATGCCCCCCGACAAGCGCCGGGACGGCCGCACTACTAATTGCTTCCAAGCGGCATCGGGGTGACAGAGTGGCCGTCGAGGTAGAAGGTGACGGCGCCGTTGAGGTCGGTGCGGTAGACGCGGACTCCGGCGGCTTGGAGGCGGGCGAGGACGTCGGGTTTGGGCAGGCCGTAAGAGGTGTGGAAGCCGACGGAGATGACGGCGAAGTCGGGCTTTGCGGCGGATAGAATTTCTGGCGTGGTGGATGTGGCGCTGCCGTGATGGCCTACTTTTAAGAGGTCGGCGTGTTGCGGGTGCAGGGCGGCGATGCGGCGTTCGACGGCCTTTTCGGCGTCGCCTTCCAAGAGGACGGAAGTGTCGCCGTAGCTGACGTGCAGGACCATGGAGTCGTTATTTTTGGGCTCGAGGCCGACGGGCCAATCCTGCGGGGGAAAAAGGACGTCGACCTTGGCACCGCCCAGATCGAAATCGTCTCCCTCCCAATGGCGTACGACGGTTATTCCCAGCGCGTGCGCTTCGGCGATTAAATTATCCAGCGCTCGACTGGGCGGAAGCAGACCTATCCATAATTCTTTCGGACGAAAATCTTTCAGGATTGCCGGCATGCCTCCGATGTGGTCGGAGTGGCCGTGGGAGATGGCGACGGCGTCGAGGTGGGAGATGCGGCGGGTCCACAAGTAGGGAGCGACTACGTCTTCGCCGAAATCGAGTTGCGAACTGGCGCCCCAGACGGGACCACCGGCGTCGATGAGGAGGGTGCGGCCTTGCGGCGTGATGAGCAGGATGGAGTCGCCTTCGCCAACGTCGATGGAAGTGACCTCGAGAATTCCGGCGCGGGTTTGCGGTTTGGGTGGAAGGAAGGCGAGAGCTAAAGACGCGGCTAGCAGCGCGCCGACTCCGATGAACGCGAGCTGGGCGCGACGGCGGGCAAATACCATGGCGATGATCAGCGCGGCGGAAGCTGCGGCGATCATTACCAGAGATGGCGTCGGGACGCGCAGGTCGGCCAGGCGCAGGCTGCCCAGGCCATGCACGGTGCCGGTGATGGCTGCGAGGGCGCAGGCGGTGAGCATCGCGGGAATTTTGGCGAGGAGCGGAGAAATATATCCCAAGCTGATGGTCAGGATGGCGGCGGGCATGAGAAGTTGGGTGAGGGGAACGACGGCGATGTTGGCGGGGAGGCCGATGGTGGTGGCGCGGTGGAAGTAGTAGGCCATGGGGAGGGCCAATCCCATCTGCATGACGAGCGAGACGAGCAGCAGTTCGAAGGCGCGCAGGAAAAAAATCGTTGCGCCGCGAACCAGGCGCAATGACCAGCGTGTGCCGATGAAAGGCGCGAGGCGGCTTGCGATCAGGCGCAGATCGACACGGAACTGCGCGACGCGGGGAGGCAGGGTCGCGCCGTAATCGTCGGCGTCCCAGTGGGCGAGCGCGCGGCGGTAGAGGCGCGACGTGCGATCGATGAGGGGAAGGCCGATAGCGGCGACGATGAGCACGCAGAGGAATGTCATCTGGAAGCCGGCGGTGAAGAGTTGGCGGGGATCGAAGACGAGCAAGCCGAGGGCGGCGGCTCCAAGGGCGTTGACCATGCAGCGGTCGCGGTAGAGCAGGCGGGTGCCGAGGAAGATGGCGCACATCAGCGTGGCTCGCCAAACGGGGGCGCCGACTTCGGTGAGAAGAGCGTAGGCGATGCAGAACAAGATGGTGAGCAGCGTGGCGGGAATGTCGGGGAGGCGCAGGCGGCGCAGGGTCCAGAAGACGACGAAGGCGAGGATTGTGACGTTCATGCCGGAGACGACGAGGACGTGATAGGTACCGGAGCGCTGGAAATCGACTCGGGTGTCGCGGTCGATAAAGGCCTGTTCGCCGATGACCATGGCGTCGATGAGAGCGGCTTGAGGCGCGGGCCAGAGGGCGTGGATTTTGGCGATGATGCTGGAGTGAATTCTTGTGCGCCAGAGTTCGAGACGGTTTCCGGTGAAGCCGGGGAGGAGTTGGACGTCCTCGGCTTTGGCGGAGGCGAGGGCGGCGATGCCGTTCGCGGCGAGGTAGCTTTGATAGTCGAAGCTACCGGGATTGCGGAAGTTGCGGGGGAGCTTGAGTTTGACGGGAAGGCGAATGCGCTGGCCGTAGAGGAAGAGGCGCATGGGGGGTGGTTCGTGGGTTGGCGCGGGCGGTGATTCGGCGGCGTAGATGCCGAGGCGGATGCCGGAATGTATGGGGAAGCGTGCGGCGTTTTCGGTGACGATCTCTTCAGTTTGGACGTCGAGGGTTTGGCTGACTTCATTGGGCGATGTTTGGCGGAATCTGCCTTGGCGAGTGACGTGGGCGGTGATTTGGATTTCTGGGCCGTAGGCGAAGGGATCGAGGCTGGGATCGAGGGGGCTGGAAGGTGCTCGGAGTTGGATCTCGAGGGTGCCGGCGAGGAAGAATGCGCCTAGCGCGAGGGCGGCGCCGAGCCATTTTCTTCTAGCCAGAAAGTAGAGGCTGGCGGCGAGGAAGGCGGTGGCGGCGGCGATCCACCAGGAAGTGGGGCGCGCGAGGTAGGTGCCGGCAAGTATTCCCGCGGAATAGGCGAGGGCGGCCCAGAGCATGGGTTGGCGTGGAGGCTTGAGGTGGAATTCGGTGGGTGCGGGCTGGGCGGTCGGGGACGGGAGTGTGGGCGGGGGCGGCATGGGTGTGAGGTTGAAAAGGACAATCCGTCCGAGTACCTCAGGGGCTGAAGCCCTCATCTTTAACCAGCACTGATCGCAGCGCTGAAAGCGCTGCGCCACCCTGAACCAGAATCCTGCCACTCCAAGACCAAAATCCCGCGGTATCAGCGTATTAGGTGGAGGACGCTTTCGAGGTGGTAGGTTTGGGGGAATAAGTCGACGAGATGGATTTGATCGACGCGGTAGCCTGCGGCCAGCAGGGGTACAAGATCGCGGGCCAAGGTAGCGGGATCGCAGGACACATAGGTGATGCGTGGCGCGCCAACATCGCCAAGCAAACGCGCCACGCGATCACCCAAGCCGCCACGGGGCGGGTCGACCACCATCAAGTCGGGCTTATGGAGCACCCGGGGGAGGACTGCGCCATTTCCGACTGCCCCTTGTCGGACCGCACGTTGCCCGGTTGCGGCAGGTTCGACCCGTCCCTTATGTCCGAGTTCGGCCAGATATTGCTCGGTCCCGGCGTTCGCCACCTTTCCATTAACAGGCAGATTGTATTGCAGATCTTTTGTGGCTGTCTGTGACGACTCAACAGAAACGATGTGACGGATGCCACCGGCTAAGGCTGTGGAAAACAATCCAACGCCGGCGTAGAGATCAAGGGCGAGTTCGCCGGAGCGGCTGGCGGTGACGATGCCGATGAGTTCGTCGATCAGGAAGCGGTTGGTCTGGAAAAAGGAGCCGGCGCTGACGCGGTAGGCGGCGTGCTTGGTCCGATAGGTCAATTGAGAAGCGCCGACCGTGACCAGTGGCTCCTGGACGCCCTTCTGCGGCTCGCGGAAGGCGACGACGCCGGCAATCTCCGGCAGGGACGCGCATAATTCTTCGGCCCAGGCCCGAACGGCGGCGCGTCGAGCTTCGGGGGCGCATAAGAACTCGAGCAGAAGGTTCGATTCTTTTTCGTCAGGATCGCCGTTGGCGGCGGAGTTGGCGAAGAATTCGACTTCGCGCACGCCTTCGACTGCTTGACCGGCGCGTCCGGATTTCCACAGGGCGGCGATGCCGCGGTTGATCAGCGGCGAGCTGATGGGGCACTCTTCGACGGGGAGCAGTTCGTGCGATGCAAACTTGAAGTATCCGGCGGCGAAATCGGGGCGGGTGCGGACTTGCAGGCGCGAACGGTTGCGATAATTCCAGGGCGGCGAAGGGTGGACTTGGATTTCGCAGGGCAATTCGAGCCTGGCGATGCGGCGCAGGTTCTCCCGCAGAATTTCCTTCTTGATCTCGAGTTGGTGCGGGTAGGAGGCTTGCTGGTAATGGCATCCGCCGCAGCGGGCGAAATGCGGGCAGGGCGGGGGGACACGATGGGGCGAGGGCTCGATAATCGCTTCGGCGTGGGCGCGGGCGAATCCGGACTTTTCCGAGGTGAGTGCGGCTTCGATTTTCTCTCCGGCGAGAACAAAGGGGACGAAAACGGCCTTGCCGGGACCGCGGGAGTCGGCAGGAAGGCGAGCGAGTCCGTCGCCGCCGTAGATGAGCTTTTCAATGTTTAGGAGCAAGAGTTCATTCTACGGCATGAGAGCAGGCAAGGAGCGGGGGCGAAGCGGGTCAATGAGTGTATTGGAGATTTAACCTCAACTATTCGCATTTCTTGATTCCCGTTCGTTTTGTGCTAGCATCCGTGGCACCTCTGAAAGGAGAATCCGAATGAGTGGCGCCCAAAGGTTGGTCTCATTTGTGTTGGCGTGCGCTTCGAGCGTAAT
>PLUI01000195.1 GCA_003164855.1 Acidobacteriaceae bacterium
ATCTTCTCGATGATCCCGACGCTGGCACCGTGATGAGACACTTTCATAAAACATCCAAGCCTACGGCAGTGCTCTGCCATGGCCCGATTTCACTACTCTCGGCTCTTCCGAATTCAAAGGAGGTGGTCGCCGCGCTGGCGGCGGGCGATGCCGCTGGAGCGCGGGCAAAGGCTCAAGGCTGGATCTATGCTGGATATAAGATGACCATCTTTTCGACAGCGGAAGAGCAGCAGAGGGAGCCGCTTGAGATTGGTGGCAAGGTTCTCTTCTACCCAGACTTCGCCTTGCGTACGGCGGGCGGTGATGTAAGTGTGCTCGC
The DNA here is from genome assembly GCA_003164855.1 of Acidobacteriaceae bacterium. Classification (GTDB taxonomy): domain Bacteria; phylum Acidobacteriota; class Terriglobia; order Terriglobales; family Acidobacteriaceae; genus Sulfotelmatobacter. The sequence continues at coordinate 320 of PLUI01000195.1, forward strand.
TCCATGGACGAGCTATGTCCTCCAGGATCGCGAGCTGATCTCAGGCCAGAACCCGTTCTCTGATCAAGCGCTTCTGAAACTTCTTCTACCGGCACTCGACGCGAAGAAGAAGCGGGTCGCTTAGAGCGATCAAACCAAAAATCAGGGAGTGCCAGATTCCAGCGCATCGACGCTAGTTGAGCCTTCGGTGCAATGCCTTTGTTACGAGGGATGATCATACCGGCCTACTTCTCGTTCATGCTGGGAAGTATCGCCCGGAGCGAGACTTTGTTTCTTAACTGTTGAAATCAGCGTTTACACGTTTCGACCGATGGTCAACGAGTGTAATAGAGATATTTCAACAGGAACCAGGTTCCCTAGCCGCAGGGGATGCCACACTCCACCTTGAAGTGGCCGGTCTCAGACCTGCCACCGCTGAATCTCAGTTCATAGGAGCCATCAGTCCCGTCTTCAAGATTGCCTTCAACATGGTCGAATATGACATTGCCGGACAAAGCCTGTTCGTATGATTCCTTTGGATTCGAGCATCTGAAGGCCCACTTCTCGCCACCAATCCTGATGCTCTTGTGGATGGGCCACTCTCTGACGTCCACTTCCAAATAGGGATGCGAAACTTTCCCTTCGCAGCGGCTGTCTTGCTTCAAGAAGAGCTCGACCCCCGGCCCGTTACTTCCTTCAATACAAGTCGTGGCTCCATGCGGATAAGCGTTCGCATTTTCAGAGCGTTTCGGTTCGGGTGCGGAGAAGGAGAAGGCTAGCGCGACGAAGCAGGATGCGACAGTCGTTACTGTCCGAAGTGTTCGCACTCGGCCTCCCGGAGTGAACCTTGCTGCTCATTAACCCCTGGATGCGGACCCGCATGTCCGGTGGTGTGGCAGGGGAGAGTGGGTAACCGCTCCCCCTATGTCGATCTTTGCGAACTATAGGACCGAAGGTGAAGAGTCCTCACGTCGCCATAAATCCAATCCCAAAGAACCAAGCGCCAGCGCTCCGAGCGACGGCGAGACCATGGGCACTGTTTTCGCGGGGACGCTGGCTTCGTCGCTGAGTTGGCCGGCGTGAATTGATTGGTTCGCGTTGGTTTCGTAGGCATAGCCGGTAATGGTTGCGTCCATCAGCTCGTCTTCGACGATCGTAACCGTAAGCCGGATCCAGCCATAGTGCAGTTCGCCACCGATGAAGAACTCCACACCCAGGTATTTATTCTGCTGGTTGGCCCAGGGTCCATACGCTCGGCGGTAGTAAGGGCCTTCATAATCGAAACCGTGCGTTCGCTCCATGCGCCGCGAGCCGCCAACGGCAAAATTCCTGCCAGGTCCGATGCCGAATCCACGCGCCAGCGGAGCTGCATACCCGGCGCCGGGACCGGCCATGATCACACCGCCGCCGCTGAGGGGATTCGCATTTATAGTCGCGTTGAACGAGTGATAGGCAAAACCATAAAAGAAAAATCCGAAGTCAGGTGTTCCGTCGTGATTCAAGTCGAGGGAGAGGCGCTCGTTGCGCGGGACGGCTGCATTCGCCGGAGTGAAAACAATCTCGGCATCGGAAGGCTGCCCCAACGCGATCACCGCTACGCCCGCCGCTCCCGCAGCCAGCGCATATGCATTCACGCGCGTCATCAGTAATTCGGAGAGCGGTTGCTTGGTGCGTGATCCTCTAGGCGAGCTGTGCATGTACGGTCCCCAGATTTGGCGATATTATCCGTGACGGAATCCTCCTCCCCGTTGATACAGCTTGTCAATGTGAAAGAGTCTGCACCTGCTCAAACTTGGTATCGGCGCCAATCGTCCCCTCAATCCAACAGCGGCCGCGCCGATCCTCCCAGCAACGAACTATTCATATTGAAAATATTATGGTGCCCCTCCGGTCCGCCCCACGCAAACATGAGAGACACCATCGGAAACGCACCCGCCCGCAACGTCAACCCCGCCGCAAAACTGTGCTTCAGATCGCTAAATCCCAAATCCCCCCGCGTCAGCGCCACCCGTCCCTCATCCGTCATAAATTGAAACCCAAACGGACCCCAGATCGAATGCTCAAAACTCTGCTGCAACAGCAATAAATTCGGCGCTCGAAACCGGTAATCCTGATAACTTCCCAGCGCCATATTCCCATTGATGTCCGACCCGCCCAGCGTCTGCTGAAAATAAAATGGCACCGCACTCGTCGCCGAATTGATCGACTCCGAAACCAGCAGCCGCAGATTAATTGACCCATTCAGATTTCGCGTATGTGGAATCGCCGGACATTTGTCGTTCACCTGCGCGCACGAATCGGGGCCATGTTGATCGCTGCTCGACGCGGCGGACTTCGCGTTGCCGTAAAGATAGAAGGTGTGATTCAGATCCGCGGTCCAGCGCAGAAACGAATTCGTCGAACTCGACGGCGCAAAGAATTCCTGGAAGCTTCCCATGTAGTTCAGATTCAGATAATCGCCGGTGTCGGGCTTAATGCGAAATCCCTGGCCCAGTTGCAAGAATCCCGGTTGGCCGCTCAGTCCAGGCGCGGTTGCATTTGTATAAACCGTCTCAATGGAAGGCGAAGACTCCCCGTTTTCTCCTCTCACATTCACGAACCGCCCATTCACCTCCCCCTGCAGCGACAGACCCAGCTTACGGATGGCCGGCCACTCATACACCGGCTTGATGACATTCCCTCCCACAATGGTCTGCGTCATCCCAAACACCGACGCTCCGGCGAGCGTAGTATCGTTTCCCTCGCCGAAGTAGTTCAGCTTGTTCAGCGAGATCGACTGCGCATACAGGTTGAAAACCGTGTAAGGATGCGTGAACGGTGCTGTGACTTTCTTCTTCTCACTCGCCTTCGGTTTCTCTCCGGGCGTTGGAATGACCACCTCGATCGTCGGCTTGGTCGGGTGTGGTGTATGAATCAATTTCATGTATCCGCCGGCGCGCCAGGCTCCGCCGCTGGTCGCTCCGATCGCGTCCGCGTCCCAACTGAGCCGCCAGTTTCTTGTGTTCTTGGTCCAGACGAAAGCGCCGCCCAGGCCAAATCCGTTTTGCGCGGGCATGCTGCCGGCCGCGATGTGCAGCGGATGGTCGGTAAACAGGGTGTAGCCGCACATCGGAATGGCTTTCAAGCTGAAGCTGCACGCCTCCTCTACACGCTCGCCCTCGCGGCGCAGTTCGGCATGCAGCAAGCTCTCCTTCGGATCTTGCGCGAGCGCCGCTCCCGATGCCAAGCAGAGCATAACCACAAACCAACGCATGAAGCCCTCCTGCGACCTAGCGCCTAATTCGCCTTTTTTCACCACAGAGGCANNGTGTCTCTGTGACTCTGTGGTGAAAAAGCTAAATCAGGACACCACCCCTGGCTCTATCCTTTTTTCTTTTTTCCCCTGGAACTTTTTCTCTTGGAACTGGATCGCGTCCTCCGCTTCGCCGCTTCATCCGCGACCGCCGCAATCTCGATGACACGCTTCCGCTTCGGCGCCTTCCGCACCCGTTGCGCCACTGCATCGTCGTGCGCGGCATGAATCCCCTCAGTAACCGCCCGGACGTAGCGCGCAGCCTCGCCTTCGGTCTGAATAGCGTGACTGAAGATTCCGCTTTGATACTTAGCCGGCAGACCTTGCTCCGCTTCCCGCAGATGCTTCACCTGCGCCAGCAGCAGCGACGATACCGGCCGGTTCGGGTCTCTCACGCTCTTGGGACGAGGAACGATAATCGGCTCCATCTGTCTACTCCTCTCTCTGTTCAACTACTCATCTGGAAGTCCGGGCAGTCGTCGCGCATCGCATCCAGCGAGAGCAGATTGTTCGCCAGGTTCCCTTGCCCGTTATTCGGTTCGATAAAAACGTCCGCATTGGCTTCGCGCAGCGAAACATGCGGATAGCTCCCGAGAAAGAACTTCGTAATCGTGGCAGGAATCGAAGCGTGGTCGAACACCCGGTTCACCACCGTTCCCTTCGGAATCCACGGCGAAATCAATATCGCGGGTACCCGCACTCCCAGCCGGTCGAACTGAAACGGCAACCCCGTCCCGGGATCCACCTGCGTGGACTGGAACGTGTCTTTCGGGCACGCCGGCGGCGGCACATGATCGAAGATCGCCCCATGCTCGTCATACACCACCAGCAACGCCGTGTTGGCCCAGTTCGGCCCGTTCTTGATGTGCGTGTAAACCTCCGCGATCAACGCCTCACCCGCCTGCACGTCATGGTCGGGATGCTGATCGCTCGCCACTTCCTCCCCGTCGTCGCTGTCGTGGTCGCTGTAATTCGGTTCGACGAACGAATAATCCGGCAGCAGTCCCTTGTCGCAGTCGCTCAAGAACTGCGGATAAGTGCCGAACACTTCCGTCTGATTCGTCAGTAGGTTGGCCACCTCCATCGACGAGCTGGAAGTGTCGTAGTAATAGACCTTCGCCGAGTGCTTCGGATTAGCCGTCACCAGCCGCGTGTAGATGCTCGCGATGGGCTCGATCACGTCAAACGGATCCATATCCACCCGCCCAAACGACGTTCCATAATGCGCGAACGCCCGGTTGCAAATCGTCGGCCCCGGTATCGACGCAAACCACCGGTTAAACACCGCAAACTGCAAAGCCAGCGTGGTCAGCACCGGCAGGTCGCTCTGCTTGAAGTAATACATGATTTTCTGCGAGTGCCCCACGTCCTCCTGCTGTTGGAAGTAGCTGGTCACGAATCCCTGCATGTTCGCGACCCGCCCCGCCCCGGTCGCGCCCCCGAATATCTGTATATCCACCGCCGGAAAGTGATGATCCGGATCGGGATTGAGCTGCCCCTGAAACTCCGCCAGCGCCTGCGGCTTCACCGGATTTTTGTTCGCGTCGAGGTTGGTAAACGGATCGGAATCGATATACCCATCAATCGCCGCATTCACCGCCTTCAACGACCCCAGCATGTGATCAAACGACCTGTTCTCCATCATCAACACCACAATGTGCTTGAGGTTATCCAGCCCCTGCGCCATAGGCATACTCCCGCGGATCAAGAATGGTCGATAAATAGTGAAGTCTACCCCACAAACGTTTCCCCAGAAGTGAACCCGGTCCACAAAAGTTTTAAAAGCCACCGCGTGAGATTTTGGTTGGCGCAGCGCTTCCAGCGCTGNNTATGCCTTCAGGCATACCGTAACTGCCGCGTTGTCAATCGCCCCTTTAGGCGCTGCGAGGCGAAAACCGAGCTTTTCCGCAGCCTCTTCACTCGCGCCGCAAGCCCGCCAAGAAGCGGAACCCAGCCGCAAAGCGGCGATAGAATGCAGCCCACGGCGCAAG
>PLUI01000235.1 GCA_003164855.1 Acidobacteriaceae bacterium
CCGGCCATCGACCAAAACCATCCCCGGCGCGGCATCGTAAATCCGCGGAATCAGACTGACCAGCGTGCTTTTGCCCGAACCTGTCGGACCTACGATTGCCATACTGCTGCCCGTTGGAATGTGCAGGTTCAGGTTATGCAGCACCCGTTTGCCGTCGTACTCAAAATTCAGCCCGCGGAATTCGATCTCCCCTTGTACTTCCCGGTCTCTTGCGCCAGCTTCATCCTTGATCTCGGGCTGCTCCTGCAGNNAAATGTTGACCACCCAGCCCAGGGCGATAATAGGAAACGTCAACTGCATCATGTAGATGTTGAATGCCGTGAATGCGCCAATCTGCATGCGCCCAGCCAGCACTTCCCGGCCGCCCATCCACAACACCAACACCATCGCTAGCCCCAGCATGAGTTCCAGTGTCGGCCAGAGCATGCCCATCAGACGTACCAGTTTGAGACTGCGCGCCACGTATTCCTGGTTCGCCGCTTCGAAAGATGCAATCTCCGCCTCTTCCTGTACATAGGCGCGGATCACTCTCGCTCCCGAGAAGTTTTCCTGCGCCCGCGCCGAAATGTCGGAAAACATCGCCTGAATTCTTTCAAAGCGTTCGTGAATGCGTCGTCCGAAATACTGAATGGTGACGCTCACAATGGGCAGCGGCAGAAACGCATACAACGTCAGCCGGGGACTGTTGTGCACCATGAACCACAGCGCTGCGGCGGTAAACACAAACGTATTGGCCGAGTACATGATGGCCGGCCCCATCAGCATGCGCACCGCATTCAAATCATTGGTGACTCTTGCCATAATGTCGCCGGTGCGCATGCGCTGGTAATAGGAGTAGGAAAGCGTTTCCAGATGCGCAAATAGATCGTTACGCAGATCGAACTCAATGTCGCGCGAGATGCCGATCACAACCCAGCGCGTCAGAAAAAGAAAAATGCCTCGAACCGCCGCGAGCGCCAATATCTGCAGCGCAAAGATCAGCAGCTTATGCCGGGTAACGCCACCCTCCAGACTCTGCGCAGCTTTGCCGATCACTCTAGGCAGGCCGGCCCACGCCCCATTGCTCAAGATGATGCAGAACGTGCCAAACACAAACCCCCAGCGATAGCGTTTGAGATAGGGCAGTAGCGGACGCATGCTCTTAGGAATCATGTGCTTGGTGTAGATGAAATTTTAGCAGGCAGGGTGCAAGTCTTGGCTAGAAAGGCGTGGAGGAAGGCGAAGAAGTATCAAGATCAATGATCAGAGATTAATTAGGAGGCGCTGAAGTTACCCTAAACTGACCGCCGTTCAGGGTCGCGGCCTCGCTGCGGAAAGGGTGAAAAGAGATCTCGTCCAAAAGCGATTGCGGTGACCGCCGCCAGAACCATGCCCCATGCGGCGAAAAATATCCATCCAAGATCGAAGATCAATACCTCAGCCAAATCCATGACAATGCCCTCGGCGTGAGCCGGGAAAAAGCTGCGCGAGACCGGGGAGAGATCCGATCCCGCGCCGCGAGTGAATCCTGCAAAGAATAGCGCGGCAGCCGGGTTTACTCCTGCGGAGCAGCCGGGGCGTTCTGCATGTGCTGCTGCATACGCTCTTCCCGATTGGCTTCCAACTCCTTCATCTTGCTCTGCTGATCGGGAGTGAGCAATTGGAACAGTTCGTTGTGAATGCGGGTTTCCTGTACCCTTAGCTGTACCAGAGTCTGCGCCTGCTGCGAAACCAGGCTCTGCACCTTGGCTTCATCATAGGTGCCTTCCTCATACGGCTTGAGCTGCTGATCCATCTGGTGAAGCTGCGTCATCAGTGGTTTCACAGTGGGCCGCTCTTTCTGCATTACGGCCTTCATCTGCGCCTTCTGGTCATCGGTCAAGTTCAGAGCCTTGGCCCAGAAGCCCATCATGTGGCCTTCCATGCCGAACGCGTGGCCGTGCATGGGCGGAGGCGCATCCGCGGTTTGCGATTTGGCGATCGTACTGCCCAGCATTACCGCCAGTGCTGCGACGAGCAAACGAAAACGAATCGATTTCATAAACTTTTTGACTCCTTCAGGGGCCGGCTCCTTAAACCGCTTCTTTCAGGAACCTAACACTTTTTGGGTACACTTATAGAAACACGATCTGGTCGGGAAAGTAGTAAAAAGTGAGTAAATCCGAGTAAAGTTTTGTCATGATGGAACTGTGGCCCGTTTGACAATTCTTTACCCCGAACCTTGGCCGCATGGTGCACAATGAAAACCAGAAATATGGAACGCATTCTGGTCATTGACGATGATGTCGAACTCTGTACTCTGGTGGGCGAATACCTGCAGGCGGAAGGCTTCGTCGTGGAGGCCGCGCACGACGGCGAGAGCGGGCTGCAGCGTGCCACCGGCGGCGGGTATTTGCTGGTTGTGCTCGATGTGATGCTGCCCGGCATTAATGGTTTCGAAGTGCTGCGGCGAATTCGCGCCACCTCTCGCCTGCCCGTGCTGCTGCTCACGGCGCGCGGCGAAGATGTCGACCGGATTGTGGGTCTGGAGATTGGCGCCGACGATTATCTGCCAAAGCCATTTAACCCGCGAGAACTAGTCGCGCGGATTCGAGCCGTTTTGCGCCGCACCCGCGGCGACAAGTCCTCTGCCGCGGCACCTGACATTGTGCGCGTAGGTGAGATCGAACTCGACCCGGCCACACGCAGCGTGCGCCGTGACGGCCAGCCGGTTGATCTCACCTCGGTGGAATTTAACTTGTTGGAAGTACTGTTGCGCGAAGCCGGAAGGGTAGTTCCGCGGGAACGCCTGGTGAATGCCGTGCTCAGCCGCAAATTCTCGCCCTTTGATCGCAGCATCGATATGCACGTCAGCAAGGTGCGAAAGAAACTTGGTGATACGGAGAACGACGAGCACATTAAAACCATCCGCGGCGTCGGTTACATCTTTGCCCGGCCCCGGGAGAACGCAGGGGAAAAGGTTAAGGTGCTAAAGTAAAGACAACGTCATGAAGACGCTCTTCCTGAAGATTTTTCTCTCGTTCTGGGCCGCCCTGGCCCTGTTTCTGGTGCTCGCGATCCTGGTGATGCTGGCCTTTCGTCCACAGCGTAATTCAACCTGGGACGCGCTGCGCACCACTGCCCTCACCGACGCGATCGGTGCTTACGAGCATGGTGGGACGCAACAAGCGCATGACTATCTGGAAAACCTGCAGCACACCCATCACGTGCGGGCTTACGTCTTCGATGAGCAGGGAAACGAGATCTCGGGGCGCTCCAGCCAGGGGTGGGCGGAGCACGTAGCCGCCGGCAAGCCGCTGCCGCCGCGCCCGGGAATGATTTTTCCGCGTCCGCAGATCCTGACCGAATCGAAAGCCTCGAGCGACGGGCGCCATCTTTATACCATTGCGATGGAGCTGCCACCCGGCCCGCGCGTCTTTTTCGGACCGTGGGGCATACCGATGCCGGGCTTGATCATTGCGGTCATTTCTACGGGGGTGGTTTGCTATTTTCTAGCCTGGTATATGACTAAGCCCGTGGCTCGCCTGCGAGCCGCCACTCAGCGACTGGCTGCGGGCGACCTGACGGCGCGCGCCGGCTACCCACACAGCAAAGGCGGCGACGAGATTGCCGGATTGATGCGCGATTTTGACACCATGGCGGCGCGGCTGGAGACGCTGGTCAAAGCTCAATCCCGGTTGCTCAACGACATCTCTCACGAGTTGCGCTCTCCGCTGGCGCGCCTAAATGTGGCTCTCGGTTTGGCGCGGCAGCGCTCCGGCCTGGAGAGTGCAAGCATGCTGGAGCGCATTGAACTCGAAGCCAGCCGCCTCAACGAGCTGATTGGCCGCCTGCTGACTCTGGCTCGCCTGGAAGACGGAGAGCAACGGGTGCCTTCGACGCCCGTTCTTCTGGATGAGGTTGTACTGAACGTGTCTGAGGATGCCGAGTTCGAGGCCCAGGCGCGGCACTGCCACGTGCGTAGCGACATTCCTGAAGGGAATTGGGGAGTGCGCGGCGAAGCTTCACTGCTACACAGTGCAATCGAGAACGTCGTGCGCAACGCCATCCGGTATACGCGCGAGGGCACAACGGTCGAGATTCATCTGGAGCGGTCCGCATCCTCCAACGCTGCTGAAGCGGTGGTGAGCGTCAGCGACTGCGGATCGGGCGTTCCAGCGGACGCTCTCGAAAAACTGTTCCAGCCATTTTACCGCCTCGACGATGATCGCGGACGGCAGACCGGAGGAGTCGGTCTGGGCCTGGCCATCACCGAAAGGGCGGTGCGCTCTCACGGCGGACGGGTAGCGGCTTTCAACCGGGCGGAAGGCGGGTTGCGGGTCGAGATTCATCTACCGCTGTTGCCTGACAGCGGCGCTGGCAGGGTGTCCGAACCGGTGGCCGCAGAAGCTTAAATGGAGTGGCCAGTGGTTAGTGCCCAGTGGTCAGTCACACTCCCTATAAGCAAGTCTGAATACTGGCATCTGGCCACTAACCACTGGCCACTAATCACTGCCTTCGGGCAACTCGCAACCGCTTCCGCGGTTCCAATGAGTCTTAGCGGGTTTGCTCTTCCCGCGCATTCCTGATACATAAATGGATGGTCATCCACGCCTTCATAAACTGTTCGGACCCGGCTTGGGGATGCTGGGGATCGCGGTAGTATGTCTACAGGAGATAACAAGAAGAATGCGGACAAGGGTTACCTGGATTTTGGGAATCGCGGTTCTGATTGCGGTCGCAGTGCTGGTGGCGTGCAGCAGTAAGTACTCGTCTTCCAACAACGGGCTGGTGGTCGTCTCCACGCAGGCCAACGCGGTGATGGATACGTTTAGCCTGGACCTCGGCAATGGCCATATCTCGCAGGTCTTTAACTCGAATGGGCCGCCCACGCAGGGAGTTCCGACGTCCGTAGTCCTCGATCCAGCGGGTGACTTTGCCTACGTGTTGGTTACCCAAAGTACCTATGTGACCCCCAGCGCTACGGGAATCCAATCGTTTTCGGTGGCTTCTGACGGGAAATTAGGTTCGCTCGGGAGCCCAACACCGCTGAACCCTGAAACATTTACGCCGCCAGGCAGCACGACGACGGAGTCGATTCCGATGGTTCCGGTAGCAATGACTATCGACTCCGCAGGCAAATTTCTTTTTGTAGCCGATAGTTTGACCACAGATGGTACGCAACCGGTGCCAGGAGCAGTGTCAGTATTTGCCATCGGCAGCGGCGGCGCCCTCACAGAAGTAGTAGGTCCGACTACTGCGCTTTCTTCGCCTTTCGTCCTTCCGGCGCAGACCGGCGGTACCACCCCGAGTGCTTCTGCGCTTGCCGTGACTCCAACCGTTTATCCTGCCGCATACTCCATTTGTTCTGTGAACGTGCCGCCCACAACTGAAAACCTTTATGTGACGGATTCCGTCAATTACGTGGTCTTGAATTATTCTGTGTCGTCGAGCGGTGTGCTAACCCTCGTGCCCACGTCTTCGACGCCGGGAATTCCGACAGGCACGGTACCCTCCGGAGTGACGGTCGATCCCTGCAACCGTTTTGTTTACGTGTCCAACGGGCAACCCGACAATAGTGTGAGCGCTTTTACGGTTTGCAACGCCGTGAACTTGCCGGTCTGCACTGCGGCCGATTTTAGCCTGCGAGCGGTCACCGGGTCTCCGTTTGTGGCGGGTAATTCTCCGGGACCTTTGATGATGGATGCGTATGCCAATTTCTTATATGTCGTGGATACCGGGCAGAACGCGATCTCAGCCTATCGGGTCAGCACCACCACCGGTAGCCTGACACCATTGAGTCCGGCAACTATAACGACGAATTCATTTCCCACATCGATTGCGATCCGCAGCGACGACACCTGGATGTTTGTGGCGAACCTTAACCAGGCCACGGTGTCGGAGTATGCCATTACGCCTGCTACTGGTGCGTTGACGCCGCAGCCGCCAATTCAGACCGATAACTTTCCCTGGGGAGTGGCGGTGAAATAGTTCTGCGGCCGAACCAAGAGGCGCTTAGGTAGGAATTTTCAGAATCAGGTAGGCGCCAACCAGAGCGAAAATCAGGTCTGGAGACCAAGCCGCCAGGGCCGGCGGAAGCTGGCTCAGATCTCCCATGGCCTCGAACAACCGTGATACCACCGTATAGACCACAGCGATTCCCACCGCAACCGCGACGCCAGTGATGGCGCCTTTCTTGGCTGCCGAAAGTGAAAACGGGACGGCGAGCACAGCCATAATTAAAGTAATCATCGGGAAAGACAGTTTCTTATTTAGCTGCACGCGCAGGCGCACCACGTCGAAGCCGCTTTGCTGCAGATCGCGGATGTAGCGGCGCAACTCCTCATAGTTCATCTCGGAATACTGTTTCACTTCCTTCTTGAAGTAGGACGGCGCCTCGCTGAGTTCGGGGAAGGTTGAGACCTCGAAGGTACGGTAGCCGGCAATGGCCGGTCCTTTCAGCGAGCGCTCCCAGCCTTGTTCGAAGATCCAACGATTCAGATTGTCGGCCCAGTGGGCGCGATCGGCGTGTACACGCTGCGAGATGGAGAAGCTGGCAGGATCGATTTGAAAGATGGTGACATTGGCGAACTGATCGCGGTCGGGATCGAAGAATTGATAGTAGTAGATGTCATTATGTTGGCCGAAAATCCACTTGCGGTCAGGGCGCAAATAGGTTTGCGCGGGCTTTCCCTTGATCTGATTGTGCAGTGCTTCCTGGCGTTTGTTGGTGTGAGGCAGGTAGAACTGGTCGGCGAAAAATAATCCCGCTGCCAGAAAAGAAGCCGCCACTATTACAGGAGTCACGGTGCGGTAGATGCTGGTTCCGGTAGCTTTGATGGCAGTGATCTCATTGGACCGGTTCATCAAGCCAAACGTGATCAGCACAGCCAGCAGCATGATCAACGGAGCAACGCTGTAGAGCAGGTAGGGCGAAACGTTGAGCAGATATTCCGCGACCACAATAAAAGGCGTCTGATTGCGCAGAATGTCGCCCAGTAACTCGAACAGAGTGAACACCAGCAGCAGAACCAGGAATGTGGAGAGGATCATCCCCAGATAGATAAAGAAATCACGCAGCACGTAATCATCGAGCAGCGTGGGAAAACTAGCGCTGAAAACGCGGCGGCGCGTGGAGGCACGCTCGAAGGCGTTGGCGCTGTCTCTGCGTCCCAGCCGGAATGTGGGAACGTGGCCGGTGGCATGAGGGTCGCGCTTTCCCCCCAGCCGGAACACCGAAAGTGAAATGGGCCGGCGTTCGGCTTGCCACAGCAGGATTGCACCTGCGGCGAAGAACGCAATATTGGCCAGCCACGCTCCGAGCATAGGACCGACCTTGCCCTGCCGCGCCAGCGACACTCCGAGCAGGGAGACGAAGTAGTAGACAAACACCAGAGCAATCGTGAGGACGAATCCTCCTGACTTTCCGCTTTTCTTTGAGGAAAGTCCCAAGGGAATCCCGACCATGGCGAGCACCAGGCAGGCCGTAGGCAGTGCGAAGCGACGATGAAATTCGATGAGATACCAGCGCGCGGATATCGGGTCGACGCGCCGGGCATGATCGCGTAGCTCCCTAGTGCTGATTACGCCAACTGGGATTTGTTCGTCTGACTTGTTTTCCGTGGCGGGCAGTTCGATGGGGATATCAGTTTGCTGGAAAGTCGAGATTTGGTAATGGTCGGCGACTTTGGGATCGGTTTCGTGAGTAGAGCCGTCGATCAGATGCAGATGCAGGCGATCCTGCCCCTCGGGAACGACGATGCCTTCATGAGCCAGCGTAATGCTCGGATTGGCCGGATCGGAGATGTCGGCGAGAAATACGCCTTTCCACACTGCGGCGCCCTGCGCCGTGTGCACGTCCTGCACGTAGAGCACGCGTTTGGGGAAGCCTTCGTAGAAAACGCGGGGTTGAACTTCAAAAGAAACCTGCGACCCTGTGAGCTGATCTTCAAGACGCCCCAGCGAAGCCATCGACCACGGGGCGAGATAAAGCCCGTTGAACAGCGCCAGCATCCAGGCGCCGGCGACAAAGATCGCCAGCACGCGGCCAAAGCTCCATACGCCCATGCCGCTCGCGCGCATGGCGGTAATTTCGCTATCGGCGGCGAGGCGGCTTAAACCAATCAGAATGCCCACCAGCACGCTCATCGGAATCGTGTAAGTGAGCGCGAGCGGGAGAGTATAAAAGAAAATCTGGGCAACGCTGGGCAGAGGTGCACTGGCGCGGACGACGAGTTCCAGAATGCGTCCCAGGTCGCGCGTGAACAACACGAAGGTAAAGATGGCCGCGCCGATGAGGGCGTGCGAGCTTACTTCGCGGAGAATGTAGCGGGTTAGAATCCGCATGAGAGACGAGTATGAGGGCAGGATAGCACGCGGAATTGCGAGATGCGGGACGATGGACGAATTTGCTATCCGGCCTTTAGAAACAACGCTCCCAGTGGCGGCAGCGTCAGCTTCAGCGAGTAGGGACGGCCGTGGGCTGATACCTCTTCGGCATTCACTCCGCCCAGATTGCCTACACCCGTGCCGCCGTATTCCAGAGCGTCGCTATTCAGCAATTCGTGCCAGTAGCCGCCCGCAGGCACTCCGACACGATAGCCCAGGCGGGGTATGGGCGTGAAATTACACACGATGAGAACTGTGTCTTTCGCAGATTCACTTTTGCGTAGAAGCGAAATCGTGCTGGTGAGATTGTCGTTGCAATCCACCCACTCGAAGCCAGCCGCGTTGTTATCGAGCAGGTGCAGGGCGGGTTCAGAGCGGTAAGTCCGGTTCAACTGGCCCACCCACTCCTGCAAGCCGCTGTGAACCGCATATTGAAGGACGTGCCACTCCAGGCTGGTGTCATGTGCCCACTCGCGAACCTGACCGAACTCGTCACCCATGAACATGAGTTTCTTTCCGGGTTGGGCGAACATATATGCAAACAAAAGCCGCAGGTTGGCGAAGCGCTGCCTCTCGTCGCCGGGCATCTTGCCGATCAGCGATCCCTTGCCGTGGACGACTTCATCGTGCGACAGCGGCAGCACAAAGTTTTCCTGGAACGAATACAGCATGCGGAAAGTCAGCTTGCTGTGATGGTANNGGCCGCGAAACCATGGGCCAGGAAGTGGATTCTTCCGCCGTGGTCTGGATTGCGGGATGCTCTTTGTAGACTTCTTGATTGAAGCGGCGCAGGAAGTCGATGGCTTCCAGATTTTCGCGTCCGCCGAATTTGTTGGGAATCCACTCGCCGGCGTTTCGCGAATAATCGAGGTAGAGCATGGAGGCGACTGCATCTACACGCAACCCGTCGATGTGATACTTGTCGAGCCAGAACATCGCGCTCGACATGAGAAAGCTGCGCACCTCGGTGCGTCCGTAGTTGAAGATGTGCGTCTTCCAGTCGGGATGGAAACCCTGCCGTGAATCCGCGTGCTCGTACAGATGCGTGCCATCGAAGTACGCCAGGCCGTGGGCGTCGGAAGGGAAGTGCGAAGGCACCCAATCCAGGATGACGGCAATGCCGTGCTGGTGCAGGTAGTCGACCAGATACATGAAATCCTGCGGCGTGCCGTAGCGCGACGTGGGAGCGAAATAGCCAGTTGTCTGATATCCCCAGGAGCCGTAGAAAGGATGTTCCATCACCGGCAGGAATTCGACGTGGGTAAAGCCCATGCGTCCCACATATTCGGCTAGACGCGGCGCGGTTTCTCGGTAGGTGAGCGGACGATTGTGCTCCTCGGGAACGCGCATCCAGGAGCCGAGGTGGACTTCGTAGATGGACTGCGGAGCACGCAGAGAATTGCGCCCTGCGCGTTTTTCCATCCAATCGTGATCGCCCCACTGGTAGTCGAGGTCCCACACCACGGAAGCGGTGCGCGGAGGCTTTTCGTGCAGTAGGCCGATGGGGTCGGCTTTATCGACGTGATAGCTGTGGCGATTGGACTCGATATGAAATTTATAGAGTGCGCCCTTGTTTACTCCAGGAACAAATCCTTCCCAGATGCCGGAGTCACTGCGGCGTTCCAGCAAGTTGCTGCGCGCACCCCATGAATTGAAACTGCCGATCACTGAAACCAATCGCGCATTCGGCGCCCAGACGCTGAACATGGCGCCGGCTCGGTCGTCACGTGTGACCAGGTGAGCGCCCATGGTTTCATACATGCGATAGTTGCTGCCCTCGTTGAACAGGTAGAGATCCTGATCGGAGAGTAAAGTCGGGCGGTCAAAAGCGGCGGAAATGGGAATTTCTGGCATTTTCCGAGTCCTTAGTGTACCGGAAGATGCCAACGGCCATATACAGAGACTGCTGTATGCCGACCGGATGAAATACCAGCTTCGCAATTGCGGCGAACTCGCCGCCACGCTCCTCCGTGCGCCAGGCTAGGCGAATTCCCATGCTAGACTTACTTTTCCAGCCATGCCCGCGCTGCGTCTGATTCTTCTCTGGCACCAGCATCAGCCTTTCTACAAGGACTTGGTGACCGGTGAATATCGCCTGCCCTGGGTGCGCCTGCATGCCCTCAAGGATTATTACGGCATGGTGAAGCTGCTCGACGAGTTTCCTGATGTCCACCAGAACTTTAATCTGGTGCCGTCGCTGATCACTCAGATTCAGGATTACGTTGCGGGGACGGCGCGGGATCCGTTTCTGAAAGTCGCAGCCAAGCCGGCCAAGGATTTGACTGTGAAGGAGCGGCACTTTGCCCTTCAATATTTATTTCAGGCTAACACCGCAAATGTGATCGGCCGGTATCCCCGCTACCGGGAACTGTGGGAGCGCTACCGGGAGCATGGGCATTCGGCCGAGAAGGCGGAGAGATATTTTCAGCCGCGGGATTTAACCGACCTGCAGGTGCTGTCGCAGATTGCGTGGTTTGACGAATTCTTTCTGGAAGATGAAGACATTGCGGCGCTGATCAAGAAGGAGCGTAATTATTCACTTGAAGATCAGAGTTTTGTAATCGCGCGCGAACGCGAACTGCTGGGCAAAGTTCTGCCGGCGTATGCGAGCGCGGCTAAGAATGGATCGATCGAAATTTCCGCGACGCCGTTCTATCATCCGATTCTTCCTCTGGTTTGCGACACCAATGCGGGAGCCGCTTCGTCGCCGGGGCTGCCTTTGCCGCAGAATCGATTTCGTCACCCGGAAGACGCTCGTGAACAATTGGTGCGCGCCCTCGACCTTCACCAGGAAGTATTCGGAGTGCGTCCGCGCGGCGTCTGGCCATCGGAAGGCGGCGTATCGGACGAGACGCTGGCGATTGCCCACAGCCTCGGCATCAAATGGATGGCCACCGACGAAGGTGTGCTCGGCCGCAGTACAGGAGTTTTCTTTCAGCGCGACGGTAACGGCCGGCTGCCCCCGCATCTAGCGGAAAGGCTTTACGACATTCACCATTATGAGAACGCTCAGGCCGAAATGCACATGGTGTTTCGCGACCACACCATTTCCGACATGATCGGCTTTGTTTACTCGGGCATGGATCCCGCGGATGCGGCCGCGCATCTTCTGCGCAACATCAAGGATGCGGCCCAATCAGTTCTGGCGCAAGGGCGGGACGCTGTGGTGTCAGTGATCCTCGACGGAGAGAATGCCTGGGAGTATTATCCGAAATCCGGACGGGAATTTTTGCGGCGATTTTACGATGCGCTGCAGCACGAAGCCAGTCTTGAGGCGGTCACGGTCTCGGAGGCGATTTCGCGCCATCGTAACCTGTCACCTTTGAAGTCTCTGGTGCCGGGATCGTGGATCAACGCAAACTTCAATGTCTGGATCGGGGCTCCGGAAGATAATCGTGCCTGGGATTACTTGCACCAGGCGCGCGAGTTTTACGCGCAGCATTCGGCCCGGTCCAGCGAGGCACAACGAAAACTCGCTTTTGAAGAAATCATGATTGCCGAGGGCAGCGACTGGAACTGGTGGTACGGCCCCGAGCATCACTCAGCCAATGACCGCGACTTTGACGAGCTTTACCGCAAGCATCTTTCGAACATCTACCAGGCACTGGGAGCGACGCCGCCGGATTATTTGTCGCAGCCGATCACGGGCGGGGAGGTGCGTCCCGCGTTCACTCCGCAGAGCGCTTACATTCATCCCCGCGTGCTGGGCGACAAGGTTCGCTACTTCGAATGGATGGGAGCGGCTATCTTTACCGCCGATCAGCGCGCCGGCGCTATGCACGGAAAACAGTTCCTGCTGGATTCCGTATATGCGGGGATCGACGGCACATTTGTCTACGGGCGGTTGGATTTTGCCGGCCCGGTGCCGGAGATGGCCTTTGATCTGGTGGTGAATCTGGAATCTTGGGCGAGCGGAGAAGCTCGCCCCAGGCGGACTCTGCGGCTCGATGCCAAGGTGCGGGACCGCCAATTAACGGAGTGGAAAGTTGAGGGGCGGGAGGAGTCGGCGCCCGCTTCGTCGAATAAGATTGACGAGACCGCGAAGGCCGCCCTGTTGCGCAACTTTGAATTCCGGCTGCCCCTGAGTTGGCTGCTGGCGAAGCCAGTTTCGCATCCCGGGGCAAGTAGTGGAACTGTGAGCCAGTCCAAGCCCGGCGCTCCCGGCATTGCGCCGACCAGCCGGCTTCGGCTGCGTTTCAGTCTTTGGCATAACCGCCTGCCCGTGGATGCGCTACCTGTGGAAGGCTGGATCGAACTGCAGTTGGTAAGCGAATGGGAACTGGCAGCGGGGATGTAACCCCTGAACTGCAGCGCGCTCTGGGAAGGAAAAGAAACGCCGGAGGCGCTCGCCTCCGGCGTTTCTCAAAACCGAGTTTCCTTACTGCCCGGCGTTCGCCACTGCCGCAGTCATCGCCAGCGGACGGTTGAGTTCGAGGGTCAGCGTAGTTCCCGCGGGCAGTGTGGCTGAGCGATGCTTGCTCAGCCAGTGCGCGCCGGTCGAGCCTGCGCCAACCACTCCGCCGATCAGAATTCCCGGTGGGCCGCCGATGAGGCCGCCAATCAGCATGCCGCCGGCTGCCCCGCCGCCGGTTTCCAGTTCGTCGCCGCGGTCGTGACCCGATCCTTTGAACTCGCCTTCCTGATTTACATCCGTACCCCGAATATCGGTGTCAACCAGGGTTGCATCCAGGAACAAACGCTCGCCGGTGGGCAGTACCAGCGCTTCCGGCAGAATTGCAATGGTCGGCTTGCCCGAGATACGGCGGGGTTCCGCCACCTTGGTAACGCGGCCTTCGACCATCGCTCCGGCAGGAATTACAGTCTTGCCGCCGAGCACCACTGCCTGCATCAAGCGTGCCTGGAAAGGGTCACCGGCCTTGTTGCTGAAAGTGGCAAGAGTGGTTTCCAATTTGACTATCAAGCCCGTGCCGGCCGGTACCGGCGCGCTGGCCTGCGCTGCAGCCATCGCTGCCAGGAGTAGGGTGCAGGGTAGAACTGTCCACTTCTTCATAAATCCTCCACAGGTCTTACAACCCTGAAGTCCATCGATTGTTGCTTTGACTCTAGACCAGGCAGGTGGCTGGGACAATATCCGGCGGACTTGGGGAACCAGCGAAGATAAGGGTCTGGAACACTCCAATTCCAATCCGGCCAATGTCGATCGACCGCCGCGAGCGCGGTCACATTTCTGTGATCTTCCATCCGCTATAATCGTGAGTTTCAATACGACTTCATGGGAAAGACTTATCAGGGCATCGGCTACCTGACGGGACGCCGCCTTAGTTTGAACTCAAGCGGGCCCGGAGTGGCGGTCGATGACGACACTACATCCATTGCAGAGCGGAAGAACGGAAAGGATTTCATGACGAATATAGGCGCAATCATTGGACGCGAAGTGCTGGATTCGCGCGGCAATCCTACTGTGGAAGCGGAAGTTCATCTGGCGAGCGGCGTTATGGGACGAGCCATCGTTCCGAGCGGGGCATCGACCGGTGAGCATGAGGCCGTTGAACTGCGTGACGGCGACACCGCGCGTTTTCTCGGCAAAGGAGTTCTCAAGGCAGTCGAGAACGTCAACGGCGAGATCGCGGATGCCCTGGCGAACTGGGACGCCGCCGATCAGCGCGCGCTCGATCAAAAGATGATCGAACTCGATGGCACCGAGACCAAGGGCCGTTTGGGAGCAAACGCAATTCTTGCTGTCTCTATGGCGGCGGCCCGCGCGGCTGCGGCGGAATTCGGTTTGCCGCTCTACCGCTACCTTGGCGGCGCAGCCGCCAATATTTTGCCCACGCCCATGATGAACATCCTCAACGGCGGAGCGCACGCCGACAACAATGTCGACTTCCAGGAATTCATGGTGATGCCGGTGGGCGCGNNCTGAAGAAACGCGGTTACAACACCGCCGTTGGCGACGAAGGCGGATTTGCGCCTTCGGTAAAGTCCAATGTCGAAGCCATCGAAGTTGTGCTGGAAGCGATTCAGCAAGCTGGTTACAAGCCGGGAGAAGAGATCGCAATCGCGCTCGATCCCGCGGCCAGCGAGTTCTATCAGGACGGCAAATACGTCTTCAAGAAATCGGACAAATCCGCCAAGAGTTCTGACGACATGGTCAGGTTCTACGCCAAGTGGGTGAACGACTATCCCATCGTTTCTCTTGAAGACGGACTCTCCGAGGACGACTGGGATGGCTGGCAGATCCTGACGAAAGAACTGGGCAGCAAGATTCAACTCGTGGGAGACGACATCTTTGTCACCAACATTCAATTCCTCCAGGAAGGGATCGATAAAGGCGTAGCGAATTCGATTTTGATCAAGGTCAACCAGATCGGCACGGTCAGCGAAACCCTCGACGCCATTGACTTGGCCCGCCGCAACGGTTACACGTCGGTGATCTCGCATCGCTCCGGCGAAACCGAAGACACCTTCATCGCGGACTTTGCCGTGGCCACGGGCGTGGGCCAGATCAAGACCGGATCAGCCTCCCGCACCGACCGCATCTGCAAGTACAACCAACTGCTGCGAATCGAAGCCGAGTTGGGAGATTCGGCGCGGTTCCTGGGGTTGAAGGCGCTAAATTATAAGGGGTAAGTTGGAACTGCATTTATGCCTCGTCCGAAACCTCTCATCCTCGTCATCCTCGACGGCTGGGGTTACCGCGCCGAAACCAAAGCCAACGCCATCGCGCTCGCGCGCAAGCCTACTTACGACCGGTTGCTCCGCGAGTATCCCAACACGCTGATTCACACCAGTGGGCCTTTCGTTGGCCTGCCCGAAGGCCAGATGGGCAACAGCGAGGTTGGGCATCTCAACATCGGCGCAGGGCGCATCGTTCACATGGACATCACCCGCATCGACCTGATGATCCAGAACGGAGAGTTTTTCTCGCATCCCGTGCTGCTTGCGGCAATGAAGCACGCGCGTGTGGGTGAAAGACGGCTGCATCTGTTCGGACTGGTCTCCGATGGCGGCGTCCACTCGCAGCAGGCCCATCTCTATGCGCTGCTCAAGATGGCGAAGCAGAATGATGTGGACCGCGTCTTCGTACACGCCTTCATGGACGGCCGCGACACGCTGCCCACCAACGGCGCCGGCTATCTCGAGCAATTGCGGCAGAAGATGCGGGAGTATAACTCCGGCAAGATTGCCACGGTGAATGGACGTTACTATGCGATGGATCGCGACCGGCGTTGGGAGCGCATTCTCAAAGCGTACAACGCCATGGTCTTTGGCGATGCGGAAGGCGGCAAGTTCTCTGATCCGGTGCAGGGAATGAAAGATTCCTACAACAAAGGCGTCACCGATGAGTTTGTGGTGCCGTTTGTCTGCACTGAGAAAGACAAGAACGGCCAGCCGCTGGCGACGATTCGCGACGACGATGCCTGCATCTGTTTCAACTTCCGCGCCGATCGCGTCCGCCAGATCACGCGCGCGCTCGCGCGCAACAGCGGATTGAACGCGAAAGGTGGCAGCGATCTTCCGGGTGCGGCCGATCTCGACGGTACAATTCCGCGCGATCGCGTTCCGAAAAATCTTCACTACGTCTGCATGACGCAGTACGACAAGAATTTCAGCTTGCCGGTTGTCATTCCGCCAGAATCAATGACTAACATTTTGGCCAACGTGATGGGCGGTCTTAACATGCGCAACCTGCGCGTGGCTGAAACTGAAAAGTACGCACACGTCACCTACTTCTTCAATGGCGGCGTGGAGCAGCCGTTTCCCGGCGAAGAGCGCGTGATGGTGCAGTCGCCCAAAGTTGCCACTTACGACCTGAAGCCGGAGATGAGCGCCGCCGGCATTGCCGCTGCCGTCGTAAAGGCCACGGAAGACGGGACGTTTGACGTGATCATCGTCAACTTCGCAAACGCGGACATGGTCGGACATTCCGGTAAAATTGAGCCCACGGTGAAAGCAGTCGAAACCGTGGATGCCTGCCTGGCTGGGATCGAGGCCGCGGTGCGTGCCAAAGGCGGAGCCATGCTGATCACCGCGGATCATGGCAATGCCGAAATGATGATTGACCCCGCGACCGGGGGTCCGCATACGGCGCATACCACGAACCCTGTGCCGTTCATCGTGGTTGCGGAAGATTCCAAGCGATTCACGCTGAAGCCCAATGGCTCGCTACGGGATATTTCGCCGACCATACTCGGAATGCTCGGCGTCGATGAGCCGAAAGAAATGACGGGAACGGATCTACGCGCTTTTCTCAAGAACAATCAACAAAATTGATGCGATGAAACTTCTGATTGTCGTCCATCACCGCCTTGACCTTTGGAACGTGCCCGCGTGGTTCCTGGAAAAACTGCACGTCGACTTTCCTCAGATCCAAATAGTGTATAGAGGAACCTACGACGGCATCGAAGATGATCTTCAAGACGCCGAAATAATTTTTAGTTTCTCTATCCGCCCCGAGCAGTTCAGATTGGCGCACGAACTGCGCTGGATTCACGCGCCTACCGCCGCCGTACACCAGTTGCTCTTTCCCGAGATGGTGAAGAGCGATGTGATTCTAACCAACGCTCACGAGGTGCATGGTCCGGTCGTCGCCGAGCATGTGATCGCGCTGATCTTTGCGCTGGCCAAGAAGATTCCACAAGCCGCGCGTCTGCAGCAGAAGCGCACCTGGGGGCAGGATGCACTCTGGAACGACGGTGCTCGGCCCCGCGAGGTCGCAGGCGCCACGCTGGGACTGATCGGCCTCGGCAGCATTGGGCGAAACGTGGCCCGCACGGCCTCAGCTCTGGGCATGCGGGTCATCGCGGTGCGGGAGCACTTAGAGAAAACAAATCCCGAAGGCGTCGCGGCCGTCTATGGTCCTACTCAGATCGAAGACCTGCTGTCTGACTCCGATTACGTTGTTATGGCCGCACCGCTCACCCAGGCAACGCGCGGATTAATGAATGCGGATCGCCTGGCCGCCATGCGGCCGGATGCTTATCTAATCAATGTGGGCCGCGGTCCGCAGGTGAATGAGATCGCGCTTGCCGACGCGTTACGCAACCGCCGCATCGCGGGCGCGGCGCTCGATGTCTTCGAGCAGGAGCCGCTTCCCGCAGAGTCGCCGCTGTGGGATCTCGAGAACCTGCTCATCACACCGCACACCGCCGGGCTCACGGAGAAGCTCTGGCAACGCCACTACGCGCTGTTCTCAGAGANNCAGAGAATCTGCGACGCTATCTGGTACGCGAGCCGTTATTGTTTATCGTCGACAAGCAGAAAGGCTACTGAGTCACGCTTTAAGATGCTTTAGAACTCTTCCATGAGGGTACGGTGGCGACTGGAGCAAGGTCGAATTTTTTCTCCGCCAAAATGCCCAGCACAACGAAAATTGCCATGACCACAAGTTGAACGATCAGGAACGGCGGCTCTTTTTGTGTCGGAGCCAACGCGTGCACGGCCGGCACCTTCATAAAAATCTGTGCCACCAAAACGAAGACATTCAGATACAGGGCAAGCACGGCGCATATCACGTAGATCCGGCGCCAGGCGCCGGCCATGTGAAGAGGATAGCGCGCCAGGATCGCAACCACGAGCGCTACCAACGAGATGATGCCCACCACATGCGACGGCAAAAGATGCTCGACGGGAAATAAAAACCCAGTCAGGCTGGTTAACACGGTGGTTGCCAGAAAAATCGCGGTCGCACCGTCGAGGCGTTTTCCGAGAAGCAGACCGTACAGGACCAGGAGTCCCGAGCCGATGCCCACCAGGCTCAACAACACGTGCACGATGGTGAATGTCGATGTAGACATGCCTAAGATCATGGTGTCTATCCTTTCAGGATGAGAATGTTACGTCCCCCGCCGGCAAACTGCAAGACGGATTGCGTCCAGGCGTCTGGCAAGGTTCNNTCCTCTGATTCTGGCCATGCGTCTCCTTCGTGCTACAGTTTTCTCGCGGGCAATCGTGCTCGCCTGATACTCATGGAACCGCGGCTGATTTGGATCAACCTTCTGGTGAAGCTGGGCGTGGCTGCTGCCGTGTCCAGTAGTTTGGTGCGTTCCAAGGAATTCAAGTCTCTGCTGTTTCGCGAGAATCGCACATTTCCGCAGAAGGTCTACCTGGTGTTGTGGATGGCGCTGCCGATCATGATCGGCGTGTGGATTCGGTTTTCGGCGAAGAGTTTCCTTGCCGGAGATCTGAGTTTTGAAACCGCGCTCTTGCTGGGTGTGATCGGAGGACGCTGGGCTGGCTCTCTCGGCGGCGCCTTGATGGGTATCCCCGCGATGCTGCATGGCGAGTGGGCGGCGATGCCATTCGGAGTGCTGTGCGGTTTTATATCCGGCCAGCTGCGTACCATGGCCGCTGACAAGGATGATATCTGGTCGTTTTCTCCTTTCATCGATCAAAGCATTTTTCGTTTGATTCGGCGCAATCTTCCGCGTCCGCGACTGTTCGACTGGCAGGTCATGTTCTTCAGCACGGTTGTGGGATTGCGCTTTGTGCAAACGGAGCTGGCGCGATATTTTCCCCATTCCGTCACCAGCCTGGAGAGCCCTGACAATTTCTGGGTGTGGGGTGCAATCTACGCTGCTTCTGTGACTGCCATTGGGATTGAGCTCAAGATCTTTAACAGCGTGCGCATCCAGATCAAGCTGGAAGAGCAGGAGCGTCTGCTCTTGCATGCTCGCATGGAGGCATTGCAGAACCAGATCAATCCTCATTTTCTTTTCAATACTCTGAATTCGATTTCTTCTTTGGTGCGCTTCGATCCTGACACCGCGCGCGAAGTCATTTCAAAACTGGCCACCATCCTGCGGCGTTTGCTCAACAACACGGACTCGTTCGTTCCGTTGCGCGAAGAGGTGGAATTCATCGACAACTATCTCGATATCGAAGTGGTCCGGTTTGGAAACGATAAGCTTCGCGTGGTCAAGGAGCTCGCGGCAGACTCGCTGGACGTGATGGTTCCCAGCATGCTGTTACAGCCGCTGGTGGAGAACTCAATCAAGCACGGCCTGGCATCGAAGGTGGAAGGCGGCAGCATCCACCTGCGTAGTCGCTTGTCTGACTCGGGTTTGGTGATTGAGGTAGAGGACGACGGGGTTGGAATGGCGGCAACCCAAATGCCGGAAGCAGGAAGCGCGCGAGGAACGGGAATCGGCATGGCTAATATTTCCGAGCGGCTCCAGGTTTTGTATGGCGATACGGCGCGGATGACGATCGATAGCCATGAAGGGAAGGGAACACTGGTGCGGATACGGTTGCCGTTGCTGCAGACAGCGGGCGCCGTACCGGCGGGCTTTTACGAAGAACGCTCAACGACCCGCCGGTAAAAGGCCTCGTACTGGGGAACGATTCTGCTGGAGCAGAAGCGGGCCTGTGCGACGGCGCGCGCGGCCTTGCCCATGGCGCGCAACGCACTCTCATCACTGAGAAGTTCGATGGCGTAGCGTGCCATCGTATCCACGTCGCCCACGTCGGCGAGATAGCCGCTGGTACCATGCTCGATCACTTCCGGTACGCCGCCGGTACGGGTTGCGATGGGCACCACTTCACACGCCATAGCTTCGAGCGCCGCCAGGCCAAAAGATTCCAGCTCGCTCGGCATCAGCAGAATGTCGCAGACCCCCAGCTTTTCCTCCACCTGATCCTGTTTGCCGAGGAAGAGTACGTCTTCGTGAATTCCTTTTTGCACGGCCAGCCATTCCGCCACGGAACGGTCCGGACCGTCCCCGATCAACAATAACTTTGAGGGGATTTGCTTGCGCACCCGATCAAAAATCTCGATCACATCGGTAACTCGCTTTACCGGACGGAAATTGGAGAGGTGTACCAGCAATCGCTCATCTTTGGGTGCATACTCGGCGCGCAGCTCGGAGGAGTTTTTGCACCTGCAATACACATCGCAATTCACTGAGTTATAGATTACTTCGATCTCTTTATTGACATCGAAGACGCGCATCGTACGATCGCGGAGATAGTTGGAGATAGCGGTAACTCCGTCACTCTGGTTGATGGAGTAGCGCGTGATGGGCAGGTAGGATCGGTCCAGCCCGACCAGAGTGATGTCAGTGCCGTGCAGAGTTGTCACAAAAGGTAGCCGGCGTCCCCGCGGACCATCGGCCAGCATTTGGCGCGCCAGCAGCGCGCTCACGGAGTGGGGGATGGCATAGTGAACGTGCAGCAGATCGAGATCATACAGCTGCGAGACCTCGGCCATGCGAGTGGCCAGGGCCAGGTCATAGGGCGGATAGTCGAATAACGGGTAGCGCGACACTTCGACTTCGTGATAGTGAATATTGGGCTGTTCGCCCCGGAGCCGGATGGGTTGTGCGTAAGAGATGAAATGAATTTCGTGACCGCGCTGCGCCAGTTCCAACCCTAGTTCCGTAGCCACCACGCCGCTGCCGCCGTAGGTGGGGTAACAAGTAATTCCAATCTTCATTCCGCGATGCCCGCCAGTTTAGAGAGTCTGTAATTCGATGGTCGAGGGTAGCAGAAGATGCAGATTCTCGGGGAACTGGAAGGTTTTAGCTGGAAATATTCTTCGGCGGCGAAGGTCTACTCGCCGGCTTTTTGTCCTGGCCCGGAAATGCCAGGGTCCTGCTTATCGAGATAGGCCTGGAAGCGCTTCTTGGATTCATCCGCTAAGCCGGTGAATTCGATTCCCATCCCGACTCCCGGATCTCGAGTGCGGACAGTCGCGGAGGAAGAGATGCGCTCCTGGTCGATCCAAAACTCCAGCCGCAGCACAGTCGAAATAGGCAGCGGCATGGCCGTCTCAACATAACAGCCGTTGCCGCTGATGTCCGTGGCATTCACCCGCATCGGTGTATTCACCCGCTCGTCGCGGAATTCCAGAGGAAACGAGATACGGTGACGCAAGAATCTTCTTCGATTGTCCGGTGTTGGAGCCGGCAGGTTGGATCGAATCTCTGCGGGCAATTGAGAAAGCCATGGACACTCCTGGTCAGCTACCAGTTGAACACCCACTTGAACTTTCTTTAATCCCCCGGCCTCCATCACCCACACAACCTTGCAGCGAGCCTTCTTGGTTTCGTATTGAACGCCGATGACGTCGCCTACCTTCAGCTCATGCTCGAGGCCACAAATGCACGCGCCGGTGACACTGACATTCTGGGCGTTGGCATTCTGATGGAAAGGTTGATTGTCAGCCCCCATGCCCCACACACGTATGCGCAGGTCCAACGTCGCACGCGGAGCCGCCCCTGAGGCAGACATAATAAAGGCCTCCCGGCCCGAATCTTCTTAGCCGGATCTAATGCGATGATAGCCCCCGACGGAGTTTCTCAAATGTTACGAAAGTGACTAGAACCGAACGAGCAAACTGCTGGTTGCTAACTCGAGTGTCATCAGCCAGTTTCAGTCGAGGTCAGTTCGCGAAACGAAATCAACGCAATCCCCTGGTCCTCCAGCAACTGCTTCGCCGCTGGCATGGTTAGAAGGCGCAATTCGGTTTCTCGCGATTCGCGCAGCCGAGTATTAGCCCGCCGCAGATCGGAATCATTGTAGCCGGGATGGCAAACAAATTCCCAAGTACCTTCCGGGATGATGGCTGCGATGGCGCGGAACAGCTCTTCATCAAGAGTGCCAGTGACAACCACACCAAGGGTGCCGTCGGGAGCTGCCATTCCCTGCCGTTTAGCAGCGTCGTGAAACTTCCCGGCAAGAGTGTGCAGAATTCGAAATTCAGCGTAGCGCGTCCAAAGATTTGGACGAGCCAACAATTCGCCCGACGTCAGCGGCTTGCTGGGGCCGAACGGATTGCGAACGGCGCGTACTCCGCAGGCAATTGCCGCGCGAAGCACGGGGCGCAGCACAGCCGGAAACAAGTGAGTGTGCTTATGAGAGTCCACGTGGGAAACGGTAATGCCGGCCGATTGAATCTTGCGAATCTGGGCGGTAGTCTCCGCTTCGATTTCGATGGGATCCAAGCGTCCCGTCAGAGCGCGCGCCGCAAAAGATTTTAGCCCATCGCGGAATCGCGCCTTGCCAGAACGTGTGGAAGTGATCGTAGGCAGCCGAGCCCCATCGAGAGCAGGCTCGCCATCGATCAATAGAGCGTGGCAGCCCACGCTCAGACGCGGAACCTGTTTTGCCAGCCGCACTGCGTCTTCGAAGGCGGGTCCAGTGGCCATCAGCGTAGCGGATGTCACAATTCCATGGGTGTGAGCCTCGATAATGGCGCGATTCACACCCGCAGTGAGGCCAAAATCATCGGCGTTAACGATCAGACGGCGCACCGCGTCAGTCTAGCAGGGAGAAGCGTGCGAACGATCGCGTGCTGTCCGTTGACTGCTTTTTCCCGCGTCGCTTATACTCGCACAGCCGTGTTTCGCGCGCTTCCGCTGAAGCGAGTACCCGGCGGCGCGGCGTCTGCGTTGAGCGAGCCGGCATGGATTTTATCTGGCAAAGTTTTCAGCGGGCGGTTAGCTCAGCTGGTTAGAGCGCCTGCCTTACAAGCAGGAGGTCGCAGGTTCGAGTCCTGCACTGCCCACCACTTAAGCTCCCGAAGCTCATACGGTTAGGAGCGGCGGCCCGCTCTTCTCAAGAGGGGGTCGCTCCCAAAAGGGCGGGCGCATCCCGGCCCGCCTGCCGACGTTCCTGCCAAAACTGGGATGCCACGCGGGAGGTGGC
The DNA here is from genome assembly GCA_003164855.1 of Acidobacteriaceae bacterium. Lineage (GTDB taxonomy): Bacteria > Acidobacteriota > Terriglobia > Terriglobales > Acidobacteriaceae > Sulfotelmatobacter. The sequence goes on from PLUI01000235.1 coordinate 22,954, forward strand.
ATAGTGCAGAGTTTTGGAGAAGGCTCGGCAACGCTACACCGGTCATTTTGAGATCTCGAATATGACCCCGCTAGACGCACTGCCAAGCCCAAATGTTACGCCAAAGAACGCTCGTCGGTTTGAATTCAAAATCAGGCTTCTGGGATCAGAGCCATCATTGCCTCCTGAAAAGCTAAAAAACGTTTGCTCAGTCCCGGCCGGAGTAATCTGGAATATCGCTCCGTCATCCATCGCTCCTCCAGCTTCCGTGATCCCATAAAGGGAACCGGCGTTGCGGACCATATTTAGAAACGGGACACAGCCGTCGGGGCTGCCGGTGAATTGATGCAGAGTCTTTTTGTTCCACCCGCCTCCGGTTGGCGACAACTCGTACACGGTGCCACAACCTCCGCTTCCGCCGGTTTGGGTCATGCCATAAAGATTGCCCGCGGGATCGATAATCAGCAGCGAGATGGGCACAGCCCCATCGTTGCCGTTTTTAAAGAAGTAAATCATTTGTTCCTTCCACCCGCCACCGGCCTGGGGTGACAACTCAAAAACGCCTCCACATCCGCTACCGCACTCCGATGACCCGCCATCGAGGGCGGCTCCGTACAGGTTTCCGGCCGTATCAAATACCACGCCGCCAATGGGATTCGCTCCATCGGAGGTGCCGCCGGCAAATGCATACAAAACGGATTCGGTCCAGCCGCCGCCCGCCTGCGGGCTCAACTCAAATACCGTGCCCGCGCGGGCGCTTCCGCCAGAATACGTCACACCGTAGAGGTTGCCGGCCGCGTCAAAGACAAGATTTGTGTAGTCGGGGTTTGCCCCATCGGCACCGCCGGCGAAACTATAAAGCGTGGTTTCCGTCCATAATCCGCTGGCCGATCGGGTTAATTCAAATACCGTGCCGCAGTTGCAAGATCCGCTGCCGCCGACTTGTGTTGTGCCATAAAGATTCCCCTCCGCATCCAGGGTCATAACACCTTCTGGAGCGCCGCCGTCGCTGCCTCCCGTAAACGAATAAATCGTGCTTTCGGTCCATATGCCGTAAGGAGATGGACGCACCTGAAACACCGTGCCGAACCGATAGAACCCATCGGAACCGGTCGTCCCATAAAGGGTTCCGGCACTGTCTGCGACCAAACCTGCCGGATCCACTCCTGGGTTGAACTCGTGGATACGGGTTTCTGTTACCGCCCAAGCGGCGGGCGAAATTGCTAAAAACAGCAAGCCGAATGTGGCTGCGTCGCAGAAATAGGAAAGAAATCTGGCTTTCATAAAGCCTCCTGGGCTTAAGCACTGTGTGTGTTTCGTTAATCCGTGCCCACTCAAGCCATAAAGAAGCATGCTTTGAATGGACCACCAGGGCCCGCGAATCAGTGGACGGGCTGCGAGGCCGGACGCTGGCCTGACGCGCCAATCGCCAACTGTCCTAAACTACCTGCCACGGGAGGCTGCGCCTCCTGCGAAACGTCGCTACTTGCGTCCACGTCTCCATGCGTAAAGCCCGTCAGTATCGGACGGTTCGCGACGGTTTCGTAGGCATAACCGGTCAAGGTGGCAGACAGATCGAGGAAATTCGCATGGACATTCACGCGGGCCCAGCCATAGTGGATCTCGCCGTCGATCAAGAACTTGAAGCCCAAATAGGGGCCGGTAAACCGGCGGCCTTTGCCCCATGCCCCAAACGAATTGACCGTTCCGCCGCCGCCGAAGTAATAGAAGGAATTGGAAGAATCCATGGGTAAGGCCTGCGATTGAAATGATCTCTCAGGACCGTTCCCCACCACCTCGCCCCATGTCACCGGGGCGGCGGCTTCTTTGACGGTATTCGGCTTCTTTTGCTGCCGCTTCCGGCGCTGCGCGTTCGACCCAAGCTGATAGACGCTGCTTGAAACGCCCCAGATGGCATTGCCCGCCTGCTGCGGGCTGACTTTAAGGGACCCGTGCGCGCCGAACGTGCATACGGAACAGCTTGGATGTCGAGCTGCGTCGCCGCCGTTATTGCTGAGTACAAAATCGATCACGCCATCGTGATTCAGGTCCAGTGAGACAGGCGAGCCGACCAGAATCGGCGTGTTGGTTGGCGTATAAATGATTTCGCCCTCGGCCGGCATGGCCTCCGCCAGAATTGCCCCACTGGCGGCGCAAGCCGCCGCGACATAAGAAATGAGCGCCTTATTTAGGTTTGTGTTGAGAGTGGTGGGTTTTCGCGAGAGATTTTTGCTGGGCAGTGCGGGGTGAATCATAGAACCATCCTCTGCTTGGGACCAGTGGATGGCCTGGGGGTGGCCCGATCCCAAATGAGACAGAACTATATCTCTGCGACCCGAATTAAGTCAATCCTCAATCTGATCAGGGCGGCACAAGGCAGTGCGCGACGTAATAGTCGCGAAAAAATAATAAGAATGGAAAGCGTCGCGAACTGGCCCGAAGGCGTCTCCGGCGACCCGCGTCATGTTTACGGACAACTCAGGGCCGCGCCCTGCTCCGTCCCGTTCGCGACGGCCTCGGTTCCTGCGTAGAANNGCAGGAGGTCGCAGGTTCGAGTTCTGCGCTGCCCACCATGGTTTTCCCTCTTACCGCCCATAAAGGTCTTGCGCCTGGTTGAAGAGATTTTAGTTTGCATCGCAACCCTGTCGCTGTGACGGCACTCAAAAGCATAACGTGAACGCTTCGATCTTTTCTCGCCGTAGCGGAATTCTTCTGCATGTTACGTCTTTGCCTGGGGGACAGGGGATTGGCGATCTGGGAAGTTCAGCCTACGAGTTTGTGGAGTTCTTAGCCCAGTCGAAACAGAAGATCTGGCAAGTATTGCCGCTCGGTCCCACGGGTTATGGGGATTCGCCTTATCAGTTGTTTTCGGCATTCGCCGGCAACCCACTCGTCATCGATTTGCACGCTCTTCGCGAGCGAGGACTGTTGTCGTCGCAGGACTTGGCCTGCACCTCGGTGCTACCCGAGGGCCACGTAGAGTACGGCCGCGTCATCGACGTCAAGCAAGGTTTAATTCAAAAGGCCGCTCGCACGTTTTTGGCGGATGGCGGTCATGCTGATCGCTTGGCTTTCGACATTTTTTGCCGGGACAATGAGAGCTGGTTGGACGACTACTCGCTTTTCATGGCGGGCAAAGGTGTCTACAAGGATGCGGTGTGGGCAGATTGGGACTTGGGACTTCGCCAGAGGGACTCATCCGTCTTAGAAGAATGGCGACAGAAATTGTCTCCTGACATAGATATTCACAAGTTTGCACAGTTCGAATTTTTCCGGCAATGGCAGAAGCTGAGGACTCACTGCCAGCGTTACGGAATAAGCATAATGGGCGATATCCCGATCTACGTCGCCCACGACAGCGCCGATGTTTGGGCTCATACGGAACTTTTCCGGCTCGATGCGCAATTCAGGCCCATCGCCGTTGCGGGTGTTCCGCCTGACTATTTCAGTGCGACCGGTCAGCTTTGGGGTAACCCGCTGTACCGGTGGGATGTGTCGGCAGCCACCGGTCATTGCTGGTGGATTGATCGTTTTCGAGCGTCCCTCAAACTATTCGATCTGGTACGCCTGGATCATTTCCGCGGTTTCGAGGCCTTCTGGGAAGTTCCAGCTAATGCGTCCACGGCGCAGGGAGGCAAGTGGGTGAAGGGCCCTGGAGCGGAATTCTTCCGCACCGTTAAGGCCCAATTGAAAGAGTTGCCGTTCGTTGCCGAGAATTTGGGAGTGATTACTCCCGAGGTGGAGGCGCTGCGCCAGGAGTTTGGGTTCCCCGGGATGAGCCTGCTGCAATTTGCGTTTGGAAACGACCCTCAAGGGCCGAGCTTCCGTCCGCACAACTACTCGCGAGAGCTTGTGGCCTATACCGGTGGTCACGATAATGACACCACAGTTGGCTGGTGGAGCAGTTCCGGCGTGGGAGAGAGTACTCGAAGCACGGAAGACATCCGGCAAGAGCGCGATTTCGCCCGTGCCTACTTAGGGTTTGAAAATGAGCCGGTAAATTGGGTGCTGATTCGCGCCGTGCTGGCATCCGTGGCAGAGATCGCAATCCTACCGTTGCAAGACGTATTGGGTCTGGGCAATGAAGCGCGAATGAACTTACCGGGCACGGTGAGCGGAAACTGGAAATGGCGCTACCAGCCTAACGCTCTGACGAAAGACTTAGCTGACCGCTTAGGAAAACTAACGATTCTTTTTGATCGCTAGTCGCGGCACTTCACGTGCCGGTCAGAGCGGCGAGAGTTCATCTTCGCCTTCCTCCTCTTTCTTCGCCCGCACGAACTTTCGCTCGAGAAAACGCTGCGCTAGGTCCCTGCCCCCGATTCCGAAGGCTATTGCCAATCCGAGCATTAAGGCTCCGAAAGCGATGCCAAACGCGACTAGCATTGTCTGTTCCGCCAGACCGAGTTCTTCAAAGACAATCGACAACACGAAAACGATGATGATGCTGCGTACCGCAAGGCTGAGAACGCGCGGGGAAGGTACATTCGCATTTACCGCAGCCAGTAGCACGGCGCGAGAAAAGAAGCTGGCCGCCAGCAGTCCGAAAAACAGGATGAACATGGCTACGAACAGCCGCGGCAGGAAGAAAAAGAATTTCGCAACCTGCTCCTGCAGGCCAAGGATTCCGAGCACACCCACTCCGAGCAGTATAAAGCCGAGCCATACCACCCAGAAGACGAAGCGGCTCAACACTTCCGAAGCTGCGGGCAAGGCGGCTTTATTGAGCAATTGGGAAGCCCCGGCATTTTCCGACAGCTTGTCGAACTTGATGAGCCGTAGAATGCTGCGCAGAACCACCTTTACGGCGTAAGCAATCGCCCATCCCACAAAGGCGAGGATCAGCATCACGATGAGACGAGGAAGATAGTGCGCGAACCCCATGCGCAAATCAAGCAGCGCCTGGCTTAATTCACTGATAATCATTTCCCGCATAGTTGCCTCACTCTCTCGATTTCCACTGCTGAAGCAGATAAGGTTTCAATCGCTCGAATTCGAGGCATAAGCCTTCGATATTGTTTTCCACGTCTGCCGCGGAGCCGTTGCGGTTTTCCAGGAGAAATGTGAGCGCTCTTCCGCGAAAAAGCGGCGCCAGCGCCTGAATAATATGGTCGCGGCTGATTACTGATTTATGGTGGGAAGCGGCAAATTCGTAAACCGTTCTGACCCACAACTCCGACGAGTAGTGAAACTCCGCCTCTTCCAGGCGCGCGATTCGTTGCAACTCTGCCAGGGTGGATGGGGAGAGAATCGAGTGGAAGACGCTCTCCAACTCAGCCACACCGGTCGAGAACATCTCGCGCAGCTGCTTTCGATTTACTCGCACGGGTTCCAGGAGCACTTCGTGATCGCCACCGGTGGTGGGAATGGCTTGTGAAGCGGTCACGGCACTCCACGCTGGAAAAGTTGAATCCAGGGCGGAGAACATGGGGCCAACCGTTTCTCTGAGTGCCGGAACCAGGTCGGCGGAGCGGCGCTCAATGTGATCTTTTTGTCCCAGGAACGACTGGCAAATGCGCTGTCTTCCTGTGATTGCGGCCAGAGTCAGACTGAGCTCTGTGCCTTGCGCGCCGGTTCCATCGTCCCAGACATTGGTTAAGAGAAATTCTCCGCCAAATCGCCCGGAAAATCCGAACTCATGAGTATAAGGCTCACGGATTCTGAGTCCGTAGAGCGCTCGAATCATGGGATAGAGCAAATTCGTGACAAGGAGCCCGTCAAACTTGTGCCGCCGATAGGTGGGCGTTACCAGATCAAAACCGTCGTGACGAATGGGGCGAAGCAGTTTTGAAATCCAGTCGTCTTCAGTGTGGGAAGACTCCGGAGACATTACGATACACGCCTTGGCGCGAAGCAGTTCAGCGGCAGCAAGAATGGTCCGCAATGCAACCGTACTGGATGGACTACTGCCGTATGGAGAGCTGACACAGTGCAGAGTGCGGAGGGCATGGAGATTGGAAACAGGACGGAGGTCGTCAATGGAAATGCCAGTGACCAGTTCTCGAGTTCCATCCCGCGATCCGCCATCGGGATTGATGATGACGGCCCGGTCCCGGGGAAACCAGCGCAGGATCCCGGCCTGGATGGATTGCACGACCGCACCGATCGTCCTGGCGTTATTGTATGTGGGCAGGCCCACGAGAATGTCTACTTCGCCCACGTTGATCAGTTGGCGAAGAAAATCATCGGTTAGAAAGGTTTCTTCTGCCAATTTGATCTCCGTGCGAACTGAAGGCACAAGTGCGGAGGCTTCATGTGACGTTGTTTCCACAATCTGAGTTCACTTAGATTCGCCGCAACCGAAACCAGAAAAACTGGTAAGGCCCCAGCGTCAACAGATAGGGCTGGTCGCTCACACGCGGAAATATGTTCCTGCCGGACATCTCAATCAGAATGTTCCCCTTGTATTTTTTCAGGTCGAGTTCAACGGCTTGTGCGGCGCCTGAGAGATTATTGACCGCCATAACAGCTTCGTTCCCCAGTCGCCGAACGTACGCCAGTATCCTATGATTGGCGGGACGCAGAAACTCAATCGAACCTCTGCCGAACACCGCCGTCGATGCGCGCACCATGATCATGCGCTGCATCCAGCGTAGCAGGGAATGCTCGCTTTCAAGTTGCGAAAGGACATTTACCGCGGGATAACCATAGACCGGATTCTGAATCAGCGGAGCATATAAGCGGTCGGGTTCCACGGTAGAAAAGCCGGCGTTCCAGCCCCCGCTCCACTGCATTGGAGTTCTTACTCCGTTGCGGTCTCCGAGATTAATATTGTCGCCCATTCCGATTTCGTCGCCGTAATAGATGATGGGAGTGCCGGGGAGCGACATCAGCAAACCGTTCATCAACTCGATGCGCCGGCGGTCATTCTCGAGCAGCGGCGCGAGCCGGCGCCGGATGCCCAGGTTCAGCCGCATCGTTTTATTTTCCGCGTACGTGTCATACATGTAATCGCGTTCCATGTCGGTAACCATTTCAAGGGTCAGTTCGTCATGGTTGCGCAGAAACAGCGACCACTGGCAGGAAGGCGGAATTTCCGGAGTCTGCTGCAATATTTCAGTGATGGGTTTGCGATCTTCCAACTTGAGTCCCATAAACATCCGCGGCATCAGCGGAAAATGAAACGCCATGTGAAATTCATTTCCATCGGCAAAGTAGGGGCGGAGGTCCGCGGGCCACTGGTTGGCCTCCGCCAGAAGCATTCTGCCGGGAAATTGCTCATCCAGTCGGCGCCGGAGGTCCTTCAAGACCTCGTGAGTCTCCGGCAAATTCTCACAATTTGTGCCCTCGCGTTCCACCAGGTAGGGCACGGCGTCGAGCCGGAAGCCGTCGATGCCGAGGTCGAGCCAGAACCGCAGCACCTC
>PLUI01000041.1 GCA_003164855.1 Acidobacteriaceae bacterium
GCCGGGTGATTGGATTTTTGTGCCCGGGAGCGGATGTTCCAGCCACCCAACCCAATCGGGACACGCCCGCCGGTCCAGCCACCGTTTCCACGACGGACGTCATCGGCCTGTTACGCCGGCACCATGTGGACGAACTGGTGATGGCTCATACTCCGGCCTCGAGCGAAATACTGAATCTCGTCGCGCTGTGCCGTCAACATGCCATCCGGGTCAGCCTGGTTCCCCAACCTTACGAACTCTATCTATCGCGTCCCAGCCTGCTGGACCTCGGCGGCCTGCCCTTACTCCAACTCGGAGAGATGCCGCGGCCTTCTGGTGGAGCCGGGAAACGCCTGCTGGATCTGGCGGTGGGCTCGTTTCTGGCCCTGGCCACGCTGCCCTTCCTTTTGGCGTGCGCCGCGGCTCTCCGCTTCACCGCCGGACGCGCTTTTCGTTGGGAAAGACGTATCGGCTGGCAGGGCGCGCAGTTTTCCATGCTACGACTGAACGTGGATCACAATCCGCGAAACGGTTCAGGTTTTGAGCGGATGCTGGTCCGGTTCAGCATCTCCGAACTTCCCCAACTTTGGAATGTGCTGCGGGGGGAAATGAGCCTGGTGGGACCACGACCGGAAGGACCGGAACGCGCCCACCAGTATTCCGCGTGGCAGCAACAACGGCTCTCGGCAAAGCCGGGGATGACCGGGTTGGCCCAAGTGCACGGCCTGCGCGAGGAGCACACCTCCGAGGACAAAACCCGGCACGATCTGCAATACATGTTGCATCCTTCTTTGTTGAAAGATCTCTCGCTTCTGATCGAGACGGTCTGGACGCTGCTGCTTCGCTTGATAAAGATACCGAAGCGTGCTCTGGCCGGCAGTGCCCACGATGGCGCGGTGGCTCCATCCATTTCATATTCTTCATATTCCGCTACTCAGACTTTCCCGGAGATGTTACAGCATGCTCATCGGACGCAGTCCGGTTCGGATTAGCTTTGGCGGAGGCGGCACCGATCTCCCTTCCTACTACGAGCAGTTTGGGGGCGCGGTCCTCAGTACCGCCATTAACAAGTACTTCTACACCATTCTGGGAAATCGTGGCGATGGGCGCATCCAGGTCATCTCTTCCGATCTTCGCCTGTTTGGCAACTGGAGTGACCTCACCGCCCTGCCCGCTCTGCCCGACAAAAGCAGTGGCCTGGAGATTCCTCTCGCGGTGCTCAAGGATCTCGGCGCCGACCTTGCCGCCGACCTGTTCCTGGCTTCCGAAATCCCTCCCGGCACTGGATTGGGATCCTCCGCCAGCGTTTGTGTGAATCTTTTGAAAGTGCTTACCACCCATTTGCGTTGCCCATTGTCAAAGTATGATCTCGCGGAACGAGCCTTCAACATCACGCGTTTCGGCCTGAAACGCCACGTGGGCAAGCAGGACGAATATGCCGCTGCCTTCGGCGGCCTCAACTACATCCGCTTCAGCCGGGATGGAGCCACCCAAGTCGAGCCGCTGCAACTCGATCCCGGCGTGCTTAGCGCTCTGCAGTCAAATCTCATGTTGTTTTTTACCGGAGCCGCCCACCATTCCTGGGACATCCTCGCCGATCAGGAGAAATCCACGCGAATGCCAAACGGGCCCGCCGTGGAGGCGCTGCACCAGGTGAAAGAGGCTGCAGCTCTGATGAAAGAGGCTCTTCTCTGTGGCGATTTGGAACACTTCGGCCATCTTCTCGACGATGCCTGGCAAGCCAAGAAGCGCATATCCCAACGCATTTCGAGCCCGCGCATCGACCAGCTTTACGGCATCGCGCGGGAGTATGGCGCACTGGGCGGCAAAATCACCGGCGCCGGCGGCGGAGGATTTCTGCTGCTTTATTCCGAGCCTTCATTCCAGTCTGCGGTGCGCTCCGCGCTGCAGGGCGAGGGGGTGCAGGAGATGGCATTTGCTTTCGACGCTCAGGGCGCTCAAGTCATCGTTAACGACCCCTTTATCGACCACGACGAACACGCTGGCACGCGATGGACCTTTCTGCCTCTGTCCTCGTCATCGGCGGCAACGGTTTGATTTCCATTCTGTGGTTTGATCACAGGAGCCCATATTGAAAGCATTTTTGCTGGCGGGAGGACACGGCACACGCTTGCGGCCTCTGACTGACTCCATTGCCAAGTGCCTGGTGCCGATTCAGGGCAGGCCCCTGCTCGACATCTGGCTTGATCTGTGCGCTCGCTCCGGGATTACCGAGGTCCTCATCAACCTGCACGCTCGCTCACAGGACATCGAGCGGCATCTCAAGCGCAAGAGCTCGCCGGTGAGCGTTCGTCTGATCCATGAAGAACAATTGCTGGGCTCGGCGGGCACGCTTGCAGCCAACCGGGGCTGGATCGGTTCAGATCCCGCGTTCTGGATTCTTTATTCCGACGTTCTCACCAACACGAATTTGCGGCGCATGAGCGAATTCCACTCCGCGCACGGAGGTTTGGCGACTCTTGGTCTTTACCAGGTCCCCGATCCCTCGCGCTGCGGCGTGGCCATCACGGACCACCGGGGGGTCATCGTCGACTTCGAAGAAAAGCCACAAACCCCGCGCAGTAATTGGGTCTTCTCCGGGCTCATGGTGGCGGGTCCCGGTCTTTTCGATTTGATCTCACCCTGCATTCCCGCCGATATCGCTTTCCACGTGCTGCCGCGGCTGCTCGGCAAAATGCGCGCCTTTCCTATCGCAGATTACTTGCTCGACATTGGCACTTTACCGAACTACGAAAGGGCGCAGGTCACGTGGCCCGGCAGCGAAGGCGGTCCGTCCGCACCGGAGCTAAAAGCAAATCTGGCCCCGAGGGTTCTTCCAGGCGCTGGCCTTCAGGCGCGCGGTGTCTCACGCGGAGAAAATTCATGAGCCTCGGACAATTGCGTGGCGTCATCTTTGACATGGATGGCGTCCTGGTGGACAGTCATGCCGTGCATCGCAAGGCCTGGAGTCTGTTTTTCCAGACGCTGGGACGCGAAGTGTCCCAATCCGAGCTGGATTTCATTCTGGATGGCCGCAAACGCAGCGAGATTCTTCGGCACTTTCTGGGAGATTATCCGGACCCGGAACTCGAGGAATTCGGCAGGCGCAAAGATTGCATCTTCCGGCAAATGCGGCTCGATGTGGCCCCGGTTCCGGGAGCGGTCGACATGGTGCGCGACCTTCATCGCGAAGGCACGGTTTTAGCTCTGGCTACTTCCGCCAGCCGCAGCCGTGCCCGCTCGACACTGCTTGATCTGGGCTTGCTGAATTGTTTCCAACAGTTCGTGACCGGAGAAGATGTGGTTTTGGGCAAACCCGATGCCACGATTTACCGGCTGGCTTGCAGCCGCATGGGGATTGAGCCTGAGCACCTGTTGGCAGTGGAAGATGCTATTTCAGGAGTTCGGGCGGCGGTAGGTGCTGGCTTGAGTTGTGTGGGAGTAGCGTCGCACGAGACGCCCGAGAATCTTACCGCCGCCGGCGCCGCGCACGTGGTGCGGAACTTCGAAGCTGTTACCACCCACGACCTGAAGTGCATATTGCTGGGGCTTGATTGCGATCTTGTGTCTAACCAGGCAGCCGCTGCGTCCGCTAAGGGCTAACGCCTTCGTTGGGGTGTACCGCCCCGATCATCGGCCCGGCTCTCATCTTGCGTAGCATGCGATGCATCTGGTTCTTCTTCGTTCCTCGAGGGGATGCGCAGTAAGGTTTCGCGCAGTTGCCGATTCTCGGCAAGAAGAATGCGCTTACAAATCCCCGAAAATCCTGAAGCTGCGTTTCCGATCTCCTCAATAAACCGTGCCTCGTCCCCTTCGCCTTACCTGAAGCTATCCCTGCCCTAGTTTCTCCACTGCGTTTCCCCGCTTACTTTCAAAAGTTATTCACTCCCAAATGTAGCGTTAAAGGGAAACCCTCGTCCCCCCGCTTTCTTGCCCTTATCAACGCCTGAAAAATCCACAACCTACCGACAGCGCTCAACCGGTTCGATCCCAACGAACTCCGCTATATAAAACCGTCGGTTCCTGCCCCGTGATTCAGTTGGTTTGGTCTCCTGCGCGAACAGGCTGGTGCCCAGNNCGCAGGTGACGAAGGTACATGTCCTTCCGTCGCTGTCCTGGTGTACTCCGCTACATCCATGCAAAGGCAACTAGGATCGACGGAAATGCCGGTACGTAAACCTCAAGATTCCGCCGGTCCTTATCCGCGCGAGCGCAGGCATCGTCGCTTCGACTTACAATTCCCGGTCCACGTCAGTTTTCCCTCCGCCGGAGCGTTTCGCGAGCTCGATGCGATTAGCCGGAACGTCAGCATCGGCGGCGCGCTGTTGAGAGCCAACGATTCGCTTCCTCCAGACACGCAAGTGAGCTTGAGCATTGAAGTGAAGGGTCCACGGTTGCGGCATCCGGTACGACTGGTGGGCGAGGGCCATGTTGTTAGGGTAGAACGGCTAGAACCGGATGCAGGATTCGCCATCGCGATTGAGTGCGAGCGCCCCATTGCCGAAATCGAAAATCATCTTCCGGCCACGGGCTGAGGCTAGACTGGATCGCTGGTTCGCGCGAATGAAGGTACAGCATCTCCTCTTCAGGTCATCCGACGGAATTTACCTTTTCGGCTCCCAGATCAAGATCGTTGCGCTATATTGCAGGGAGAGGTCTATACTAAGTTCCATTTTGGATGTCAATAAAGGAGATTCGTGGTGGATGGGCGAATACCTTATCAGAGTGTGGCATTCGTTTTCTTTTCGACCCAGCTGAAAGCATTGCTTGACAGCGGGTTCTCTTGGGCGCACAATCCCCTGCAGTTTTGGGTTCGCGAATCGCTTTTTTCTCCCTGTGATTCACCTGCACGGAATACTCGAACCCCGATTAGATCTCGCTGCCCACTGGCAAGAAAGGAGATTCCATGTCCGATTTTTTAAGAATAATGTGGTCGGAAGAGGGACAGGACATCGCAGAGTATGCGGTTATGCTGGCCGTGATCCTAGTTCTCGTGGTTGGTACCATTCGGCTCATCGGCTCCAATGCCAACAACGTCTTTTCCAATACCGCAAGCTCGATTCAGTAGCACCTGGCCTGGTAGCGGCGGTGGGGACGATTCGCGTAATGCGGGCGATCGCGAACCACCCGTTTTCCGTCGCCGCCGGTTCAACTCAGAGGGCTCTGCTCGAATAAGCAATCGGCACGCTATCGGTCGTTCGCCGCCCGTGTTGCATGGCCGCATGCGACTCCAGGTCGAGAATCGCCAACAAGAAACGGGCGGATCCTCTGCCGCCACTTCGTCAACTGGGCACAAGCAGCGTGCCCGACTCCAGGTGCACCTGCTGCATGTGCCTGAGATGCAATTAAGCAGCGGGGGAGGAGCCCGCGCCCGATGGATACTATTGTGATGATCATGTTTGGATCGGTATTGTGTTCGGTGAGCGGACTGTGTTTCATGGAACTGCGCCGCATCCGCAAGAAGCTCGAATCAAAATAACGGAAGCGCGATGTCAATAAGCCGGAGCCTTGGGTAGCCGTGCCGACGAACTGATCGCGGCGAGTTGCTTCCTCGCCCGGTGCTTCCCTTGAACGAGATGGGAGAGTCCGCGCGCCGCAAGCGGATGCGGCACCGCATTTTCCGTTCAGCATTCTTTCTGCCGGCGGAAAGCGCCGTTCAGGCGACGATGCCGCGTGGGTAGTCCGAAGATGTATGGCTGGAAAGTGGCCCTTCTAAACGCTGCTGCGATTTGGTGAGTCGCTCACGAACCCGGCGTTCGGCTTCGGCTAGTTCTGCCGGGTTCATAGTTTTTTTCACCATGTTCTTGCCGCGAGCAAGCTGTTCCAGCGCAAGAGAGAACCACTGATAGGCACGGATAACGTCCCTGTTGCCGGCCCGCCCGGTCCACGAACTGCGTGCCACCCGCGGCTTACGTATTCATTCTTATACTGTAATGAAAGATTGAAGCAGGGTAAAAGGCATCGCCTCAAAACTTGTTTAGCGGACTGCCATAGACGTAAATCGGGAAAGTGGGAGGAACCGTTTGTACTGGTGGCAAAGAGCTGTGCGCATTCGTGATTGTGAGGTTGGTGTTGCCAGGAGCAAATTGCGTAGGAGGTATTTGTCCGTTGCCGAACAGATAGTTGGCGGGCAAGTCAGTTGTCAGCCCTGACCCTGTGAATGGAGGCTGATATGAAGCGGTAGCATTTGGCGAAAGGTCTTCATTCATCGCCACCGGAACGCCCTTGCCGCCCGTCTGCCAATTTGGCATCGTCGTGCTGGCAAAGTAAAGGGAAGTAGTGGGACCCGTCTTGCAGCTATTGTTGGAATTTAAGCCCTGCGTAGTCAGCACCTGGAAGGCGTTGCTGTCATTTGCGAATCCTCCATCCGTGCGCCAATAAGAGTTTCCTTGAAAGCTCTGGTACGTGTCATAAGCCTGTTTGCAGGAATCCTTGCAACCTTGAATCACATAGAACGAAGGAGTACTTGTGCTGAATCGATCGAAATAAAAGATGTTGTTGCTGACGGCCACCTGCTCGATCGGAGAGGCAGGGCAACCATTCGGCCAAGGGGTTTGCTGATAAAACATTCCCGAGTTTGCAAACGCGAAAATGTTGTTATTGAAAATATTCTCCGTTTCCTTCGAAGATGCTAAACCGTCGGAAATGTCGATTGCGTAGCCGGAGAGGTTATAGATAACGTTGTTTGTGGCTTGCAAATTGGCCGTCTGCGCGTCGAGTTGGATCCCTTCGCCACCGTAGGCGGAACCCATCACTGCGACTCCTGCGGTAGCCGTGTTGTCGATGATATATGAATCGGTAATATTATTAATTACATTGCTTGCTATTGAGTCTCCTTGTCCGCTCGAGTTGCCGTTGCCGACGTTGTAATATACCGCCCCTCCGTCGGAGGTGATGCCCTGGATGATATTGGAAACCAGGTTATAGCTAGTGATGATGTTGTTTCCGCTAATGCTCACCCCATTTTTTGTTGGACCACAACCGCCCTGGCAAATCGAAATGGCTGCGTGATAGCCGTCCGTAATCGTGTTGTAGGAATATTGATTATTGTTTCCATTGGCCTCAGCAATTCCTTCGCCATCGGCAAAAACTCGCGAGTAACCCTGGATGAGATTGTTTTGGGCCAGAACATGCTGAACCACAGTGGCGGACGTATCAGAGGTGCTTACAGTGTGGCCGACGCGGATCCCGCTGTCACCAATGTCGTAAAGTGTCGAATTTTCAATGACGACACATGCGGGAGGATTACTGCCTGAGCACGCGGGAGTGGCTGCAGTTGCCGCGGCAAGAATGCCAGAGGCCGAAGTGTGTGCTACGGTGACACTGTTGAAGGTTACGAATTGGCAGTTTTCGCAATCGATCGCTTGCGGAAGCGCCATTTCTCCATTGCCATCATTGTTGAAGCCTATGCTGTTCGGATAAAAGTTATCTACTTCAAAGATGATGCCTTGGAACGTGACATACTCTAGGCCATTTGCGGTTATCAGACTGCCTCCGATGTAATCCGTCGCAGGAGCGCCGGGAATGGAGCCTCCTAGTTGCGGAATCACTATACTGTCGCTGCCCGGGGTTTCTCCTGGATTAGCGATATAGTTCAACACCCAGGGGACAGTGTGACGGTCCAAAAACCATATTCCGGTGATGCCATACTGCGACGAGGACGGCGTCAGTGCGTCATTGAATGCGTCGAGAGTGTTTTCGATCAGATACCGATGCCCGACCGTCGGGCCGAGAAAGTTATAATTGACATCTGAACTGGCCACCGTCCCGCCACCTTTGGTCGGACCCAAAAGGAAGATAACGTTGGCGGCCGTATCGACACAGTTGACTCTCATCACATCCACTGACCAGGCGTCAAACAAAGTTAGTTCCACATCTCCTGCCGGGTACGAGTTGCCGCTTGGAACGCAGGGAATGGCCGGGTCGTTGCTCGAATAAATGGCATTCAGATTCTGCCACGCCCCAATAGCGTCGCCTCCTGCGGTATTCGCATAGACAAAGCGGTCCAGACACTTGGATACAGTAACGTTGTTCGATAGGGCAGACGCATAGGGACAACCCTGGCCGAGGGGGCTGCTCGGCGAGATCGTGTTTGCAACTCGCAAGAATGTTCCGAGATTACAGGATGCTTGAGCGGGTGCTTGCTGTCCTGCCGGGGTTGAGGGTGACGCAACGCATTGTCCGCTTTGCATGAAGTACCCAATGCTGGGGTAACCCAAAGTTCCGTTATCGTGAATCCGGGATCGCAGACGACGCTGTCCGTTGTAGTACAGGGATTCAAAGGGTTGGATCGCGACGTTGTTCGGAAGTGCTGAGGGAAGCTGCGCCTGATACCAGTTGCCCGTGTTCGTCCATTGCAAATGCAGACCTACTCCGGAAATTGGATCGGCATTCGCAGGGACACCCCCGCTAACCACGGGCGTTTCTCCAGGATAATTCTGCCAGGTGACCTGCGAACTGGAAGAACTGCCGGAATCAGCAGAGGTGAAGGTCAAGCCGCCGGGATATGAGTTGGCTGTGGATGGCGTTAGTGCGAGATAGTAAGTGCCGTTTCGCACCATGACTGTAGCTGGTTTTGGAGCACGCTCAACCGCATACTGCGCCCGCGACAGCGAAGCAAATGGGCCGTCGGAATTGTTGGAGTTGGGACTCGACAGCTGGCCGCTCCACGCATCGTTTCCGTTGGTCGCCACGAAGAATGTATTCGAAGCATCGACGGTCAAACTTACGGTTGACGTCAGCAGGTTCGCTCCCCAATTCGCCTCAATCGTGCTGCTGCCAGGGGTCAAACTCGCTGCAAGACCCGTGCTGCCGACCGTTGCCACCGCTGGATTCGAAGAAGTCCAACTCACCATACTGGTCACGTTCATTGAACTTCCATCGCTATAGAAAAGCGTCGCGTCAAACTGCAACTGCGCGCCTGCCGAAACCGTTGGATTAGCGGGTGCAATTTGTAGCGACACCGGCACAGGCGCGTTTACGGTAAGAACAGCGGTACCCGTGGCTGAATCGGAGCTTGCTGAGATGCTGGTGGTTCCCGCCAGCATGCTCATCGCAAGTCCTGTCGAACTCACCGTAGCTACGGTCGGATTCGAAGATGTCCAAGTCGCGGACTGCGTAATGTCTTGCGTCGAGCCGTCACTATAGGTTGCGGTCGCTGTGAACTGCTCAGCAGCTCCTAAAAGGATGGATATGGACGAGGGCGTCACGGCGATCGAAGTTACATTCGCCTCTCCCACGGTGATGGTGGTAGACGAGGTGACCGAACCGGAAGTAGCACTGATGGTAGCCGTGCCCTGACCAGAACTGGTGGCCAGACCGTAGCTGCCGACGCTGTTGCTGATGACGGCCACGGTCGCAGCCGATGAACCCCAGGTCACTACCGAGGTCACATCCTGCGTGCTGCCGTCGGTATAGGTGCCCGTCGCCATGAACTGCTGGCTGGTGCCCAGGGCAATCGTCGGCGC
>PLUI01000024.1:0-14150 GCA_003164855.1 Acidobacteriaceae bacterium
AGGATCTGCTGGCCTATTCGCGTGCGGGAACAAACGGGAAGGCACTTTGCGACGTTTCCGGTGAAGACGCATTGCAAAAAGCGCTTGCCAACCTGCGAATCACGATCGAGCAGAGCGCTGCGGTTGTGACGCACGATTCCTTGCCATCGGTTACGGCGGATGCAACACAGCTGACTCAGGTATTTCAGAATCTNNCTCGTCGGGAACGCAATCAAGTACCACGGTGTCGAAGCCCCTCGCGTACACGTCTCCGCCATGAAACAGGCGGGCAACGAATGGATCTTTTCCGTACGCGACAATGGCCTGGGGATTGATCCTCAATACTTTGAACGAATCTTCATTCTCTTCCAGCGCTTGCACGGGCGCGACGAGTTCGAGGGTACTGGAATCGGATTGGCCATTTGCAAGAAAATGTTGGAGCGGCTGGGCGGTAGGATCTGGGTCGAGTCGCAACCGGAAAAGGGCTCAACCTTCTACTTTGCCCTGCCGGAAACAGAGAGGAAATAATGGAATCGATTGGAACAGATGCGGCACCTATTGAAGTTCTATTGGTAGAAGACAGTCCCGGCGACGTCCGCCTCACGCAGGAAGCGTTCAAGGACGCCAAGGTGCACATCAACCTGCACGTGGCGTCGGATGGGGCAAAGGCAATGGCTTTCCTGAAGCTGGAGGGGGAGCACGCCAATGCTCCGCGCCCGGATCTGATCTTGCTCGATCTGAACCTGCCCAAGAAGGATGGCCGGGAGGTGCTCGAGGAAATCAAGGGAGATCCGAAGCTGAAGAGCATTCCTGTAGTCGTCCTGACTACCTCTTCGTCTGAGGCCGATATCCTGCGGAGTTACCTGCTGCATGCGAATTGTTACATTACCAAGCCCGTGGGCCTTGAGGGGTTTCTCACAGTCGTGAAGAGCATCGACAATTTCTGGCTCTCGGTGGTCAAGTTGCCGCGAGAAGCGCGCTCATGAAGCAAAAGCCTCTCCAAGTTCTTCTGGTCGAGGACAACGCGGGAGATGCCCGCCTGATTCGCGAGATGTTCATCAATGAGAGGCCGGACAGTTTCGCATTGACGCACCTTTTGCGCATGAGTGAAGCCGAGATTCATCTTGCGAAAGGTGGAGTGGACATTGTCCTGTTGGACATGGGACTGCCGGATGGGCATGGCCTCGACACGGTTCGTCGGGCGCACACGGTGGCCCCAGATGTCCCGGTAATTGTGCTGACGGGATTGGACGATGAAGCACTGGCTGCGGACGCGTTGAAAGAAGGCGCACAGGACTATCTGATCAAGGGCCAGATCGAAAACCGCGCGCTTCCCCGGGCTCTGCGCCACGCCATCGAGCGCCACCGCATGCAGACGGAGGCAGATCTCATCCGAATTCATCAGATGCAGTTTAAAGATGAGTTCCTCTCACACGTGTCACACGAACTCCGTTCTCCACTGAGCGCGATCCGTCAGTTTGTGACCATTCTCCTGGACGGGCTGGCCGGCGAACTGAAGCCTGAACAACACGAGTACATGGGAATTGTTTTGAGGAACGTCATACAACTTCAGGCGATGATCAATGACTTGCTCGAAGTCACTCGCGTGCAGGCGGGTAAGCTGATGATGGAGCCGCAATGTACATCGGTTTCCGATGCTATCGCGTATGCCGTCGACACTCTCCAGGGAGCGGCCACAGCCAAAGGAATCACTCTCTCTTCAGATGTCGAGTGCGTGCTGCCATCAGTCTGCGCCGATCCAACGCGTATTCAACAAATTCTGATCATTCTGGTCGATAACGCCATAAAGTTTACCCCGGCAAATGGTGAGGTGAAGGTTCAAGCGCGGGTGTTCGACAAAGATCCAAGTCTCCTCGTTCTGGAAGTCTCAGATTCGGGATGCGGCCTCAGCCCGGACATGACCGAGCGGATTTTTGAACGCCTCTTTCAGACAGCGGATCCTTCCCTGGAGGGTCGCAAAGGCCTTGGATTGGGGTTGTACATCTGCAAAGAACTGGTTACGCGGCAGGGGGGACAAATCTGGGCAAAGAGCGCACCTGGGCAAGGCGCGGTCTTCTCCGTCACCCTGCCGATTTTCTCTTTACCCGACCTGATTTCCCCGGCATTCTGTAACGAAGTACGTGCGGATCGGCCTGTCACACTCGTCGTGACAGAGATAGGCTCACAGAGTGGCTGGCTTTCGGATGATGTGCGCGCGGAACAATCTCACGGGGTCCGCGAAGTTCTGCAACACTGTTTGCACTCGCATTTGGACGTTCTGCTGCCAAAGATGGGCGCCTCTGGGCCGGTAGAACTCTTCTTTGTTGTCGCCCTCACAGACTCAATTGGCGGTGGAGCGATTAGCAAGAGGATACGGGAACAATTGCAAGAGCATGTCCAGCGAGCCGGCTTGACGCTGTCGACTTCCTGCCAAGCCCTTGCGCGTACCAAGAAAAACTCGAATCAATCCACAGCGGAGCATTTGGCGCAGGTGGCGGCTGGAATTCAGGAACTAATAAAGGCAGAAATCTCATCAAGGATGGTCGTAAATGCGTAACAAGAAAATTCTAATCGTCGACGATGATCCCGATGTGCTGCAAGGCATGCATCTGCGCCTCAAGGCTAACCAATACGACATTTGTCTTGCAGTGGATACGTTCTCCGGCGTGGCTGAGGCACGAAGAAGCGAGCCGGATCTAATTCTTCTGGATCTCGGCCTGCCGGCTGGTGGCGGTTTTATGGTGATGGAAAGGCTCAAGATGATTCCGTCGCTGGCCTTCATACCCATCATTGTGGTCTCGGCTCGTCACGGTCTGGCAAACCAGAAGCGCGCTTTTGATGCAGGAGCGAAGGCCTTTCTACAGAAGCCGGTGGATGATAACGAACTCCTGGCGGTTATCCGGCAAACCCTGGGAGAACCCGCGAGGAAGAAGAAACCTGCTCTCTATGCCCAGGCAGCGGTATGACGACATCCACGCAGCCCGTTTCGAGCCTGCCTGCCTATTTGTCTCACGAATTGCGGAATGCACTCTGCTGTATCCATCAATTTGGAAACATCCTGGTCGATGGGCTGGCAGGTGAATTGACCGGCGAACAACGGGAGTATGTCGGCATCATTCTGGAGAATGCTTCTAAAATTCGCATTGTGCTTAACAGAGCGCTGGACGGAGTTCTCGAAACGCCTGAGAAAACTACGAACAAAATCGAACCTGTTTCTAAACTGGAGACCTAATGGACAAGACGAAGATATTGGTTGTCGACGACAATCCCACGATAAGAAAAGGACTGAGCGTCCGTCTGCGAGCGAACGGCTACGAGGTGTTATTCGCTGAAGACGCGATTTCGGCTACCGCCGCTCTGATAACGGAAAGACCCGACCTGGTGCTTCTCGATCTGGGACTGCCCGCGGGAGATGGATTCGTCGTGATGGAGCGATTGCACAAGAACGATAGTCTGGCAAGCATTCCAGTTATTGTGCTGACCGGCCGCGAATTGGCCGGTAATCGCGACCGAGCTCTGCAAGCGGGAGCGACGGCCTTCTTTCAAAAACCCGTGGAAGACAGCGCTCTGCTCTTCGCCATTCGGAAGGCGCTGGATGTCTCCCGCGGTGAGTTACGCTTTGACGAGTAACCGGGATTTAATGTTGCAAAACCAATCCAAAGCTTTAATCAAACGAGGACACTCACTCATATGTTGACGATTCTTGTGGTAGATGATAACCTGCACCTCCAAATCGCGTTCAAGAAGGTGCTCACTTCCTCCGGGTATCGAGTTGAACTCGCCGGCGATGGCGAGGAGGGTTTGCGCCTCGCGCACAGCGCAAGGCCCGATGTCATCCTGCTCGATATGCTGCTGCCGAAACTTGGTGGTGTCGAAGTCCTTCGCGCCTTGAAGGCGGATCGCGCGACGGCGACCATTCCAGTAATTGCCCTGAGCGGTTTGCCCATGAGCAATGAGGCGAGATTGAGGAGAGACGGCGCGATAAAGTATCTGCAGAAGTCAAACTTGGAGGACCTGGATCTTTTGCTCCAAGCCATCGATTACGCCCTTCTGTTGCCCCGCAGCGATGAGTTCAGCGAAGCGGCATTTCTTCCCAACACGCCTGGGCAAAGCGAACATTCGGAGTAACAGCAGTGAACCCGAGCCCAGACTTCAAGGGCGGCTCCCTCCCCACCCAACTGCGGCGTGATGCTATGAAGCAGTAGCTATGCCGCCGCTGGCTCCAGCGAGGCATTCATGTAGCCCTCCATCGCTTGTGTCAGCTGCGAATCCACCTCATCCGCAATCGTCATGATGTCGGGTAGCAGCAAGCTGAAATCCAGCGCGCCCAGATTGCTCTGTAACGTCGCAAACAGGGTCACCTGGAGGATTCGTGAGTCGTGCACCAGCATCCCGGGAGTGTAGCCCTGGAGTTGTCGCATCCTGCCATGAGCCACGGCGGCAGCGGAAGAGATCGAATCGCTTTCTTCCCCGGGGATGTTGGGCTTTTTCAGCCGGAGAACCAGGTCTTCAATCAGCTTGGGAAGATATCCAGTACGCTCCTTGTCCGTAAGCGTTACGTCGAGAAGCGCTTTGTTCTTTTTTACCCGAACCAACCAGTCTTCGACAATATGGCTGGTACAACGCTGCAATATCGCAGCAACCTTTTCCCTTTTCTGCGGGGCGGATTTACGAGTCAGCATCTTGTCGCGAACGAGATCGGCAAGTTTATCGACCTCAAATGGTTTCATCATGATTTGGTCTGCTTCCAGAAGGATAGCGTCCATAGCGCTCTTCACATCGGGGTAGCCGCTGACCAGCAATGTAAGCGCATTCGGTTGCGAGTGGCGCATCGCGGTAATCACTGCAAAACCGTCACTGGCATTCGGCATGTGCAGATCTGTGATAAGCACGTCGAAACTTTCCGTAGTGATAAGTTTCAGGGCTTCGGGCACGTCAGCGGCACAAACTACCTCAAATCCTTTTCTTTCAAGCGTCGCACTCATCATAGTACGAACGGCCTCGTCGTCATCCACCAGCAGGACTCTATGAGAAACGCCTTGTTTGGTAGGACTCATACATCACCAACTTTATTGAGCTGTAGCAAAATGGTACTCGCGCTCAATGTCAGATGATGATCACAATTGACCACTTGGTCGAGATCGTTCTAGACGTATTTAGTTTGGTAGCAACCTGAATAAGACTAAGCAGTTTGTAAAATCCCTAAGAGACACTGGAATGTTCTACGCAGTCCCGGCCGCTGTTTTTGGCCCGGTAGAGAGCCAGATCTGCGTCGTGAAGCAACGTCGCGGAATCACCCGCTCCGCAATGGGCAATCGTAACTCCCATACTCACCGTGATTGAGACCTTGGCCAGATCAGGCGTGAATGGAGCCTCGGCGACAGACCGCTGAATTTCAGCCGTCCGGGCAAGGGCGCCCGCGAGATCGCAACCCGGTAAAACCAGCAGAAACTCTTCGCCACCGTACCGACCTACGCCGTCATAGCCTCTCAATTGAGATCGTAGCCTAAGGGCCAGCTCCTTTAGAACGATGTCACCAGTTTGATGCCCCAGAGAGTCATTGATGGACTTGAAGTGATCTACGTCCAGCAACACAATTCCTACCGGTTTCTTCTCACGGATGGCGCGCAGAAGTTCTCGCTCCAGGAAAGAAACTATCTCCGCCCTATTCCAGAGACGAGTCAAGAAGTCGTGGGTGGCAGCAAAGCGTAGGGATTCTTGTGCCGAGATGAGTTCATTGTGAAGATCCAGAATTCTCTTGCCGGCGAGGAGCCGGGCTCGCAGTTCCTGGGGTTCGAACGGCTTGACAAGATAATCGTCCGCTCCTGCTTCCATCGCGAGAACCAAGTCCTTCTTGTCGCTCTTTCCCGTTAGAAGGACGGTGTAGACATAGCGCTCGTCGATGCCCCGTTTTCTTATGTTTCGGCACACCTCAATGCCGTTGAGGCCTGGCAAGACCCAATCCAAAAGAGCTAGCATCGGTGCGTCGGGCTCTTCAAGCCGCTTCCAGGCCTGGGCTCCATCCCGCGCCAGTTCGACCTCGAAACCCCACTCCCGTAGATAGCCACTGATCAGGTGTTGATACACCCGGGAGTCTTCAGCCAATAAAATTCTCTTCGCTAACATTGGGTAGCCGGCTGTTCGGTCGAGACTGAAATCTCAGCCGTAGATTTCTCTGTCGCCTGCTTGCCCAGAACGCTCTCAACGACCTGAAGCAGAGTCTCGGAATTGTCGGCTAAAAGCGAATCTGATTTTGTCAAGAAGGCTGTCGCACCTTCCTTCATGAGCTTCCACTCGTTTTGCTTACCAAGGCCGGTGAGCACTATGACAGGAATGTCCGCGGTTTGCGGGTCGTGTTTCAAAGCCCGAAGAACGCCTAGACCGTCCAGCTTGGGTAGCATCATGTCCAGCAGGATGAGGTTGGGAATACGTTCTCGGGCCGTCAGCAAGGCGGCTTCTCCGTCGCTTGCGCTGACTACCTCGTATCCGGCTTTCAGGAGTGCTCGTTCGCTTGCGACTCGCAGAAACCGGCTATCCTCTACCAGCAGTATCGTCATTTTCAAGGAGTCTACCCCCACCCAATATTGCTAACGCTGCATCCACGACATCAGACTGACAGTGCCCGATGTTCAGAAAGAAACGTCGTTTGTGGAATTTCGCCGTGCTTCACTCTATGTCTGCTCTGAAGCCAGGTGTCCAGGACACCGGCATCAACCGTCGAAATATTTACGAACTCGGCGCCGGCGCGATTGTCACGCAGCCTCCAAAGAACGCGAGCATCGAACCGGATTATCTGATTCGTTCCTGGCAGCAGCAGCCTGAAAGTCAATATATCGTCAACCAGAAGCTTCCCTACGAAGGACAGGCCGACACCGACCCGGCTTATGTTTTCCATCGTGACCGGAACGGGCCTATCTTTCGAGTCCTTGGCAGCGACCAGCCACCGTACGGCGTACCGAGGATGCCGCCGCCAGTCCCAAACCATCCTGGAATAAACAAGGGTCCGGAAATAACTCTTGAAGTTATCGGTTAACGGCTTTTGGATTAGTACATGGGCCCCGGCTTCAGTGATCTGCTTTCCGGAAAAAGGGCCATCCACCAGTGCCGCAATCGTCGTCTTAAGGCGGCCTCCTGGTTTGCTGAGTGCCTTCGCGATTTCCGCCGTACCATTGCCTTCGTCGTAATCGAGAATGACGAGATCGACATTACGCCTCGTCAACAGATCAAGGGCTCTTGACGGCGACCCGCAGATATCAACGTCAATCGAAAGATCCTCCATCGTCTCCAACGTCCTCCGCAGGACTTGGAGGTCCTGCGAAACGAGGAGCGCTTCGAACTTCATGTCTGGGGTCATTGCGCCTTCTCTTACCTATTAGTGAGTCTCATCTCTTGCGTGGGCGAATTAGCGGCAACACGATGGATCATTCGATTGCTGTTCTTTGTTTCGTCTAACAGTCGAAGGGACCTTTTTCGCTGCTTTGAATGCCAGGCCCAGGGGAGGGCAATCTATGGTTTGCATTCGGTTTGCCAATCACCGCTAATCAGATGCCTTATCGCCATATACTTATGCGTCGACCGGAGTCCATCCACAGGCCGAGTTGTAGAAATCTTTGAATACTGTCCGCCGAGCAGACACTTGCGACGGAAGCTTGGCGATAGGGATGGTTCTCTCTGTCAGCACAGTAAGCGGATGACGCTAGAAAAGAGCGAGCGGATAGTGACGTGGATTTGATGGTTTTTTTGACCGAGGCCGGAGAGTACAGGGACTGCTTTACGTTGCAGTATGTCGCCGGACACGGTAACATTAAAGACCACGATGCGCCGCGAACCCCGCGTGAGGCTGCGGTCCACAACTTGTTTGCGCGGCTGGGCAGACTTGCAGCGGCGGGAGGAGCACATCGCGTGCAAGAAGTCGGTGCAAAATCCGGTGCAGTTGGAAATGCCCTCACAGGACGAATTTGTTAAGCTATTGATTACAGGTAATTTACAAAATGCGGAAGTGGTGGAACTGGCAGACACACCATCTTGAGGGGGTGGCGCCGAAAGGCGTGGGGGTTCAAATCCCCCCTTCCGCACCAATGCACTCATTCTGTACCATTTAGGATTTCTGATTCCATGATCATTCTTGTCACCATCATTCACGTGATCGTTTGTCTGTTTCTGATTATCGTTGTCCTCTTGCAAAGCGGTAAGGCCGGGGACATCTCGGCGGCATTTGGTGGACAGGGCAGCCAGGCGGCATTTGGCCCGCGCGGCGCGGCCACGGCGCTCTCCAAAGCCACCACCATTTCAGCCGTGCTGTTCATGTTGACATCGGTGACGCTGTCGATCAACGCCATCAAGCATGGCGGCCCGCGCTCGGTTTTGCAGGGAGAGAAATCGGCTCCCGCTAAAACGCAGCCGGCAGCACCGGCGCCTGCGAATCCAACGCAGAAGTAACCTACAATCCTATGGCAGTTGCGGTTTCGCCGATGCTCGCCTAAGGGTTCTGCCGTAATTGTATTTCGCCAATGCCAGTGCTACCATCCGTTTAGTAAGCGGCACTCGTTCAGGAGGTTTTTCGATGTCCGATAATGACGGCAGCAGTTTCGTGTGGTTTCTGGCAGGCCTGGGTATAGGCGGTTTGGTTGGAATCCTTTACGCGCCTCGAGCGGGAAGTGAAACGCGCGAGGATCTGAAGGCTCGGGCCGAACAAGGGCGAGAGTATGTTCGGACACGGGCTCGTGAGGCTCGGGAACAGGCTTCGGGTTGGGTCGACAAAGGTCGTGACGTAGTGACTCAGCAGAAAGACCAGTTCAAGGCGGCCTACGAAGCTGGACGGCAAGCCTACCAGGAGGCAACAGCGGAAACTGCGCCTCCAAAAGGCCTGTAACAACGCAAGCCAAATTGCAAGCTCTTTTCGAGGAGCTTTTATGATGGAAAATCTTGTCCCCGTCTTCATTGCAGTCACGGCCGCCGCGGTTGTTTTGCAGGCCGGCATCCTCGTGGCTCTGTATGTAGGTGTCCGGAAGACGACGGCCAAATTGGAAGCCACGGTAGAAGATATAAAAGGCAAGACCCTTCCGACCATTGAGTCGACGAACTTGATGCTGACTGAGTTGCGTCCAAAGGTCGGACAGATCGTGGATACGATGGTCGAGTTGCGTCCGAAGGTTCAAGCAGTGGTCGATAATTTGGTGGAAACGACTGCCTCGATACGCTCTGAAGTTCAGCGAATGGATGCGACAGTGAACGACGTGATGGATCGAGCCCGTTTGCAAGTGATTCGTGCTGACGAAATGCTCACTCGCACGTTTGATCGCGTGGAGCAAACCTCCGATGTAGTCACCAGGACGGTGGTTTCCCCAGTGCGGCAGGTGTCCGGCATTGTCCGTGGCGTGACCGCGGGACTCGAGTTTCTGCTGGGCAACCGGGGTCGCAAGAACGGCGACACTCGAACTCCGCGGCGTCCCGTGCCGCAGGACGAGATGTTCATCTAAGTAACTACTCTGAATCATTACAAGATTGTTGCTAAGATTTTCCTTTTTGCTGCTGTGATCGCGTCCTTTAGTCATGCGGTATTTGGTTCAAGCCCGCGTCAAATCCGGTTGTGCGGATAGCCTTATCAAAGCCATCCAAAGCGAAACGCTCGGCCAAGGCTCCGTGGCCGAGGGCGAGTACCTGCGCAACATGCGGGATGCGCGCATCGGCGATGACGGAACGGTGCGCTGGGTAGAAGTCTGCTACTGTCCCACGCCGCTGCAAGAGGAACGCTCTTATTGGGAAGAACATTTTCATCTCACGAAGGTGCAGGATGCACACGACCGCCGCAAGTGTCGCGACCAGAACGGTGAAGAACCGTGGGCGTGCGGCGATTGCGACTGCACCGCGAGGCTGGAGCAGAGGCTGAGAGAGCGCGGCGCACCTTTCCTGGAGTCGTTTCGCCCCGAAGAAACTCGGCGGGTTTCGCCTAAGCTTAGGTAACTTCACCAAATCGTACTACTACCGAATATCCACTTCGCGAAAGCCAAAGCCTTTTAACATGCTCGAGATTGTGGTTCGCGCGTTGTCGGCTGCGGTCTTGAGGATGCCATCTTGCAAGGCGGCTTGCTGGAGCTGGCGCTCCGCTTCTTCGCGCACTTCGCTTTCGAGGTTGGGATCTGGAGAAGAGAACAAGCCAGTGTCACGCGAATATACTCTTGTTCTGGCATTATCGATCCGCGTGCTGAAGACTTCCGCGGCGGGTAAGTGAATCGTCACTCTCTGCCCTTCTATTAGGACGTCGCCGGGGCCTAAACTCGCGAGATCGATTCCCCCAACCACTTCTCCGTGAACCACCAGCAGTAGGCGGTCACCTGCCAGAAATTTGGGCAGGTACGCATTGGCGTGCTCACCCGAAATGATCTTATCCATCGTATAGCTCACGGTTTCCAGACGCTGGAGCTGCTGAATTTGACGAACCACCGTGGGCTGNNGCTGATCCACGTTGATCCGGGTGGGTCCGCCGCGCAAAATACTAATCAGATGCGATAAGCCGAGCCCTGCCGACAGCCACAGTGCCCCTGCCAGCAAAACGGTAAGAACCACACCGGAACAAATGCCTAGAATCCAAGAGGACAAGTTCCGAGGGCTGCCTTGATTCCGATCAGGTTCGGATTCTGTGGGATTGTTAATCGTCATCGGTTTCCCTGCGTCTTCAGTGTAGACGAAGGTAGGTTTCGGGGAAGTGGATTTACTTTTCCAGAACGGTCCGAGCGGAGACGCTTTTATGTAATCCAAGCGCCGCCCACGACGCTGTCGCCATCGTAGAACACTGCGGCCTGGCCCGGAGTGATGGCGCGCTGAGGCTGATCAAACGTGACCAGAACCTCGTCGGCGTCAATCTTTTCTAACACCGCCGGGGCGGCCTCATGACGGTGGCGAATTTTCACGGACACGCGCATGGGCTCGCGCAGGTCATCCATGGCGATGAGGTTCACGCGCCGGGCGTGCAGAGTTCGCGAATAAAGATGCGCATCGCCGCCGACGACGACTTGCTTGTCGGCGCCATTGATTTGGATCACGTAGAGCGGCGATCCGGTCGCAACTCCCAAGCCCTTGCGCTGCCCCACCGTGAAGTTGTGGATGCCAGGATGCTCGCCGATCACTTCCCCACTCGCGGTTACCAACTCGCCCGCAGTATCAGGCAAGGCCTCGCCGCGCTCGGCGAGATAAGCGTCGATGAAACGCTTGTAATCGCCGCCCGGCACAAAACAAATCTCCTGCGAATCGGGCTTCTCGGCCAAAGCGAGGCCGTGCTCCCGGGCGCGCTCGCGCACTTCGGGCTTGGTCATCCCGCCCAACGGGAAAAGGGTTCGGCTGAGCTGCTCCTGAGTGAGCCCGAAGAGGAAATACGTCTGGTCTTTGCTGCGATCAGCCGGACGCTTGAGTAGCCAGCGTCCGCCAGCGTCGTTGTATTCCACGCGAGCGTAGTGGCCGGTGGCCACACAATCGGCGCCAATCTGCTGAGCAACGGTGAGCAGCTGATCAAACTTCAAGTGATTGTTGCAGAGGCTGCAAGGAATAGGCGTGCGTCCGGAGAGATACTCCGCGACGAAGGGACGCACCACATCGCGCTCGAAGCGCTCTTCGTGATTCACCACGTAATACGGAATACCGATGTGCTCGGCCACTCTGCGAGCGTCGTAGACGTCGTCGAGCGAGCAGCAGCGGCCAGTTACCTGCTCGGGCATACCCTCGCGTCCAGCCAGCCGGCGCTGGTTCCAAAGTTGCATGGTCAGGCCGATTACGTTGTGACCCTCCGCGCGCAGTATGGCTGCGACGGTGGAAGAATCCACACCGCCCGACATGGCTACCGCAATGGTCGTTGGTCGAAACATCAATCCTGCAATCTGACCAGCCTGCCGGACGTATGACTATCAGCATCCTGCTTCCTCGTCGTCTTGACGGGAGGACAGGCATCTTCTCTGACAAGCTGAAGCCCAGAAGGCCGAGCTGATAACACTTCGTGATCAGGCATAAAAAACATCCAGTAAGCATCCCGATCAGAGATATTGTCCAGGTAGTCCGCGGGGGAGACGACCAACCGGAAATCGCCGAAGGAGAATGCAGTCTTCCTCCTTCGAGCGTCGAATTCAACATCCGTCAGCAAAGTCTCCTCCTCCAGCCTGTTGGCAATAACCTCGATTCGCTTACGCTCTGCGTCGGAGTCGAGCAACCGGTGATCGCCGTGAAAAAGTATCCAGTTGGATAGATAAATCCACAGACGCCATTGAGCATAAAGGTGGCCATAATTTCTGTTGCGCCGACCGAACTCGAATGTCAGAAAGCTGCCTACGCCGGGACGCACCCGCAGGGGGCGAAGTCCGAACACAGGCTGGAAATATTGTCGAATTTGAGCGCCAGGGACCTTCATCACTTTATCTAAACACACCTTTCGTCATCTGAACATATCTTTGCCGGTTTGGACTATCCCGTGATAGTCATATCCTTGATGGGAAACTGCACGATGCAGGCGGTCGATCTCGGTGTCGGTGAGTTCCCGTTCAAGATCGTGCTGAATCTTGCTCACTGCATCACGAAAAACCTTATTTTGGTGTCTATTATTCGTTCTCTTGCGTCTATTGTTCTTCATTTAAGCTAATACTGGAAAGATCGCGAGATCTGAAATTTCCAGCCGCAAAAATCTTCATCAATCAAATCAACGGCTTACGGTTAGCCTAAACAGGACTCAACTCTCTCAACCTCGCCACCGCCTCCGGAACGAGCGCGAGCGCGAAGTCAACATCTTCCGCAGTATTCTGCTTGCCCAGGCTGAAGCGGATGCTGGCGCGGGCTCGATCGGTGCGGAGCCCCATTGCCATGAGCACGTGCGATGGCTCGATCGCTCCCGAGGAACACGCAGCGCCGGTGGAAACCGCCAAGCCTTTCAGGTCGAGGGAGATGACCATCGATTCCCCTTCGATATGATCGAAATAAATGTTGGAAGTATTCGGCACGCGGGGCGCACCTTCGCCGTTGACGGCAGCTTCTTCCACTTGCGCGAGGATTCCTCGCTGCAAGCGATCGCGCAAGGCGGACATCTTCTCGTCCTCACCTCGTTCGAAACCTTGCATGGCGAGCTCTGCAGCTTTGCCCAGGGCGACAATTCCAGGAACATTTTCGGTTCCAGCGCGGCGCGAACGTTCGTGCTGTCCTCCGTGGAAAAGCGGCTGAAGCTGCGTTCCCTTGCGCACGTAAAGCGCTCCCACACCTTGGGGAGCGTGCATCTTGTGGCCGGAAATCGACAGCGCGTCGCAACCAATCTTCTTTACATCAATCCGCACCTTGGCTGCGGCTTGCACCGCGTCAGTATGAAAATAGACGTCGGCTTCCGCGGCAATCCTTCCGATTTCCTCGACCGGCTGCAGGACTCCGGTTTCGTTGTTCGCCGTCATGATTGAGATCAGCCTGGTATTGGGTCGCAAAGCACGCCGCACGTCATCGGGACCGACCAGGCCGCGGCTATCCACCAGCACGTAGGTCACGTCGCATCCCATTTTCTCCAGATGCCGGCAAGCATTTAGCACGGCATGGTGCTCAATGCTGGAGGTGATGACGTGATCGCCCTCGCTGGTCAAACCTGAAATCGCGAGATTGTCGCTCTCTGTCCCCCCACTGGTGAAGACAATCTCCGACGCCCTGCAGCCGAGCAGCGACGCCACCGAGTCGCGCGCGCGTTCAACCGCAGCACGGGTCTCCTGACCATGGTGGTGGATAGACGAAGCGTTGCCAAAGTGCTCGCCAAAATACGGGCGCATAGCGTCGAGCACCTCCGGCAGAACCGGCGTGGTGGCGTTATTGTCGAGGTAGATGCGGCGCATCATCTCCAATATTCTACCTGCTTTCTGGCGAATGCCCCGGCCAATCGCCTGCAACAAAAGAAATGGCGCCGCAAAGGGCGCCACATTGGAGGCTCCACTATCGCCGCTTTATCCGCGCTTTTCAATCGCGACGTAACGGTTGGGATAATCCGGCCCCAGATATTCCGCCCGCGGCCGAATGAGACGGTTATCGTCCAGTTGCTCGATCACGTGCGCCGCCCAGCCGCTAATGCGCGAAACCGCAAATACCGGAGTGAATAAATCCTCATCGATGCCCAGCGTGTGGTAGGTAGATGCGGAATAAAAATCTACATTCGCGTTAAGCTTCTT
>PLUI01000024.1:14201-28610 GCA_003164855.1 Acidobacteriaceae bacterium
AGGATACGAAACACCGCTTCGTTCGCTCCGCCGTGCAGCGGTCCCTTCAATGCTCCGATGGCTGAGGTAATCGCCGAGTGCATGTCGGATAAAGTAGCCGCAGTCACCCGCGCCGCAAAAGTGGAAGCGTTCAACTCATGATCCGCATGCAGGATGAGAGCGATATCCAGAGCCCGCTCGGCCGTGGTGGAGGGTTTGGTCCCGTTCAACTGCAGCAGAAAATTGGCGGCGTGCGAGATCGAGCGGTCGGCTTCAACCACTGGCTTGCCTTTGCGGATGCGGTCATAAGCGGCAACGATCATCGCGATCTGCGAAGTCAACCGAATCGCTTTTCGGATATTGGCATCGTGATCATTTTTTCGGGCGTCCGCATCGTACAGCGCCAGCGCCGAAACCGCTGTACGCAAAACGTCCATGGGTAACGCGGACTGGGGCGCCGCACGGAGGAACTGGATGATAGCCGGATCAAGCTGACGTTCTTGCGCCAGACGCTGTTGCAGGTCTTTCAACTCACTGCGATTCGGCAACCGTCCAAACCAAAGCAAATAGCAGGTCTCTTCAAAATTGGAATGGTCGGCTAGTTCGTGAATATCAATGCCGCGATAGGCAAGAACGCCACGATCGCCATCGATAAAACAGATGCTGGAGTTGGTGGCGACAATGCCTTCCAGTCCTTTGCTAGGAGTGCTGGTCACGCTGGACATAGGGTCTCGCTCAGTGAGATTGATTACCGTTGCCGAGCCACGCCAGGGACGCGGGGAGTGCAACTTTCTTTTATACGCCAAAAGGTATTAGCGCTCCAAGTTGCGGAGCTAATTTCGGCGTAAATACCGTAAATTTAAATTCGAGACAAATTGGACTGGTGGTCTGACCGCAACGCGCGATCGCCGCGACCGCTCCGGGCAGGGTAAGCCGAGACTACGCGGGCCAAATGCTCAGTGCGGTCTTGCTCAGAATCTGCTGCTGTAGTTCTTCACGTAGCGGGAGCGCGCGGAATTCTTCGAGGTTCTTCTTGATGTCCGGCACGCCCGGACCCGGCCAATCTGTGCCGAATAAAGTCTTGTTGGCGATTTCTTCGAGGCGCGGAAAATACTTGAGCAGCGTCTTCGGCGGAATTCCGCTGATGTCGAGATAGACGTTGGGATGGCGGCGCACGAGAAAAAACGCAGTCTGCATCCAGAGCGGTCTCCCGCCGTGCGCCAGCAGGATTTTTAGCTTGGGAAAATCGACCGCGACATCATCCACATAAATCGGATCGCCATACTTGTTTCGAGCACCGGGAAAAATAGACGTTCCTGTGTGAAACATCACCGGTACACCGTTGGCCTCCGCGGCGCGATAGATGATTTCGAGTTCCTTCACACCGTTGAGATAGTCATTCGGAAACAAAAGCTGATGCGGAGGATGGATTTTGATCATACGAATTCCCAGCCGCAGAATTTGTTCCATATCCGCGAGAACATTCGTGGTATGCCGCGGATGCAGGCTGCCGCAAGAGAGCAAATGCTCGGGCGATTCCTTAACGTAATCCGCAATGAATTGATTTACCCCGTTGGTGAAGCCGATTACCTCAGGTGCCACATAGTTGATGAGCACCGCTCGGTCGATACCACAGGCGTCGAGATATTTCAGAAATGCCTTAGGTGAGCGGCAGAACTCCTCGATCTGATCGAAGTTCGGCCGCTTCCGTTTCATCAGTTCCAGCGCGTGAGGCTTGAACATTTCCATGGGCTGGATGTGGATGTGACAGTCGGTGATCATTCGATGGGACTCAATTGGAGGCCGCGGCCAGTACGGCTCGCTTGGTGAAAACCCGAATCATCTCGCGCCGGTATTCAGGAGTCAGAGCTGACGTAGTCAGAGGCTTTGCTGTGCGAGCTGCGAGATCGCCCACCGCATCCGCCAAAGCTTCGTCAACCGCTTTGCCAATCAGCATTTCGCCCGCCCGTCGCACCAGGAGCGGCGCGGGATTCACCGCCGTAATCGCCAGCCGCGCGTCGGTGACGTGTCCGTTCGACCGCTTCATGACCACCGCAACCCCGGCGAGTGGATAATCGATTGATCCGCGCACTCGCAGCTTGCGATAAATTCCGCGATAATCTGCCGAATCCGTGGGCAAGAAAATCCGTGTGACCAATTCCGTGGGTAGAAGCTTGCGATACCTTTCTCCGTCTCCAGTGTAGAAATCCAGCAATGGAATGCGCCGTGTGCCATCTGTGCCAGCGATCTCGATCTCCGCATTCAAACAAAGTAGCGCAGGCGGCGTGTCTCCGGAAAATGCCGCCCAACACTTCGTTCCACCCGGAGCAACGTGGCAGAGGTCGCCATCCTTCTTAATGCAAAACCCACAACCCTTACGCCAAGTCAGCGATTGGTTGTACCACAGGCAACGCGTATCGAGACAAATATTTCCGCCTACCGTGCCCATATTGCGCAGCACGGGCGAGGCTACCGTCGCCGCCGCTTCGCTGAGCACCGGAAAGTGACTCCGCAAGTAGGGCGACTTCTCAATCGCGCTGAGAGTCGTCAGCGCGCCAATTTCCACCCCACCGTTAGTTTGCGGCTGAATCTCTCGCAACTCCGCAAGGCCGTGCAGATCCAGTACATACTCCGGCTCAAAGAGTTTTTGCCGCATCGAAGGGATCAAATCAGTGCCGCCAGCCAGCACACGGACATTGCCCGCATGCTTCGCAAGGTACGCCACAGCCTCGTCAACCGTGCGTGGGCGAAGTAACCGGAATTGCGGAAGGCTCAATCCGCACCTCCAGCAACTGCGGGCGCTTCGCGGCGAGCAGGGTCAAGGGCATGCCGCTCTGGTCCTTTGCCTTTGAAGCATAGCGATCCACCATGTTCGCGGAACCGGGTTGGAGAAGTTGGGTCCACGCCCTCGGTCAGATTCAAAGCCTTGCCTTGTCTCTTCGCTTGCAGCGCCGCCAACACGCGCTCTGGCGTGAATGGAGACTCGTGCAGACGCACGCCCACCGCGTCGTAAATCGCATTCGAAATTGCCGGGATGGTCGCCGCCAGCGATCCCTCGCTGCATTCCTTGGCGCCAAACGGCCCTTCGGGATCGATGCTCTCCACGATAATGGGCTCCACTTCAGGCGATTCCACCGACGATGGGCTCCGGTATTCCAGCATTCCGGCGTTCATCAGCATCCCGTCTTTCCACACCATTTCTTCTGTGAGCGCCTGACCCATACCCATCCACACCGAGCCGATGATCTGTCCTTCTACCGAAACCGGATTCAACGCGCGCCCGCAATCGTGTGCGGCCCAAACCTTGTGTACCGTAACTTCTCCGGTGTCTTCGTCGACGCTCACCTCGGCTACCTGCGCCGAATAGGAATATGCCGGAGACGGTCCCACACCACCGCCCTTGTGTTTGCCGCCGCGCGCCTCTTGTGGAGGAGCATAAGAACCCGTCCCGGTAAGCGCACCGTGAAAGTCAATCGCAGCGACAACCGCTTCCTCGAACGTCATCCATTCTTTCGGTCCTTCTTCTTTTCGTTTCTGCTGCAGCGATCCGCGCAGAATCTGACCTTCCACCCTCCCACTGACCGATGCCCCCGCTTCCGTCACTTCCACTTCCTCGGACTGATCTTTCTTAACGGCTGGCGGAATATTCCCTTTCTTGAAGACCAGATCGTCCCGGAACACAAGTTGCTCACTTTCGCAGTTCATCTTCTTCGCCGCCGCTGCCGCGATTCGCTTCTTGACATCTTCCGCCGCACGCAACGTGGCATTGCCCGCCATGAACGTAACGCGACTGGAGTAC
The DNA here is from genome assembly GCA_003164855.1 of Acidobacteriaceae bacterium. Taxonomy (GTDB): domain Bacteria; phylum Acidobacteriota; class Terriglobia; order Terriglobales; family Acidobacteriaceae; genus Sulfotelmatobacter. Next base: position 17,980 of record PLUI01000024.1, read on the forward strand.
GATCCGATATCGATCGGCGTAAGATCGGTATCGGCTGCAATCACCCGCACTCGCGCTAGCGAGCAGCCAAGAACTTCAGCGGCGACCTGCGCGGTCATTGTGTCCGAGCCCTGACCGATCTCCGAAGCGCCCGTGTACACCACCACTCCCCCATCGCGGTCAATTTTGATGTTCACGGTAGAGTGCGGCATGTCGGAACGAATAATCGAATTGGCCGCTCCGCTTACATAGTGGCTGCACGCGATCCCCAAGCCGCGCCCCCTGGGCAGTTTGCCCTTGCGCTGCTTCCAACCCGAACGTTCAACCGTTTTCTCAATACACTCCGGCAGCCCATAGCTCTGCACGCGCAAACCGTTCACGGTGATGCAAGGCGGCTTGAGCAGATTGCGCTGGCGAATTTCCGCCGAATCCATTCCGATTTTCGCCGCAAGTTCGTCCAACTGTGATTCAAACGCAAAGCGGACATTGACCGTTCCATGGCCGCGCATCGCTCCGCACGCCGGCTTGTTGGTCAAAACGCGATAGCCGTCATACTGAATATGAGGAATGTCGTAGAGCGCGCCCAGCAGCGCACCCGAGTAAAGAATCGTGACTACTCCATACGAGCAATAAGCGCCACCATCCTGCACCACGCGAGCTTTCACAGCGGTAATGCGGCCGTCGCTCTTGATGCCAGTCTTCAGATCGATGATGGTTCGCGGCCGCCCGCGATGCGCCCAGAACACNNACTTCACTCTTGCCGCCGAATCCGCCGCCCACCAGTGGTTTGATAACACGGATTTGCGACATGGGCATTTCCAGCACAAGGGAAAGTTTGTGCTGCAGATAGTAAGGCACCTGCGTGGAAGACCACACTGTAAGCCTTCCCATCTTTCCGGTATGCGGATCCAGTTCGAACGAAGCCAGCGTGGAATGCGGTTCCATGGCGGCATGCGTCACTTCATTGGCGATGAAGCGCGCTTCGGCAATCTGGTCCGCTTCGGCAAAACCTTTTTCCGGATCGCCAAAAACATGGTGATAATCCTTCTCCAGATTGTTCGGTTTGTTGTCGTGAATGAGATCAGTCTGCGCCTTCATCGACTCTTCCGGATCGAAGTAAGCTGGCAGCACCTCGTACTTCACGTCAATGAGTTCCAGCGCCTTCTCGGCGACCGCCTCGGAAATCGCAACCACGCACGCGACGTTATCGCCCACGTAGCGCACCTTGTCGAGCGCCAGCGCATGCTCGTCGTGACCCACGGGAAGAATGCCGTAGGGATTCGGCGCATCCTTGCCAACGACAACGGCGACGACGCCGTCGAGCACTTCGGCGCGACTCGTATCGATGTGCTTAATGCGTGCGTGGGGGTACGGCGAATGCACGATCTTGCCGACCAGCATGCCGGGCACGCTAAGATCGTCTGTGTATTTGCCGCCGCCCGTGGTCTTTTCCGCCGCGTCGACCATCGCCGTGGGCTTGCCGATAATGCTGAAGTCAGTCATTGGGATTTTCTCGGTACTCGCTACTCGGGACTAGGTANNAGCCGGTGCAGCGGCACAGATTACTGCTCAGGGCGGCGCGAACTTCCGCCTCCGACGGATCTGGATTCTCGGCCATCAAAGACTTCACCGTCATGATGAATCCCGGCGTGCAAAAACCGCACTGCGCGCCGCCCCAGTCACCGTAGGCCTTTTGAATCGCAGCCAGACTTCCGTGCTCGCTCACGCCTTCGATGGTGGTGATCTCCTGCTCCTGGCAACTCGCCGCCAGCAGCGTACAGGACATCATCGCAACGCCATCGACCAGCACCGTACACGCCCCACACGACGACTCATCACATCCGCGCTTCGAGCCGGTAAATCCCAAGGCGTATCGCAATACGTCCAACAGCAACGCGCTTGGCTCGATGGCCAATTCGTGAATGCGTCCGTTAACTTTAAGCTCGACAAGTTCTTTTTTCATGGGATTCAGCAGCTAGCAGTTAGCAGCTAGCATTTAGCATATTGGGAAATCAGATCTCAGCCCCCAGACACACACTCGGGCTAATTGCCAATTGCTAACTGCTTCAATACACCGGCACCTTTCCATCTACTCTCCGCGACCAGGCATCGATGCCACCGCGCATGGACTGCGCTTTCTCGAATCCCTGCTGCCGCAACCAGGCAGTCACATTCATCGAGCGAACACCGTGATGACAAACCACCACAATGTGTTCTTCCGGATCCAATTCCTGATGTGCACGCGATGGAACATCGCCCATCGGCAACAGCTTCGCCCCGGCCATGTGCGCCGTTTCGAACTCCCAGGGCTCGCGGACATCGAGCAGCGTGAATCCCTCGCCCAGGTCAAGCTTGATCTTCACTTCTTCGGGGGTGATCTCGTAATCCATGTTTCGTAATCCATGTTCCTGAGTCGGTGNNTGCATTGCATCCCACGCGTAGACGGCTTTCTTGGTCACAGCCAACGCCGCCGGACTCAGCCGGAGTAGTTCTTGCACCGTATGGTCGACAGCGGACGCCAGCTTTTCGTCCGGAACGGCGTGATTGGCCAATCCCATCTGCGCGGCCTCGGCGCCGCTAATCGTTCGGCCAGTCAGAATCAATTCCGCGGCGCGCTTCTGCCCAACCAGCGCAGCCAAGGCGGTACACGCCACCGGCGGATAGCACCCCAGCTTTATTTCCGGAAACCCCCACTGAGAAGAAGCGCTGGTGTAGACCATGTCACAAACCAACGCCAGTTCCGCCCCGCCGCCAAGACAATGCCCATGCACCGTAGCGATTGTGACCTTCTTTGTGGCGACCAGGGCGCGAATCACCGCGTGGAACTTATGCAGCATCGCTTCCACTTTGTTGGGAGTGTGGGCCGCCACATCGACACCAGCCGAAAACGCCTTGCCCTCGCCGCTCAGCATCATGACGGAAACATCCGAACGCGTCTCGATGTCAGCCAGCGCCTCCGCCAGTTCCTCCATCATGGGAATATCGATGATGTTGAGCGGAGCGTTACGCAAACCAATCCGCGCGACCGAAGAACCGATATCGACGGTCAGCCGAGCGAGCTTAGATTCCACCAAAGTAGTTACCATGCTTTCTGCGTTCCTGTACCCTTTGTAAAAGACTTTGACTCACAGATTGATTGCCGATTTTCGAACCTCGCCGATACTCGCCAGCGGATCGCGCGCTCCGGTTTTCTCCGCAATCCACTTCTTTTCATTAGCAATAATTTCCAGCAAAAGCTTCTTGTCTGCGGCAGACGGCATGTTCTCTTGCAAGTGTTCTTCATAGGCGCGGTCTCCCAGCGGCTCGCCCGTCTGCGCGTGGAATTTCTGCCCCTTCCAGCGTCCAATCTCACGATTAAACTTGATGTTCGGCGCGTACAGCTTCGGCTGGCCTGCCTTCAAAGAACCGTTGAAGCGCTCGATCAAACCTGCCACTTCATTGCGATACAGATTCCGGTTGTAGTCGTTCAAATCGTCGAGGTCTGGAGCTTGCTCATTCTTGGGCTCATCGTAGCGTCCCTTAACGCCCCACACATAAGCCCAGTGTGCCGACGAAGAATGGTCGGTGCCGAATAAATCGTAGGAGCTCGAAATCCATTTGTTCAAGTACTTCTGAATCAGCCAGCCCGGGACGATACCCGCCTCCACGATGCGCCGCAGGCCATCATTGCCCGTGCCCATGTGAAATGCCTCTTCGCGCAACATGTAGGACATCGATCGTCCCAGCGGCGCGAACGCGGAATACTTCAGCATCTGCAACTGAAATTTTCCATCGCGATCGACGAAGTCGGTGTAGGTAAAAAAATCCATCCAGTTGTCGACATCTACGTTGAATGCGCCCAGCAGCCGCTTGTTGTCGAAAGCGCGCCGCTCCAACATTTTTTGTGCCTCGACTTTTCCCGAATAACCGAAGTGGTCCACCAGCAGCGCGCACATCTGCCAACCGTGCCGCATTTCCTCAATCATGACGCGAGTAATTGCGCGGCGATCCCAATCGGTGGGCGCATTCTCGAGCAGATTGCGCTGCTGCTCAACGCTCGCGAATTCGGTATCGCCTTGATAAACGATCATGTTCATCAGCGCGTCGCGCATCTGCTGCGTCGGAATCTGTCGCAGGTTTTCCCACTTGCGCCGGCCTTTGTACGAACCGAATTCGATCTCCTCGGTATCGATCGCGCCATAGAGCGTGTCAAAATGAAAGGCCTCGATGTCCTTTGTGTTGACGCCGATGTCTTTGCGCCAGTCGTTGAACATCCCTTCCCAATCACTGAAGGTTCCGATTTTCGCTACTTTTCCTGGCATAACTATGACTCCCTCACTGCGATTACTCCCCGGCAATTAGCAATTAGCATTCAGCCGGCGCGGAATCGTCACGGCTGAATGCTGGGTGCTGACTACTAGTTGCTATTACCCCATATTCAGCCAAACCGTTTTCAACTCCGTGTAATGCTCAATCGCGTGCATCCCAAGCTCGCGTCCAAATCCTGAACTCTTGTATCCGCCAAAGGGCAGCGACGCGTCCATCAGTCCGTACGTGTTGATCCAGACGGTACCTGCCTTCAGTCGCCGGGAAACGCTGTGCGCTTTCTTGACGTCGCGCGTCCACACCGCCGCCGCGAGCCCGTAGGGATTGTTGTTGGCCTGCTCAACCACTTCGTCGATGTCGTCGAAGCTCAACACCGAAAGCACGGGCCCGAAAATTTCTTCCTGAGCAATCTTCATATCATTCTTAACGTCGCCGAAGATTGTCGGCTCGATGAAGAACCCCTTGCCGCCATCAACCGAGACACGATTGCCGCCGGCCACCAGCTTTGCGCCGTCTTTCTTTCCGGCGTCGATGTAGCCCAGCACGGTCTGCATCTGCTCCTGGCTGACAATGGCGCCCAGCCGGGTCTTCGGATCGAGAGGATCCGCCGGACGCATCTTGGCCGCGCGCGCCACCAATTTTTCCGTGAACTCGTCTTTCACTTTGCTTTCCAGAAAGAGCCGCGAGCCCGCGTTGCAGACTTCACCCTTGCCGTAGAAGATTCCCGTGATGGCGCCCTTCACGGCGTTGTCGATGTCGGCATCGGCGAACACAATGTTCGGCGACTTTCCCCCGAGTTCCAACGTGATGCGCTTCACCGTGTCGGCTGCGCTTCGCATGATTTCCTGGCCAACTGCGGTTGATCCCGTGAAGGCAATTTTGTCGATCCCGGGATGCTTCACCATGGTGCGGCCCACTTCTCCCGGACCGGTAACAATGTTGATGACGCCTGCAGGCACGCCCGCCTCGATCGCCAACTTTCCGAACCGCAAGGTGGTCAGCGAAGTCTGGCTGGCTGGCTTCCATACGATAGTGTTACCGCAGGCCAGCGCTGGACCAACTTTCCAGGACGCCAACAGCAACGGAAAGTTCCACGGAACGATCAGCCCAACCACTCCCACCGGTTCACGCAACGTATAAGTAAAAGCCGTTTCCAGGGTGTTGACCGTCTCGCCGTGGATCTTCGTCGCTAGTCCCGCGTAGTAGCGTAGAACGTCGATCACCATCGGCATGTCGACGTATCGCGACTCAAAGATGGGCTTGCCATTGTCGAGAGTCTCAAGCTCGGCAAACTCGTCGATATTTTTTTCAAGCAGGTCGGCAAGCTTCCAGATCAGCCGCCCGCGTTCACTGGCCGATAGCTTTCGCCACGCGCCGTTACGATCCTCCAGAGCGCGGCGCGCCGCGGCGACGGCACGATCCACATCGGCGGCCGAAGCAGCCGCGATCTGCGTTAACACCTCGCCCGTAGCCGGATTGATGGTGTCGAATTTCCTGGCTCCATCCACCCATTGTCCGTCGATCAGCAATTGCCCGGGTTCAATCTTCACTTTCGCAGCAAGCATTCTTCTTTCCTTCTAACATCGTAGCGCCGGGCGGGCGTCCTCGCCCGCCCCCGCTCGGAACCAGGTACTCGGTACTATTTCGCCTTAAAAACCGCCGGCCGCTTCTCCACATACGCAGCCAGACCTTCCTTCGCATCTTCACTCTGGAAAAGTATCTGCTGGTTCTCGCGCTCCACCGCCAGCGCCGACTCCATGGGAATCTCCCATCCCGTCTGCACCGCGCGTTTGATGCGTCCCACGGCCTTCGCGGCCTTGTTGGGTGGGCAGAACTGTTTGGCGTACTCCATCATGTTTTCCATGAAGCCGTCGCGTTCGTAGATGTCGTTGATGATCCCGAGTTCTTGCGCTTCTTCGAATGAGAAGGTATTGCCCGTCACCATCAGTTCAATCGCCTTGCTCTTACCCACCAGCCGCGAGAGCCGCTGCGTGCCGCCAGTGCCCGGCAGCACGCCCAGGTTTACTTCTGGCAGGCCGATCTTGCCCGCATCCTTGCGTGCGATGCGAATGTCTGCCGCCATCGCAATCTCCAGCCCGCCGCCCACGCAGTGCCCATTAATCGCCGCGATCACCAGCTTGGGCGTGTGTTCCAGGCGCAACAGCATCTCGTTCGCATGTAAGCAGAAGTAATACTTAAAGGTCGGGTCCACGCTGGAAAGCATCTTGATATTTGCCCCAGCGGAGAAGAACTTATCGCCGGCGCCGGTCAGCAAGATGACGTAAACATCGTTCTCCATGCGCGCGCGCAGGATGGCCGCATCGAACTGCTGGTTCATCTCGTAGGTGTAAGTGTTGGCGGGAGGATCGCACATCTCAATCACCGCGACACCGCCTTCCGTGCGGTAGTTAACAAGCTGCTTTGTGGTTTCGCCAGTCACCGGCTGTATAGTTGTTGCCATGTTTGTAGCTCCTTATCTTTTCCTGAAAATCAAATTCAATCTTCAAGTCGCNNCTCCCACTCATCACGCCGCGCAGAAAAACGTCTCCCATTTCTCGGGCGATGTGCTCAGCGTCGGCATCGACGCGCGGGTTGTGCCAGGTATAAATCCAATTCATCATGCCAAACAAGCTCAGCACCGCGATTCGCGTGGAGAATTGCAGTCCTCGTTCGCCTTTCAATTCATCCAGCAACCCCACGCAGATGCGATAATACTGGCGTTTAATGGCCGCCACTTCCGAGGCGAAGCCATTCTTTAGCGCTTCTGCCTCGTGCGACAGCACCTTCATGGCCGCCGGGTTCGCCAAAAAATACTCCAGATGATTGAGAATGAAGATGCGAACCTGCTGCTCGGGATCGCTCACTCCATCCAATCGCTCTTTCAAACGTTGCACCACGGTTGTGAAAGTGTGCTTCTGGATCAGGAAAAGCAACCGTTCTTTGGATTCGAAGTAATAATAAAGCCCCGCCAGCGACATTCCGCTGGCGCGCGACAGATCGCGCATGGAGGCTCCCTCATATCCTTTTTCGCAGAAGACATTCGTGGCGTGGATGAGAATTTCCGACAATCGCCGGTCGAAGCGCGTCGCCGGGGCGGGAGCGGAACGATGGCGGCGTACGGAAACTCGCGTTGCGGTTGACGGACTGGCCATGAAATCTCGAAGGAACTCTTATTCGAACGTTCGTTCGAACACAGTATACGGCAATTGTGATGCGGATCACAAGCCCTGAGCTGGGAGTTGACCTTCACATTCGGCTCGGCACCGGCTGTGTCACCGTGCCAACTTGGGATGACGCTGGTTTTCAGTTCCTGACATCCGCCAGCAGTCGCTCCACTTCACCCTTTACGCCGCTTGTAAGCGGTAGCAGCGGTAAACGCGCCGAACCGCCGAAGTATCCATTGAAGTCCATGCCATATTTCACGCCGGGAATTCCCAACTCGCTCACGACACGTTGCGCGGCTACGGCAATGCGCTCTTGCTTCAGCCGCGCCAGTTCGTTGTCGCCCTCTTTCCATGCCGCGTAGATCTCATAGCAAGAAGTTGGCGCAAGACATGCAAATGCGAGAATCGCCCCTACGGCTCCTGCCTCCAGCGAGGAGTGCAACTTGCCCGCAGCTCCCACCATCACCTGAAATCCCGCTTCCTTCTGCCGGGTTTTCATCTTCCCGACGACCGTGACTGCCGCGGAAGAAGGCTTTGCCCGCGATGCCGAACCTGACACCCCAACCTGCACCAGTTCCCCTCCGTCTACATTCGAGCCCGAAGTTGCCGCCGCGAGCATGCGCGGCGTTGCCGCATCAAACGTCTCAGTCACGGTAACACTGCGCCGAATGTGCCGCGTGCCGCCCACCATCGTGCGTACTTTTTCCACGTCGCCGCTCGATTCCTTGATCCCAATCAGATTCGGATGTTCCGCCAATTCGATCACCAGCTCGGCGGGAATGTTGTAGCCGGTAGCTTGCGGAAAGTTGTAAATAATCACCGGCAACGGCGAGCGATCCGCCACGGTTCGATAAAAAGCCAGAATGTTGGCCGGTTGAATCTGCTTCTTGTAGTAGTGCGGCGTGCGCACCATAGCTACGTCATAGCCGAGTTCGGCAGCGTACTCGGTCAGCCGAAGCGTCTCAATCGCCGACTCGATCCCGGTGCCCGCAATCAACACCTTATTCGGCGCAGCCGCCTCACGCGCGGACTTCAGCACATCGCGCCGCTCCTGATCGGAAAGCAGAATCGCCTCGCCCGTCGAGCCGAGCACGACAATACCCGCGGCCGGCGTACGAGAATAGCGCTCGACATTGCTCTCTAGCTTTTTGAAGTAGACATTCCCGTCGGGATAGAACGGCGTAGTAATGGGAGGAAAAATTCCGTGAAGTAGCATCGCGACTTTAGCGTATCACTTTTTAGGCGGGGTTAGCAGCGGAATGGCCTCGCGCTTGTTGCGTCGGTAGGTCAGAGACGATTTTCGTCTCATCGTTCCGAGTAGCCCTTGCGCAACGACAGGTCGGGCGGTCCGCCTTTGATTTTGTCAGCGAACCTTCGCCAAGGAGCTTCAGGTTTCTCTGAAAACGTCTTTTCCAACGACTCACGAGCGATCCGGCTCATCGGCAGTCCGGTCCGACGGGATGCCTCGCGAATGCGGTCCATAAGCTGCTTCGGAAGACGGACGTTGAGTTTCTTCATTTGAAATGTTGCAAGCCTAATCCTAATACCGCCCCACGCAAAAGGCAGAGAAGTGGGCTAGCGCTGGAATCGCCGACCGTAAAAAGCCCACGAGTCTTCAGGTCTTGGGTTGCGGAGCTGGCGGCCCTGAGTGCAGTTGGTAAAGGATTGTCTCGACGTCGGAGAATTCGGAATCCAGCCGTTTCACAGCACCTACCGCCGTATCGCTCTCTCCGCGTGCAACTGCTGTAGCGCCCGTATCTTCACCTCGCCGCGCTGCAGCGCCGCAATCCCTTCCGCAGCAGCCCGCGCCGCTGAAAGCGTGGTAATGGTGGGAATGCGCGCCGTCACTGCCGCGCGCCGGATCGCTCTTTCGTCGAACCACGGCTCAAGGCCAGTCGGCGTATTGATGATGAGATGAATGCGCTGGCCCTTGATCAAATCCACCACGTTCGGGCGGCCCTCTTTTACTTTGTACACGCGGTCAACTTTCATCCCGGCGAGTTCAATCGCGTCTGCCGTACCGGACGTGGCAACCAGCTTGAATCCCATATCCACAAACTTGCGCGCAACTTCGGCCGCGTGGCGTTTGTCATGGTCGGTCACGCTGATGAACACCGTGCCCTGCGTCGGCAGCTTCTGACCGGCGGCCAATTGCGCCTTGCCGAAGGCTTCGCCGAAGCTGTCTCCCACGCCCATCACCTCGCCGGTCGATTTCATCTCCGGCCCCAGCACGGTGTCGACTCCGGGGAATTTATTCCACGGAAACACCGGCGACTTCACGTAATAACAGCTTCCCGTATCGAGATCGGAACGACGCTCGATATTTTCCGGCAGGAATTCGCGCAGCTTGCGCCCCGTCATCAGCCTCGCCGCAATTTTCGCCATGGGTACGCCCGTGGCCTTCGAAACATAAGGCACGGTACGCGAGGCCCGCGGGTTTACTTCCAGCACATAAACTTTTCCGCCACGCTCTCCGTTTTCCGATCCACCGTTGCCGCGTGGTATCGCGAACTGAATATTCATCAGCCCAACCACCTTCAGCGCCCGCGCCAGCTTAAAGGTATACTCGCGCATGCGGTCCATCAACGCCTGCGGAATATCAACTGCCGGCAGCACGCAGGAAGAATCGCCAGAGTGAATACCCGCCTCCTCGATGTGCTGCATGATGCCGCCGATCACTACATCTTCGCCATCGGAGAGCGCATCCACGTCCACTTCAATCGCATCTTCGAGGAAGTGATCGATCAGAACTGGACGATCGTGCGAATACTCGACCGCCTCTTTCATGTACCGCACTACAGATTCTTCATCGTAGGCAATCACCATGGCGCGCCCGCCCAGTACATACGACGGCCGCACCACCACGGGATATCCGACGCGCTTGGCTCCTTCAATAGCCTCATCGAGCGAGGTCGCCATCACGCCCGCGGCCTGCGGAATTTCTAATTCCTCGAGCAGCTTGTTGAAGTGCTTGCGATCCTCGGCCAAATCGATCGACTCTGGAGAAGTGCCGATAATGTTCACGCCCGCCGCCTTGAGCGGCAAAGCCAGGTTCAGCGGCGTCTGACCGCCAAACTGCACGATCACCCCGCAAGGCGCACCCTTCGAGGTCTCATGCTGATAAATCGCCCACACATCTTCAAACGTCAGCGGCTCAAAGTAGAGGCGGTCGCTGGTGTCGTA
>PLUI01000122.1 GCA_003164855.1 Acidobacteriaceae bacterium
TGATCAGGTTCCAGTAATTCCACGCCGTTTCCGGCATCGTCTGGTAACTGTTGTCAAAAGTAGTTTCACTGAACGTGTAACCGTTCCATTCGAGGCAGGCCACTTCGCATGCTTTGCAGCCAATGCACGTGGTCGTGTCGACCAGCTTGCATACCTGGAATTCACGGTTCAGACCTTTGCCGGGGACAACCCCGGCGTGACCGGAGATTCGGATTAGCTCTGTTGCCGCCTGGCTCATTGTCGTTCCCTATGCCTTCTCAACTTTCACTAAGAAGCCCTTGGATTCAGGGGTGTGAGCATTCGGATCGGTGACTGCGGGCGTCAGCAAATTTGCCGGCGTCCGCGCATTTCTTCCTTCATCTTCATCGATGCCGCGGAAGCCCTGGTGAATCGGCAACCCGATCTGATAGACCTTCTTGCCGTCGATCATCATCGGCTTCAGCCGGCGAGTGACAAAGGCTTTCGCAATGTAGGTTCCGCGCGCACTAATGACCTTGATCTTGTCCGTTCCACGAATTCCTTTTTCGTCCGCCAATTCCACCGGAATTTCCACGAACGGTTCCGGGATAAGCTGGACGTTCATTGGATTATTTTTCGTCCAATAGTGATATTGCTCAGTGAGCCGGTAAGTCGTGCAGACGATACTGTATTCCTCGGGTGATCCAAACACGTCGTATGGCGTCTTGAACTTCTTGACCAGCGGATTATTCGATTGCTCGGGGTGAAACGGGTTCTTGATCGGACTTTCAATCGGTTCGTAGTGCTCGGGGAACGGTCCGTCCGCCAGCACGCCGATGGGAGCGAACAGTCGCCCAATGCCTTCCGGATTCATGATGAAGGGCCCCATGTGATCTTTGGGGTGGGAGTCGGGTTTGAAGTCCGGCACGTCGTTACCAACCCACTTGCCTGCCGCTTCATTCCACCAGACCTGCTTGCGATCCGGATCCCACGGCTTGCCATCCGCATTGCAGGAAGCGCGGTTGTACAGCACGCGCCGGTTGGCTGGCCACGACCACGACCAGTTGGGATAAACACCCATTCCGGATGGATCCTCTGTGCCGCGGCGCTGGATTTGCGCGCCCGCCTCGGTCCACATGCCGGAATAAATCCAATTGCCGCACATCGTAGTGCCGTCGTCCTTCAACCAGGCGAATCCGGGCAACTGCTGACCGGCTTTGATCACCTGTCCGGTTACGTCGTCTTTAAGGTCGGCGAGAGCTTTACCGTTGAGCTCCATGGCTACCTGAGACAGTGGAGGATGGGCCGTGTCGGCATATGCCCAACTCAGGTTCAGAATGGGGTCAGGAAATTTGCCACCCTCTTTCTTGTACAGGTCGCGAACCCGCAAGAAAATCTGGGCGACGATATCCTGGTCGAGTCGCGCTTGTCCCGGAGGTGGAACCGCGGCATATTTCCAGGTGACCCAACGCGCGGAGTTGGTCATGCTGCCATCTTTTTCGGCGAAGCCCGCGCAGGGTAGGCGGTAAACCGTGGTGTTGATCTTCTTCTGTTCTTCGGCTGTGATACCCGGAGCTTTCCAGAATTCGCTGGTTTCATCTGGATAAATTTCGCCCACCACCAACCAGTCGGCCCGCTTTAGAGCATTGATGTTCTTGTTCGTGTCCGGGCCAATCATCACTCCATTCATTCCGAAGGCCAACATGCCTTTTACCTTGCCGTTGTACATGTCGTCCCAGATATGTGTCCACGAGCAATCCTGTCCGAATTTGGGCAAGTAATCGAAGGCAAAATCGTTTTCCTTTTTAGCAGCGTCTCCGTAGAACGACTTGAGCAGCGACACCATGAATTTCGGGGTGTTCGCGTAGTAGTTCATCGAATTCCACGGCGAGGGTTTAGACGCTGTTGGCGTGGTGCGCTTCAGATACGTCGCCAAGTCCTTGTCGTCGGGAACCGGGGCTTTCAGGTAGCCAGGGACTGAATCGTAGAGACCTGCCATATCAGTCGCGCCCTGGATATTTGAATGGCCGCGAAGGGCGTTGACGCCACCGCCCGCTCGGCCGACGTTGCCGAGGAGAAGTTGAATCATGGCAGCGGTGCGGATGATTTGCGTTCCGAAGGTATGCTGCGTCCAGCCGACGGCGTAGATGATGGTTGCGACTTTTTTCATGTCGCCATCTTTGCGGACTGAGGTAAATAGATCGACAGCCTTCAGGTACTGTTCCTTGGGGATGCCGGTGATCCGCTCGACGGTTTCCGGGGTATAACGGGAATACTGCTGCTTCATCAACTGGAAGACGCAGCGGGGATGCTGAAGCGTGAGGTCGTAGGCGACATTCGGGGGCAATGCCGGCGGAGGCGCGGGTGTCGCCGGGTTCAAAGGCGCAGGGGTTTCGTGCGCGGGAGTGGGGGCGCCGGTTTTTCCGCTGAAGTCTCCGCCTTCCTCGTAATTCCACGTGGTCTTGTCATAGCTGCTCGAGGCCGCATTAAATCCGGAGTACAAACCGTCCACGGGAAGCTTGAAACCCTCCTTCACGATGAAGGCCGCGTTGGTGTAGTTGACGAGATATTCTTTGGCGATGCGGTTGTTCTCGATGGCATAGCGGATTAGGCCGCCGAGGAATGCAATGTCGGTGCCGGCGCGAATTTGTACGAAGAGGTCGGCTGTGGAGGAGGTGCGGGTGAATCGAGGGTCAACGGAAATCAGCTTGGCGTTTCGGTTACGCTTGGCCTCCATCGCCCACTTGAAGCCGCAGGGGTGATTTTCGGCGGGATTGCCGCCCATGATCAACATCATGTCGGTGTTCTTGATGTCGATCCAGCCATTGGTCATGGCCCCGCGTCCGAATGTTGGTCCCAAACTTGAGACCGTGGGGCCGTGTCAAACACGGGCTTGGTTTTCTAAATAAACCAAGCCCAACCCCCTCATGGCCTTGACGGCCAGAAAATTGAACTCATTGGTATCGGTGCAGCCGCCGATGAACGAGATGCCTTCGCACCGATTTACGGTGCGACCCTGCGCGTCCTTCTCGACAAAGGAATTATCACGCGTCTTCTTGGTCCACTGCGCAATCTCATTCAGTGCATCGTTCCAGGAAATGTCCTGCCAATCCGTCCCACCTGGACGCCGGACCTGCGGCTTCGTGAGCCGCCGTGGGTTGAGCATGTCCTGTTCCAGCGAAGAGCCCTTGGGGCACAGCGTTCCGCGGTTGGTGGGATGATCAGGATCGCCTTCGACGTGGATCACCTGCGGCGTGACGTTTTTTGCACGATCGCCGATCGTGTAGATGAGGACGCCGCAGCCTACCGCGCAATAAGGACACGTCGAGCGCGTTTCGGCAGCGCGTGCAATCTTTAACTCTTTGAGCTGGGCGTAAGCGGGCTGAAGGTCGAATCCAAAGATCGTCGCGCCGACGGCGCCGACAGTGGCTGCTTTGAAGAAGTCTCTGCGAGTTGTCTGCATTGAAGAATCTCCGCATCCATTCAGGAATCGTGGGACTCTTGTTTCCGGGTATTCTAACCGATCTCTTTCGAATCCAGAAATATTTCTGTTTGTCTTAAGCAGACAGTGAAAGCGCAGGTAGCGCGAGGGCGCCGTACTTCCGGATGAGCCGGTTCGCTGTTCTTCCTGTGCTGCACCTCAACGGCTACAAGATCGCGAATCCAACGATACTGGCGCGCATTCCGCACGAAGAATTGGAGTCGTTGCTGATCGGATACGGCCACAAACCGTATTTCGTCGAAGGCGACGACCCGTTGCGAGCCGAGTTCTCTACGTCGCAAACCGGTGAAAGCGTCCAGTTCTGCCGCGGTTCGAAGAGCTTCTGGCCGATTCTAGAGCCATGATCTCTTCGGGCGCACCCGCCAAGAACGGGTCAGACGGCGCATCTCCGCACGCCAACCGAAACCATCCCTTCGGCCTGTATATATACCTTGACACGTATATGCTCTGTAGAGTATACGAAGAGGGTGGAACCTGTATTCGAAATCATTGCGGAGCCGAACCGCCGCGCGATATTGAGCCTGCTGGTCTCGTCACAACAGTCGGTGGGAGAGATCGAGCGTCAGCTTCGTATGCCGCAACCGTCCGTGTCAAAGCACCTGCGCGTGCTGCGCGAGGCCGGTTTCGTGGAATCCACGGTGGACGCACAGCGGCGTCTCTACCGGCTGACGCCTGAACCGCTTCAAGAGGTGGATGCCTGGCTGGCTCCGTTCCGTCGGTTCTGGTCCGCTCACGTAGATGCTCTCGAACGCCACCTCGACCACATGGCTCAGTCGACGCCAACGAAAAAGCAACCAAGGAGAAGACGACGCGGCCCAAACCGCGAACGTGACAAAGGAGAAACGAAATGAAAATCAAAGTGACCAGCATATA
>PLUI01000135.1 GCA_003164855.1 Acidobacteriaceae bacterium
AGACAACTTTGATGCATCCCAGTAGCAGCAAAGCACAAGAGAGCGCAGATAGCAGCCATCCCTTTGTCGGCGCCCGTTTCTTGACTGAACTCCTAGAAGCACACTGAAGCACGGCGGCACCTCCTAGTACCCAGCCTTAATCAGCAGTTGATGCCAAATCAAATACGTTCCGTCCGAAGGATCGTCGGCAAAACACCGTGGGCATTGTTGTGGAGTTACTCCCCTTTGTTCATAAATGTGGCGCTGGATGTCGGAGGGTTTCATCTCCGCGTAGTCTTTCCAGTCAGTAAAGAGGCTGGGATCGGGATCAGTGGCAGAAAAAGCTACAAGCCGCTTGCCTATGGTTGTAGTCCAAGGTTCGCCAGGGCTGGCTTGAGATTGTTTGACCGTCTGAACGGCCACGCAGTTAAAATCGCGCAATCTCCACTGCACAGTGCGCTGAAGCTTGTCGGACCGCACCGAAATCACAACTCGGAACGCTGTCTGTCCAAACAGGATCTCTGTACGCTCGACGGCTTCGGGAGGGGTCGCACAAGACGCCGACTGGCCAACTAGCTGTGCCTTCCGTGAAGCTAACATTTCGGGGGGCAAAAGGCCTGTGCTCTTGGCTTCAACTGCGTCGACGATCATTGCGACCACGCCATTCGGAAAATCAACCCGCCGAAAAGTGTTCTCTCGCCGATTTGCCGTTGCGTAATGTAACGTGCGAGTGTGCACGGCACCATCGCTCCGGCGCGACTCAACTCCCTCGGCAAGATTTTCTTCCGCGCCGCCTACCATGTGGTATTCAACAAACTTAGCCACATACGGTTGAACATTTACTTCTGCTTGGGCGAGCGCGCGTACAAAGAGGTGTTTCCCGCCCCAGAAAGACAACTCCAGCACCAAGGCAAGGCCACACACAACGACGATCAATCTTGCTGCTTTCATGACTGATCACCCCATAACATTCACCAACTCGTTTTCGAAGGCCCGTTAGACTGTAGGTTTAGAGTCCGAAAATGGGAGACACTTGCAGTTGCCCTGAAAGGGATTTAAGCAGCCACCCATAACACAAGCTACTGTTTGACTACCCAATAACCCATTACATCCCTTACCAATGCCACAAGTTTCCGTCGAGCAATATCTGCAGTCAACTCCTCCTCCACAGGCGCCACACGCACTGCCATCCAAACAGGAACTGTTAAACCCATATCCAAGGCTCACAGTGCAATCGGCTTTTGCAGCTAGAACGCCCCCAAAGCCAGCGAGGAGGACACAGACGACCGCCATGGCGAAGATTCGCGATAAGTTGTCTCTGCTAATGTCAAACAAGGAGAGAATGGACTTCATAAATCGAATTCCTCCGTTCGCTCCGCTGACTAGTTAGGCGGAACGCAGGATGCAATCAAATTCCCTGGGGTTAGGAGGCCGACAAATGCTGTCGACCAAGAGCATTGTAATTCTTGGTGAGACTTCTATCATCGCAGTTGATTGTGTGTCAATACATAACTTAAGCAGCACGATCAGAAAGTTGTGGAAAACATTAACTTAATTATGTTAGCTACACTTTGCTATCGATTTGAGTTAATTCCAGCTATGTTACCATCCATGTTAGTAAGTCACTTGCTTTGTACGTTTCAACCTTGATTACATGTAACTGGGGGATTTATATCATTAAAGCTCAACAATAGTTGTTGACTTATCACAGCCTATTGCGATAAAAGTTTCGTCCACGATCGTGAACCTTGTCAACACACGCTGAGATCGATGAACTGGTGCAGCCCATAGGCGGGCTGTTTAGTCGGACAAGACAACTCAAGACTGCGTGCGATTTTGGCCGTGCACCAGAAATCGCCGATTCGGTGGGTGCAGGCTGTATCGCTCCTTCAGGGCATGGTGACCTGTGTTCCGGCGATCATGATGTACCTGCATACTGGGGTGCGCACGAGGAACACGAGGAAACGGTCATCCGATGATGGACTGATTGACGATGACGGTGCGGTATTTGTGAGTTGAGAGAACCTCGGGACACACACAAACTCGGGACACACACAAGGAAGATATACGATGATGAGCGCACACAAGAGTCAGTCCAACGCAGTGCGGGAGGTCGCCCCAGGAGTATCTTTCCGTGTTGAAAATGACTTCTACTCGGAAGCGGATGCTCTGAGGCTGCAAGTCGAGAATGCTTTCCTTGGTGATGACAAGGTTGGGATCACACCACTCACCTACGTCTTTTCAGAGAGCTGCTACCAGTTCCTGACTGCCAGCGCGGAAAGCGTGTTCACAACCGAGTCTTTGCATGGACTTGTCGAAAGTCTCGAGAACTGGGGCCAGCGCGAACTCGGCACGTCGCACGTGTCCACACCACAAGTGCGAGTTTATATCCACGGATGCGAACGATCAGTGCTTCAGGACGCCGTCATGCTGGGTTGGCACTACATGCTCTCGCTTACCCAAGGCGAGCGGCCACGGAAGGGCAACCGTGTGCGAATCGTGATCCCCGATCGCCCGGAGCGCCGGGGCGGCCTTTTGAGTACCTGCGACGTGGTCGACTCAGAACTGAGATTCAACCGGCTTGTAGTTCACGATACTCAGAACGCCTACGGAATCGAGACCGTTCACTCCTCGATGAATCCATTTGAGGGGACGATTTTCCTCGACGGTTATCTTTGGTAAGCCTCGTCGATGCTGAGCGGGCGCTGAGCTTCGTCAACCGACAAATGGAGAGCGGGGTGAATTGCTTGCAGAATCTTTTTTGGTCCCTGAGTACTATCCGTTGCCAGTCGACTTCGACAATCGCTCCTCCAGAGGAGGAAACTTTGACGAAAGATAGATCGCGGTACTACGAGGCAGCTGACAGCGGCAAGAAATTGCTCAATTAGAGGAGCGCTTTGGCACTGTGGTGGACGCGGGCGTGGAACGGGCTGCCCGCCACATCAAAGCGGTCACAATGGCATGAATGAGCGCGCCGTCATCGCTCACAATGTCGGAGGGAGAAGTGTGACGAAGGCAAGCGACTTGCTTTCCCAGAAGCCCGAGTACAGCCGGACACTTGAACTCCTGCGAGTGTGTTGTGCGTTGATTCTTCTGCTGCACAGTGTGGGTTATGCATCGGCACTTTGGGCATGGATATGCGTAGCCGTTAGCTGGATTACCCTCAGTGAGTCCAAGCCGTCAGACATACGGCTCACAAGTATTGACTATGCTGTTATTGCGGTGTGGCTGTTCGAGGTTGCATCTATTCCGCTGAGCTCTTTTCCAAGCAACGGATGGATTTATGCAGAGCAACTTACCGTCGCCATCGCATTCTATTTCTGCATAAGTCGTTTGAGATCGACCTTTGGTCTCTTGTTGGTGGCATTATTCGTCTGCGGGCTTACGTTCGTTCTAGCTGTGCCTGATGCGATGCATTTCGTCGATCGGTACTCGGAGTGGACACAGTTGAGATTCGGATCAATTGCCGATGTCCGGCAGACCCTGACAGTTGTTGATCCCAACCCCGCAGGCGCTCACTATACCAGCTATCTGTTTTTCCTTGCCTGGGGTCTTGCAACCACTGTCGCGATACCCCGGGCGCCATTCTGGGCTCGCTGTGTAGGTGCCCTTGCCGCGTGCGCAGGTTTGACTGGGATATTGCTAGGCTTATCTCGTGGGCTTTGCCTTGGCCTCGTTGCCGAAGCCTGCTTCGCGTATGGCACGTTGCGTTTCCGCCCGGAAGAAAAATGTCGCTTCAGAATTCGTGCGGTAACAATCACCGCTGTGTTAGTCCTTCTCGGGGTTGGGCTGCTGCTCCGGTTGAGTCGTCAGCCGAGCCCCAAAGAGTCTTTTGCGGTCGACTCTGAATCGGCCGATCGGAGCATACAAGGCAGGCTCTTTATCTGGCAACAAAGTCTTCGACGCGGCAAAACCAGGCCGTTTCTCGGATTCGGGGCGCGCACGTTCGTTTTGTACGGCGGTGAAGGGATAACACAAGACAGCGGCGACGCGGTGGATAGGGCTTTCAGCTTTCCCGTCCAAGTCCTTTTCGAACGCGGATTGGTTGGTATCTTCATCTATGCCGGTCTATTCGTCGTCGTATTCCGCACAGGTCTGGCGAACATACGCCAGACTATAACTAGAGATGGCCGGTCGTTTCGCAGTATGTCCTGGTCGGCCGCGGCAGGGCTCACTGCCATTTTAGTTAGGGATCTCACTTACACTACATTGTTTGACGACAAAGCCGTTACTGTCGGAGCTTTTGGCTTAATCGGACTTATTGCCCTTGAAGAATGCAAGAGAACGAGAACGAGAACGAGANNGGAATCAGAACCATGAATCGCTTTTGTTGTTGTCAAAACCAGCGATCTTTGGCGCTGTTATCGTATTGGGTCTGATAGTCGGCGCTCACCGCGTCCGCAGAGCTGCAGCGGAATGGTACGCTGCGCAGGCGGTTCGAGAAGGTTCGATGCATGACGATAGAGGTGCTCTGCGACACAGTTTGCGAGCGCTCTCTATTCTCCCAACTCCGTACCTGCAAGCACAGGCTGGTTTTTTCTCTGCCAGGTCCGCGGGGATTGTATTGGGGGACCACGGGCGACCCGGGTTATCAGGCACGGACCAGGCAGGTCTCCGCCAGTTAGCCGATGCCGAGTCATTTTACAAAGTGAGTCTCGATGCCTTTCCCAGCGAAGCGGCTTGGCAACATAATCTGGGATGGCTGCTTTGGCTCCGGGGTGATCGCCCGTCTGCATTGCAGAGGATTCGTCACGCCGTTGACCTGGAACCCGCTACCGCCGTGTATCGTCAGTCGTTAATCCTGATGCTGATCGACGAGTCGGCTATTGGTTCCGCTCGTGATGAACTAGTCACACTGCTTACGTTTGCGCCGGAGGTAATGGATTCACCATGGTGGGAAAACATCGCGCTGGAGCAGCGGGATATGGTTCAGGTAGCACTTCACCGTGCCATCGAGGTCCTGGGTTCCGGATCCGCGCCTCGCCCGATCCAACTAGCTCGTGAGGCACGATTGTATCTAGAAGCCGGTGACAGTTCGTTGGCTGAACTGCTGCTGGAAAAGTCGCTTCAAGAATTGCCTGGAATGTCAGGAGCGTGGAGAACCCAGGCATTGATACTAGCGCGTCAAGGACAATGGGACGGCGCTACCGAAGCTTTGGAACGCGCGGTGTTTCTGAATCCCTGGGACAGCGCCGGTTACTACGCACTGAGCCGAGTCGTTCTTCATCTTAGCCCGGGAATAGGGGAAGACCCGCGAGCGCTGAAGCGTGTCAGCTTCATGTTCAAGACGAAAGCCGTCCGCGTCCAAGCGATCAGCCGAAGGTCCCCAGAGTCGCTGCGGGCATACAGGAAGCTGCAAATTGAAACCCCCGTGCTCGATGACTTGGTGGTAGATGGAATGTTGGAGTTTTGTATGCCGGGCATGACACAAGAGTACGACAAGCTGGTGCAGTAACCTCTTTGTGGCTGACGTTATATGAATGGCAAGGAGTAAAGAGCATGCCAATGGCTGCGCGCCATCCAGCTTTTCGATTACTCGCGCTATGCGCCGGATTTTCCTTTTCGCTGTTTTGCTGTAACCAAGCTACTGGCGATGCGCGAAATCGCAATCCGCCGATTTTCCAAAAGCCCTGCGTTGACGACCTCGTTCTTGCCGATCTGACGTCTCACTATCCTATACCGGTGGATCTTTCACCCGACGGCACCTTGATACTTACTCGAACAGTCAACTGGTCTGACAACGCTTTCGGAATATCGCTGGTCGAGCGAGTCAGCGGGCGTGCGCTTTACACCCTAAGCTGGCCCTCGCCTATATTGCGGCTAGAGTGGCGCCATGACAGCTCGGAAATCTCTTTTTTTTCCGTGCGCGGCTCTGAATCTGGGAGGGACCTGTATATCTGGAACTTTCGACAAAATCTTGTTCGGTACATCGACACACCCTTGACTACATCTGAAGCACAAGTTCGATGGGCGCCCAATGGTAAATTGCTGGCTTTTTCCGACCCACAACAAGGGCTGGTGGCGGTAGGCGCTTCTGGCGATGAGCCCGCTTTTACGCTGGCCAGAGATGTCGTTCTGTTCGACTGGTTACCTGACTCTTCCACCATTGCGCTGGTTGACAAGAACCGACTAGACCGGCTTGCGCTGATTGGGGTAGCAACAGGTCAGTCTAACTCTCAAGTGGGCATTCCACGAGCCAGGATACTGGATCTTGCCGCCTCACCAACCGGCAGTTCGGTGTTGCTGGTGGAGTTGACCGATTCTGGTCTTTGGAAAATAGAAAAGGTCGACACCAGAACATTCAAGCGGTCAACGTTGGTGCGCTCTCGTTCTCGCCTTGGGTCGCCGACATGGCTGCCCAATGGCCAGATATTCTGCTTCCAGAGATTCGATAAGACTAGGGCCAAGGTGATCGTGAACGATCAGACTTCGGGGAGATCGATGGCGCTGGAAGATTTGGCAGGCATGAATGACATTCGAGGAGTCTCTCCCGATTCGCGGACGGTTGTTCTAGCACACAGGGGTTACGGTCCTGTTGCATTATTTGGTCTTTCGTTAACCGGGGAACGACCGCAGATCCTTTACGCTTCGAATTCACGAGGTCTTCCTTCGGTCAAAGCGGTGTCGGCTTCGGCATTAGCCGAAGATGGGACCAGAGTACCACTGCTGGTGTGGCGTGCGCCGTGGCGCGAGCGGGAGCCGACGGCAGTCATTCGAGTTCACGGAGGAGTCGGAGTGGCATCGGATCAGCTTCCGGTTTGGGAGGAACACATTCAGCTTTTTGTCAAACACGGCATCCATTTTATCGGCGTGAACTATCGGGGAGGAAAAGCCAACGCTCGGCAGCGCCGAGAGGATGTTCTTGCGGCGATCCAATACGCTCACCGGATTTTGGGTGTGCCGTATAAGAGAATCGTGCTCTTGGGCCACAGTTCAGGCGCTGATTTGGCGGCGGACACATGCAGGGTGCGCCCTGATTGGTGCGGCATCTTGGTGTTGGTATCCTTCGGCAAGGTTGAAGATGAGCTGCAATCCCTCAAGCTCATCAAGACTTATCCGCGAGTCATACTATTTTATCCCGCGTATGATTTGACCCCTCGTTTCGTAGTTCTCCGGAATCTGAGGGCCGCGTTTGGAGAGGACATTGTGGAGGCCCCAGGTACCTCTCTGTATCAGTTTCCAGACGATCACAACCTCATGTACCCAAGATCGTGGGCTGCGGTCTATTCCGCGATTCTTGCACACTTTCACTCTAGTACTTGCGCTGCGGATCCAGACGAAAGCAACTAGGATTCGTTTCCGATATCGCAACGGGTATCAGACATGAAATCGGCAACCCAGAACCTGTATTTTAGCCAACTGAGAATGCCTACACATGGGAGTGTTTGGCCTCGGAAGTGGATACCAGTTTTGCCAGCCGCAGAGTGACACGTGTGTTAGCTCGAATTTTCGATGTCCCCGTTGCCGTGGCCGCGCCGCATTATTGCGCGGCTTTCCCTGCGGAGGGCGAGGGGAGCGCACCGGAGATCAGTTCGTCGGCCAGCGCAGTTGCGCCGTAGAGGTTGCGCAGCGCCTCCTGGATGCCCCGGACGTCGACGGCAATATTGCGCCCAACTTTGTCTTCGTAAAAGAAATTTCGAGGCAAGGCCTGCATGTTCCTATCGAAATTAACGCCCACAATCTCGCCCGTCTGATTAACGAGCGGGCTGCCGGAGTTTCCGCCGATGGTATCCGCAGTGGTCACGAAGTCAAGCGGAGTATAAAGATTGAGTTTCGATTTGGAAGTCATCCAGCGTTCGGGCAACTGGTAAGGCGGCTGGTTGCCGTGATCGGCCGCGTGCTGGTAGATGCCGGCGAAAGTAGTGAAATAAGGGATTGGCCGACCGTTCTCGGCGTACCCGCGCACGGCTCCGTAGGCGAGACGCAAGGTAAAGGTGGCGTCGGGAGGGTCATTGAATCCGGCGTTGGAAAAGCGCGCTTGTGCGATTTTCGCGCCTTCCTGGCGCTCAACCGCTTCCACTTGGTCATCGTAGATTTTGCGAACCGCGCGGGCGTTGGGGTCGATCCTGCGAAAGAGGACAATCAGAGGATCAGAAGATGCCTCGATTGCCGCCACGCCGCCGGAATAGAGTTGCTTGCGCACAGCGACATCATCTAGTTTCGTGCTGTCGATCAGGTTCTTGGCAACCTCGGCAGCGCTCTTACCACCAAGCAGTTTTTGCACAATGGGATTTTTCTCTCCCATCTCCTGTTGCATCGCGGCTAGGGAATCCGCTAGCGTCACGGTTTCGAGTGATTTGTAAATCGGAGCAGTGGAAAAAAGCTGTTGCTCGAGCGAGGGCAACCCGGAGTCTGTATACTCTCGAAGCCGCTCCCCGTCAGGCTTTGTTTTTTCCCGGGTTACACGCACCAGAGTGCGGGCGATTCCGGCCAGGTCGGAGTTGAAGGCATATTCGCGCTCGAGATAAATGAGAGGCAAGTAATTCTGCTTTTCCACGACCATGGCCTGCGCAATGGCGCTCCAGGGGTCGCCAACTTCCGCGTTCAACTTGGGATTCGAGGCCGCGGCCGCGCGCAATTTCTTTTCATCGACGGCCTTGGCGGCCATTAACTCCTCATTTTTCAATCCGCTCTCGGAACCGTTGATGGCTTTGTAGCCATTCTGATATCCGAACATCTCTTCCTGCGCGATGCGGGCGTTTTCGGCGGAAATCGCGCTGAAGTTTTGCAGCAGCGCGATGCGGCGAGCGAATAGCGCAAGAAGGGATGGATAACGCACGTCGCGCAAGAACTCCAATTGAGATACGGTCTTGAGGCGATCGGTAGAGCCGGGATTTCCCGACACGAAAATCAGATCGCCTTCTTTCACTCCGGCTTTGGACCAGTGAAGATAGTTATCAAGGTGGGCCGGTTTGTCGTTTTCGTAGACGCGAAAAAGCGCGATATCGAGATCATAACGCGGATAATTGAAATTATCGGGGTCGCCTCCGAAGAAAGCTGTTTCGAACTCAGGCGCAAACACCAGACGAACATCGCTGTACTTCTTGTATTCGTAAAGGTTGTAAACCCCTCCGGCATACAGCGTGACCACATCGCAGCGCAGACCCGTGGAGCTGACACAGTTCTTTTCGATCGCGGACATCGCGGCACGTCGGGCTTGGCCCGCGTCTGCAACAGACATCTGCGGCTTGACTGCGGCACTCACCTGAACGGTGACGTCTTCAATGGTGAGCAATTCGTTCAGTTCGAGGTCTGGGCATTTGGCTTCGTCGGTAAGAGAGTGCGCGTAGAAGCCGGACTTCATGTAGTCCTTACCGCCTGTGGAAAGCTGTTGAATGCAGCGCGCGCCGACGTGATGATTGGTCAGGGTAAGGCCGTCGGCGGAGACAAACGATCCCGAGGCTCCATTATTGAAGCGGACCGAAGACAGGCGGACATGGTCGAGCCATGGCTGCGTCGGTTCAAAACCATATTTGGCTCTTACCTTGTCTTTTGGGAAGGAGCTATAGAGCCACATACCCTCGTCGGCGAAGGCTGGCGAGCAGGCGAGGAGGAGGGCGAGAAGCGCGAAGGCGGCCTGTCTGATTTCAACTTTGAGATTGCGCATAGTCGGTGATTACGTACCGTTGCGAGCAAATGACTGTGCGATTCTAGGCTGCGGTTCGATGCAGGTCAACGAGCCGGCAAATTCGATAGTTGTTGAAATATCGCTATGGTACTCGTTGACCGAATCGGGCGGGGGGTTGAGTGCTAAGGCTCTTTCCCATGCATTCATTTGCCGGTTCGCGCATCCCACACCGGGGTGCCCTTGGCGTCGCGGAACAGGAGCGTGTCTTCGCCCTTCCCCAGTTCTCGTGCGAGGATCACGTCCGCCCCTTCGTGCTTTACCTTCGAGCCTGTCACGGTAATCTGGTCACCTTTGCTGAAACTGATGCCCATCTCATCTTCAAACGGTTTGGGGCACACATAGATCTGGATCTTGTCGTCGCCGTTCTTGATGATCAGTTCCGTGAAATCTTTCCTCTTCCCGACCGACACCAGATTCACTTCATCGATCACACCCTTGGTTTTCATCTCCGCGTCAAGTTCATACTTGGGCAGGCTGCTGTCTTCTGGTGGCGTCTTTTGTGAGAGTCCCGGCCCTACCCACAGAAGCAAAGACAACACGAGTTGGAAAAGTATCTTGATGCTTTTATATGGCAGGATGGGACATTGCAAACCGAGTGACACTGCTCCTCCTCGTTGCTGACCAAGAACCCACGGTGGAGGGCGAGATGCCTCTCCACTCCCGGCACGGCCCCGAGAAACACGTTCGTCGTTCCCGGGTTGCCTGCCGGTTTTCGCTAAGATAAGGCCATTTACTCAGTCGCCTTCGAAGAAGACAGGAGAATCGTACACCATGAACGAACGGATTGTTGGCGAAATATCGCCGTTACACTCAATGACCAGCGGTCGAAACGTGCAACGCCCGATTTCGCCAACCCGACTGCCCGGAACCGGCGGCCCCGAACCTCACACTAATTCGTAAGACGCATATAGCAATGCCTGTGCCGACCCATCGATGGATTTATTCATAACGTTGCAAGAAAATTCATATTGACACGCTGTGAGCGGACGATCAATATCGGCGTCATGACTTCGCAATTTACCGAACTGAGGCCGCTCAGTCACCGAGTAGCCAAACGCCTGCTGGCCTATGCAACTGTGGCGGGAGCCGCCTGCGTGCCCTATGCCAAGGCCGAGGTCGTCTTCACTCCCGTTCACGAAAAAATCAACGGTGAATTCTCTCTTGACCTCAACCACGACGGCATTCCCGACTTTGACATCTACAGCTCTTATTTCAGTGCGATTGGCAATTTGTCGGTAAAGCCTCTGGTGCAAGGCAACAGAATCGTCCCCTCACGCCAGGCCTGCTACTTTCACCCCGGCGAGGCTGCTGCCGCGTTGCCTGTTGGCGAAGTGATTGGGCCGGGCTTGCCCTTCCATGCGAATGCCACCTGCATGGCGTTCCTGAACAACTCGACTTCGGGCGGTCCGTGGCTGGGCGCGAAAGGCCGCTATCTCGGCTTCGCCTTTGTGATCGACGGAAAGGGAACACTTCGGCTGGGCGCGCGTCAGCATGAATCTTTGGTCTTATGACGCGGTGGCGGAAGTCCTCGGTTATGCCTACGAAACCGTCCCCGGCAAGCCGATCACTGCCGGTGACACAGGCCATGCAACCAGGGCTTCTCTCGAATCGGCCCCTCTTGGAATCCTGGCGCTCGGCGCGCCCGGCCTGCAGTTATAGCGGATGGAAGACAACCAGCAATAAGCGAAGATGCAGGGTCTCCCGCGCATCAGGCCGCAACTGTTGAAACATCCCCATAGCACTCATCGACCCTTGGTCGGCTAGTTCTCAATGAGCGCTAACGCTGATTTCAATACCTATCGGGTCCGTTATAATCACGCCGATGGCCAGCGATCCCTTTCTCTCGTGGGCGAACCGGACCATGCCTCGCCCTGGCCGCGAAGAGCCCTACCTGTCAATCCAGGACATCGTCGTTTTCGTCCGTGATCTGGAAGTGAGCAAGCGGTTCTACCTGGAACAATTGGGCTTCGAACTTATCACAGAACAACGCCTCCCCACCGGCGAACGCTGGATCGAAGTGGCGCCTGCCGACGGTAGCGCGAATCTCGCGCTGGTTGAACCAAAGCCCGACGCGCCGGAATACAAACTGATTGGCGGCTACCGCTGGGTCCTGTTCATGACCGAAGATGTCGACGCCAAGTACAAAGAATGGAGCGAACGCGGGGTTCGTTTTTCAACTGCGCCGGAGACGCCGGGGTGGGGCGGCACCTATGCGCGTTTCGAGGATCCGGACGGGAATGCGTTTGGCCTGGAAGGGTTCGATGAGGTCAGGCAAAGCCTGGAGTTGCGCCGGCAGGCGCAGGCCGAGAAACTCGAATCCGAACGCCGCACCGCCCAGGAAATGCAAATAGCACGACAGGTGCAGGCGCGGTTGTTTCCGCAGATTCAGCCGGAGTTGGAAACGGTAGAGTACGCGGGTATCTGCCTGCAGGCGCGCCAGGTGGGAGGGGATTATTTCGATTTCCTGAATCTCGGGACGCAGCGGCTGGGATTGATCATCGGCGATGTTTCCGGCAAGGGGATCGCCGCCGCTCTGTTGATGGCGAATTTGCAGGCCAGCCTGCGGAGCCAGTCGGCGCTGGCCTTCGATCAGCCCGAGGCGTTGCTCCGCTCGGTGAACCAACTCTTCTATGACAACACCGGCGACAGTGCCTATGCCTCGCTTTTGTTTGCCGAGTACGACTCGGCGACGCGGCGACTGCGCTACGTCAATTGCGGTCATTTGTCAGGTCTCTTGGTAAGAAGCGACGGCCAGGTGGATCGCCTCGAATCCACCAGCACGCTGCTCGGGCTGTTCCGAGAGTGGAATTGCTCGATGCGGGAGCAGCTACTGTCTCCCGGGGACGTGCTTGCGCTTTACACCGATGGCATCACCGAAGCCTGTAACGAGCGAGGCGAGGAATTTGGCGAGCAGTGCCTGATCGAATCGCTGCAGCAACATCGGGACCTGCCGTGCCAGGCTTTGTTGACCGCAATCGTAGATGGTGTTCGGCGATTTAGTTTTCAGGAACAACACGACGATATCACCGCGATCGTCGCGAAGTTCAAGGCTACTAGCTGACGTGTCGTCGGTGTCGGGAGGGAGCTGTGAGAACTGAATACAACCCAGCGGTGTGGCTGACTTTTTTTGCGGCTCAAATTGGAGCCTCGGCCGGGCTTACGGGACTGATCTTTGTCGCCGTCTCGATCAACTTGAAGCAAATCGTTGAGTTGCCCCACCTGGTGGCTCGATCCGCCAAGGCTTTGTTCACCCTGATCGGCGTCCTTGTCACCTCCACCGTTTGTCTGGTGCCGGGCCAGCCTGTTCGTGCGCTGGCTGGCGAACTGGTCGGCCTGGGATTCGCTCTTTGGATAGCCACAACCTTGTCGGAGCGAGCCGCTGTGCGGGGAAACAGCTATGTCAGCGGCAGGCAAAAAGTTGCTTATTTAATCTTCAGTCAACTATCACTCGTGCCGTACCTGATCGCTGGAGTATCCCTTTTTGTTGGATCCGGTGGAGGGCTGTACTGGCTGGTCGCAGCAATTGGCCTTTCCTATCTCGTAGCAATGCTGGACGCATGGGTGCTGTTGATTGAAATCCAGCGGTGACCATTCCCAACAAATGGAAGGGTGTTCGGTGCGTCCGCCCCTGGCCGTTCGGTAAGAACCCAGCCTGGCCGCAGAAATTGAATCTTCGCCCCGCTCCTCGCCCGCTCCCATGCCGTAGAATGAACTCTTGCTCCTAAACATTGAAAAGCTCATCTACGGCGGCGACGGACTCGCTCGCCTTCCTGCCGGCTGAGGCCAACACCCGTCTCACTCCGTTGACCGGGAATGATGAGCGCAATCGTCACTTGACATTAAGTTCCAGTTGCCCGTTAACTTGGAACTAATGACTGAACGCCAGTCATTGTGTCGATTGCGATTTCGCGGGCTTGGTGGCCGCGACGCGAGTCTCTTTTCCGCTCACGAACACCTTCATGGAGNNTGCTCTCCCCAAGCCAGGTCCATACGTCGCCGTTCACCGTACCAGTCTTGTTTTCTATTCCTCCTGAACTGTCAACTGCGTGGTATAGGTATGTCTTGGAAGTCGGATCGTAGTAGACGAAGGAAGTCTCCGAGTATTTCCTTCCGGGTCTATGGAGCGCCGCCTCGCAGACCACGGCGAAGCCGCCTGCCGTCCATCTGCAATCGTCAGTGCCACTGAATTTCATCGCTGGCGAGTTCGGCCCCATTGC
>PLUI01000098.1 GCA_003164855.1 Acidobacteriaceae bacterium
AAGGGCGAGGAACTGATCACGCATTTGGGGCTGGAGTATTACGACTGAGATTTCATTTCGGGCTCTTTCCTTCCAGGTTGTCCAAGTCACCCGTCCAGTCCTCAAGCGGAGTGATGGGGGAGACGATGTCGCCGACGATTTTTATCTTTCCTTTTAGTCGGCCGATAAACTTGGGAGCTCTTCCGGCGAGTATCAGTCGAATATAAGGTTTGCCGCGTTTGGTGATGAGCACTGGCGCTCTGGTCGAGTGCACTTCATCTACTATCGCAAGGCAATGCGCTCTGAAATCGGATACGGAGATGGTCTTTCATCATGGTCAGCTAGAGAGTTTGTGGGCACTCAGGCGTTGGAGAACCCACACTTTCCACATCGGCATCTGACCCGTGACGCATAAATTGTAGACACTCAGAAGTTTCAAGCGAATTTTTGTTTCCGCTTGTACTCGTCAAACTTCTCCAGAAACTTATCGATATCCTTCTTCTGCAAGTAGTAAGGAGTCGACAGCCGCAGTTTGTTGGGGTCGCCGCCGCGGATGCGGATCTTGTGGGTTTTCCACATCCAGTTTTCCAGGTCCATGCGTCGGACCGGGGGGACGTTTACGGTTACGATGGCGCAGCGCAGGGCGGGGTCGGGCGAGGTCCAGGATTCGGCGCCGCGCTTTTTCATTTCATCGAGCGTGTAGTCGGCGAGCTTGCGATGGCGGCGCTCGATGCGGTCGAGGCCAATGTCATTGGCGAGCTTGATGGAGGCGCGCAGTCCATAGAGAGCGGGGACGTTCGAGCTTCCGATGCGCTGGAAGCGCTCGGCGCGGAGCTTGGGATCGTCCCAGCCTTCGGTCACGATAGTGTTCCAGAGGCGGTCGATAACTTCGTCACGCACGTAGAGAAAGCCCGTGCCTTTGGTGGCCATCAGCCATTTGTGCGGGCTCGATGCGTACATGTCACAGCCGATGTCGTGAACGTCGAGGCCCATCATGCCGATGACGTGTGCGCCATCGACGGCGGAGAGAATGCCTTTGGAGCGGGCAAGCGCGCTGAGTTCTTTCGCGGGCAGCACCACGCCGGTGACGGTAGTGATGTGGCTGAAGAAGATGACGCGGGTGCGGGGAGTGATGGCGTCGTTGAAGAGATTGAGAACCTGCGCCGCGTCTTTCACCGGTAGCGGCAGTGCGACCTTCTTCACCACCACGCCGTAGCGCTTGGCCTTCAGATTCCAGGGATGCACGCCGCCGGGATGCTCCTGATCGGTCATGAGGACTTCGTCGCCGGGCTTCATGTCGAGGCCATTAGCGATGTAGCTGTTGGCCTCCGTGGCATTACGGAGCAGTGCGATTTCATCGCGACGGCATCCGACGAAGGCGGCCAGGGGATCGCGAAACTCGTTCCAGGCAGCGTATCCCCAGATCGGGTAATCTTCGGGATCTTGCTGGTCCATTTTCTCGGTGGTGGTGTAGCCGTCGAAGATGGCGCGCAGCACGGGCGCGGGGCTGGAGCCGACGGTGCCGTTGTTGAGGTAAATTTCGTCTTCCGGGATGAGGAACTGCTTACGCATCTCGGCCCAGTAGGCATCTTCGTTCTTGTCGAACAGAGAGGAGTCAGGAAGATTGGTGGGGGCGCTTCCGAGTTGAGCGAAGAGATCCCCGCGCAGGGCTGAAGCGGCGGCAAGGCCGGTTACGGCAGTCGAGAGGAAATGGCGGCGATCGATCATAGGAACCTCCCTGGCTAACGGAGAGACGACGGGTCATGGTACGACTGCGTTGGAAATGGGGCAAGGGGTACCGCCAGTGTGATTCCGGATCGTGTACTTTTCCAACCTGGGATAACCTCGTGGGAAGGAATATGCGTCTAAATTGTTAGGGGAAAGCTCCGCCCGAGCAGGCCGGGCGTATAATCCGGGTAAGAGCAGGTCGGGCGCAAAGGGGTATTTATGAAATTGCGATGGTTGGCACTCTCTGTGGCGGTAGCGGCGTTCAGCGCGGTGCCCTGGACGATGGCGCAAATACAGCAGCCTGGTCAGAATCCCGGTCAGACGCAGAATCCGGGTCAGACGAATCCTGGTCAAACGAATCCTGGTCAAACCCAGACTCAGACGCAAACTCCAGTTCCGGTTCCAGACACAGACAAGGGCCAGCCGAAAGCNNGGGAACCGCAATGTGGGTTGCGGCCGCGGCGTGGGCAACTGGTACAGCATCGAGAGGCAAGTGGCCATGGGCCGCTCTTACGCTCAGCAGATTGAATCGCAGATCAAGCTGGTGAACGATCCGGTGGTCACGGAGTATGTCAACCGGATTGGGCAGAACCTGGTTCGGAACTCGGACGCCCAGGTGCCGTTCACGATCAAAGTGATCGATTCCGATGTGGTGAATGCCATGGCGCTGCCGGGTGGATTTTTCTATGTGAACTCGGGATTGATTCTGGCGGCCGACGAAGAAGCGGAAATGGCGGGGGTTATGGCCCACGAGATTGCGCACGTGGCAGCCTGCCATCTGGCCCGCGAGCAGACCCGGGGCACCCTGATGCAACTCGCGACGATTCCTCTGATCTTTGTGGGCGGAGGGATTGGCTATGGGGCCTACGAAGCTGCGGGACCGGCGGCAATGCTGGGCTTTTTGAAATTCTCGCGCGGCTTCGAGGCGGAAGCGGATTA
>PLUI01000160.1 GCA_003164855.1 Acidobacteriaceae bacterium
AGCTCGTCTTGCAGGCCGGACACGCGATGGAGGCGGCCCGCCACGCCCAAAAGGGAGAATCAGGAATTGTCAGGATTGGCATCGCTTCCGGGTTGGGTGGCGTGGTGAGCAGAGTAGTATTTGAGCATCGCAAGCGGCTTCCCGCTATCGACATCGAGTGCAGGGATGTCTTCTCCACCTTGCAGAACGAAGCGCTGAGGAAAGGCGAAATCGACATCGGCTTTTTGCGGCCTCCCGTCGACCAGGCTGACCTGGACTGCGAGTTACTCTTCGAAGAAGAATTTGTCGCCGTCCTGCCGAGAACGCACCGCCTCGCGAAACGCAGATCTCTCCGGTTGAAGGAGATCGCAGATGAACCCTTAATCCTTTTCCACCGCAGCTTTTCCAGTGGGCTTCACGACAAGATCCTGGGTTTGTACAGCAAGCAGGGAATAACGCCGCGCCTTACGGTAACCCACGTCGAGCCTCACGAAGAAGCCGGCGCCATCATGGTTGCATCGGGGAAAGCGGTATTCATCGGCGCGGGCGCAATCGTAAATCGCTCGGTTTCGGGCCTCGAACTGGTTTCCATTCGGCTGAACGAGCAGGACGCCAGGATCGAGGTCTACATGGCCTGGCGAAAGAGCGAACACTCCAACGCCGTGCTCTCTTTCCTCGATACCGCCCGCCGCATCCTCCGGCGTCCTCCAATCGCCGATATTGCGTAATTACGCGCTCTGCCGGGACTGTCAACTAACCCACAGACGAAATGATCGGAGCGATGCTCCGGTCGCCTCGAGGCTCTTGCAGGAATAGTGCCGCGAGAAAGAGCACCGCGCTTCCGCCCGCCGCTAACCACATGGTCAAACCAAGTCCGTGTTTTTCGGCTAACATGCCCGCCAGAATCGGAGCGCCCGTTGCGCCCATGATTTCACCCACCAGCGTTGTAAGGCCGATTGACGTAGCCCGGAACTGCGATGGAACGCTCTCGGTGGGAACGAGCACCATGATCAGGCTCGCGATGCCCTGACCGGTATTGGCGACGAAAACTATCGCCGCCAGCAGCACCGGATACATATACAAAACCGGAACAAGAAATGCGAGCGGCACTACCGCGGAGAGCCCGGCCATGAGCAACAGAACCGGCTTGCGCCCCATTCGGTCCGAAAGCGAAGGAAGAAGAAAGCCGAGAAAGAAGCTGCCCAATCCGCTCGCGCCCAGCAAGAACCCGGCCATCGTCGCCGGTTCATGCGCGACTTCCGTGATGTAGAGCGGCGCAAATACGCTCAAGGCAAATAACCATGACATGAAACCCGTCGCGCCCACGCAGCACAGCCGGATGTTGCGATAGCGCAGAATGGAAAAGTATTCGAGCACCGAGGGTTTTGCGTGGTTTGTCCCGCCCTCTGCCGAAGGCTCTTTCACAAATTTCCAAATCAAGAGACCGGCCAACAACCCGGGAACACCCGCAACAAAGAATGCCGATCGCCAACCCCAGCGTGCTGCCACTTGCGTCGTCAATACCGGCGCTGCAGCCAGACCCACCAGTGCGGCGGCGCTCACCACGAAGCCTATGTTTCTGCCGCGTCGTTTGACCGACGAGGATTCCTCAATCAGAGCCGTCATGATGGACCAGGTCGGTCCTTCCGCAATGCCCATCAGCGCGCGGATCAAGAGCAGTTGGTGGTAACTATGAGCCAGGCCCGTCATCCACGACAATATCGAGAATATGAATACGGCAGGGACCAGCACTGGTTTGCGGCCCAGACGATCGGACAGAGCGCCGAAAAAAAATGTCGACGCTGCCCACGTGATCGCCAGCACCGAAGCAAGGGTTCCGATTTGTGCATTGCCGAGATGAAATTCCGGAGCGAAGTACGGCGCCAGATAGAGTGGCGACATCCGGTCGAGGAAAACTGTGCCCCAGGTAAAGAAAAGAATTCCGACCAGTGTGTTCTCGTAGCGCTTCGTTGAGTCCATGGGGTCGCATGATAGCAAATGGCACTTCCGAGTACGGTCGGCTACACACTGAAGCCATTTCTTGCTAGTCTTCTGCCATGCAACGACAAACAGCGATGCAATTTGCAACTTTGATTCTTTTCTGCACTCTCTCTGGAGTGATTCAGTCTCAGGAACTGGCGGCGGATCGCGCTATCGGCAAACTGGAAGTGGTCGCAACTTTTGGTGGACCGATGCCCACCGGTGTCACGGTTGCGAACAACGGCCGCATCTTCGTGAACTTTCCGAAGTGGGGAGACAACGTCGAGTACACCGTGGCGGAAGTGAAAGACGGCAAGACCCTGCCCTACCCAAACGCCGATATTAACCGATACACAAATGGCAACGATCAGGCGGACAAACTGGTCTCNNAGCGTGGTCGTGGACCCAACTGGGAATCGATTGTGGATTCTCGACACCGGGAGTATTGGATTCGGACCTACTAGCCTTGGGGGGCCGAAGTTGATCGCTGTGGATCTCAATACCGACAGGGTCGTCAAGAAGATAATTTTTCCCACAGATATTGCTCTGACCACAACTTATTTGAATGATGTGAGGTTCGACTTACACCGTGGTTCGGGAGGCATGGCATTCATTACCGATTCAACATCGAGTGGGCCGAACGGAATCATCGTGGTGGATCTGGCCACCGGTAAAAGCTGGCGTCGCCTGAACGACCATCCATCGACGAAACCCGATCCAGAGTTTGTTCCTGTGGTCGAAGGGGAGATTCTGCAACTGCGGCTTCCGGGACAGCCACCGGCGAGGTTCGCGGTTGGCTCCGATGGAATTGCAATCAGCCCGGGTGGAAACATTCTCTACTACTGTCCCCTCACCAGCCGGCATCTCTACAGTGTGAGCGTGGACGCGCTTTCGGACCAGAGTAGGTCCGACGCCGAAGTCGCAGCGACCGTGAAGGACCTCGGTGAAAAGGGAGGAGCCGGCGACGGTCTCGAATCGGACGCGCAGGGGCGAGTCTATCTCAGCGACTACGAACACAACGCCATTCGACGGCGAAGCTTGAACGGTGAAATCGAAACGCTGGTGCACGATCCGCGCGTGCTCTGGCCGGACACATTGTCGCTGGCCGCGGACGGTTACCTTTATTTCACGGCCAACCAAGTCGAACGGCAGGCCGCGTTCCACAACGGTCAGGATCTGCGCCAAAAGCCTTACGTGCTCTTCCGGGTGAAGGTTGACGGGACAAGAATTCGATAACAGAAGGCCGCCGATTGAAAGCTGCGGTTCTTACACGAACAGCTTCTTGTTAACCTTGATGCCGTGCTCCCTGCAATAACTCAAATAGTGATCGATGAACCAGAAGACATCCAATGTCTCGAGTAGGTTCTCGCCATCGTCGTAGAACTCCAGCGAGCCATTGAGCCAGAAGATCGTTTTCATGCCCTCGTCGGAGACTAGTGTATGAGTGACGCCGGGGCTCTCCTGCACATAGCTGCCAGGCCGGGCGATCCAGTCATATTCCAGATACCGCCAACTGCCTTCCACCGTATAGCCGAAGACTCTTCCCCGATGGCGATGCCGGCCCAACATTCCGCCTTTAGTCACCCACAAAACGTTTGCGTACATGTTGCTGCGCACATCGAACGCAAGGTGCCGGATAAACGAATTCTGCTTGAAGGGCACCCACGGAGATTCGTCTTCGCTTGCGCCAATATGGACGTCCGGAAACGCATATTCGCGCACAACCGAATCGAGACTTGCTTTCGTATCGGTGATCGCCATAAACCCTCCCTCGATCACAACGCTGAAAATATCACAGGTTCGCTTTGTTTTGCAGAGCTATGAGCGCGTCTGCTCGTCGGGATTCCTCCGCAGTATTCACGAAGGATCAGTCCACGAGTGTTCCAGTCCCTTGACCAATTGCCAGACGGCACGGTTCAGCGGAACAGGAATTCCCAGTTTTTCTCCCCAGTCTGCGATGGCGCCATTCAGAAAATCGATTTCGGTCGGCCGTTTGGCGAGCACATCCAACAACATGCTCACATTTCTTTTCTCGGTGGCACGAGCGCCCTCCGCAATCATTTGTCGAGTGTCACCGTAAAGCGGGACACCCAGCGCCTCTGCGACAGATTCTCCTTCCCGTAGCAAAGCTTCATAGAGCGAACCCGTGAACGGAAAACGCGTGGCCGCGCCATGGTGGAGCTGAGTCAGTGCGCCCACCGGATTGACTGCGGCGTTGAAAATCAACTTGGTCCACTGAGCTCCGCGCGCATCTTGCAGCGCAACCACTCGCAGTCCGGCACGATTCAGCAGTTCCGCCAATTGTTCGACGCACGCGTAAGGAGTGCCCGTGGGCTCGAAAGGCCCGATCCAGAGGTCGCTGTAGAATTCAAACCCCACATGGCCCGGCCCGATGAAATGTGCGGCCATGGTGGTCGCGCCCCGGATTACGTGCTTCACATGTTCGGCGATAATTTCTTCGTTGCCCAGCCCGTTCTGCACCGAACACACTGCACCGGAGCTTCCGAAAATGTGCGCCGTCTGCTCGATAGCCGCGCGCGTGTGCAAGCTCTTGGTAGCAAAGATGCCGAACTCGCAAGGCGGAATGTCGCGAGGGTGGGATGTGGCGTGGACCCTGGCAGTGAATTCGACAGCGCCGCGGATCTGCAAGCCACGCTCAGTGATCGCGCGCGTATGTGCTTCGGAAATGTCATAAGCGTGAACCTCGACGTCATCGACGCGCGCCAGATGTGCGGCAAACACGCTGCCCAGCGCGCCGCACCCGACAATGCAAATCTTCACAGCCATACTGGTTCAACCCCGGTTTCTCAAGAGATCTCTCAATTCTTCGAATCGCGAGAGTTAGTGACAATACCATCCTGCGGAAGATCAGTTCAACAATCGAGTTGCGATGGTTGTTTGACTCTGCTTTCAAGTGAAGTGGTATAACTTCCGCATCCCAGATTCGTTATCCGTCGAATCGAGACGTGACAGTGAGTACAGCATGAGCACAGTAAGAGAAGTTACATATCAACTCTTGCGCGACTTGGGAATGACCGTCATCTTTGGGAACCCGGGGTCGACGGAATTACCCTTTCTGCGCGACCTGCCGTCTGATTTCCGATACGTGCTGGCATTGCACGAACGCTCCGCAGCGGGTATAGCTCTTGGGTATGCCATGGCCCTGGGAAGGGCTGCATTCGTAAATTTGCATTCGATCGCCAGTGCCGGCAATGGACTTTCCGCACTCATCGATGCCTTTTACTGTCACGCTCCTCTCGTAGTGACAACGGGACAACAAGATCGCCGCCAAGTCCTGGCAGAACCTTTTCTGGTGAGCCGCGCGGTCGAGGTGGTGAAATCCTATGTGAAATGGGCCTACGAACCGCTTCGCGCAGAGGACGTTCCTGCAGCGCTTGCCCGAGGTTATTACCTTGCGATGCAACCGCCCATGGGACCGGTCTTCATCTCCATTCCGATGGACGACTGGAATCATGAATGCATGCCCGTCCCCGCTCGCGAAATAACTCAAACTGTGCTGCCCGATCCCACGGCATTGGATGAAGTAGTTCGAGCGCTTAACTTAAGCCGCAACCCCGCCATCGTCGCAGGTTCTCAGATTGAAGAAGACCGGGGATGGCACGAAGTCGTGGCGCTCGCCGAGCACCTCAACGCGGATGTCTATCAACAGCCGATCCCCCCGCGCTGGACGTTTCCCAGAACGCACCGGCTGTTTCGCGGAGGCTTGCTGCCTGCACAACAACCACTGGCGGATCAGTTGGCCGACTACGACATGGTGTTGGTATTGGGCGCGCCTGTTTTTCTTTACTACGCATACGTGCCGGGCAATGTAATCAAGCCCGGAACCAGGCTTTTTCAAGTCACGAACTCACCTCTAGACGCTGCCGCCGCACCGGCCGGAAGCAGCATTGGGGGCAACCTTTCTGTCGCGGCGAAATATTTTCGCTCCCATGCCGCGGCGAGAAAACCCAGAGCGGCCCCGCGACGAATTGAGCCTGTCGAGCCAACACCTGAATATCCAATAACACCGGCTTACTTGTTCAGCGTGCTGAACAAAGTGATGCCGCGCAATGCGGTTATCTCCGAAGAGTGCCCGTCGTCGAAAGGCGACCTCGACCGCTATCTCATGCTGGACGAACCCGGTTCCTTTTACTCTGTGCCGAACGGCATCTTGGGCTTTGGCTTGCCGGCGGCAGTCGGCCTGCAAATGGCGCATCCCGAGCGGCGAGTCGTGTGTCCTATCGGAGACGGCTCCATCCAATACTCGATCCAAACACTCTGGACCGCTGTCCAGCACAACCTTCCCGTGATCATCATCGTGCTGCGAAATGCCGAATATTCTGCGTTGAAGGCCTTTTGCGTCTTCACTCAGGTTGGCCGCAACATGGCTGGAATGGACCTGCCCGGCATCGACATGGTGAAGATTGCCCAGGGTTATGGCATGAACGCGCAGGAAGTAGACCGGCCCGAGGCTCTCGAACCCGTGTTGAGAGCGGCGTTCGCTTCCCAGCAGCCTCGGCTGATCAGCGTGAATGTCGCGCCCGGGGGAGAAAAGTGCATGGGCATGGATCGCTCTGTCAATCCGCCAAGCTATCACTGAAAGTCGAGACCAGGTTCAGCTCGCGATGGCTTTTCCCGAAGCTTCTTCCGCGCCCAGCCCAGTATTCGCGCGCACCATGAACTCGTTGAACTTTGCTTCGGCGCTTGGTTCGTTACTCAGCAGGGTACCGAGAATCGCCGCCAGAAACCCAAGCGGCACGCTCACGATGCCGACGTTCTCCAGCGGGAACCAGGCCTTCGCTTGAATCAGGTGGTGTAAAGCCGCGCTTCTGTTGTTTGGATCGATGCCCATAAAATTCGGACTCGCCAAAATGAGTCCGATGGAGGCCAGCAGGCCAACCGACAAACCGGCGATGGCCCCCGCGGTATTAAAGCGGCGCCAGAAAATCGAGAGCGCAATGACGGGAAAGTTCGCCGAGGCGGCGACCGCCATCCCGAGTGTTGCCAGAATCCCGGCATTGGACGCCGGTCCCAATGCGATCGCGATCACAATTGCAACCGCGCCTACTACCAGCGCCGAAACCCGCGCCACCAGGACCGTTTCGCCTGACTCCCGCTCCACTCCGCGGTGAATCACATTCACCCAGAAATCGTGAGCGAAGGAAGTAGAGGCGCTGATCGTCAGTCCCGCCACAACGGCAAGAATCGTGGCGAAGGCAACGACTGACACCAGAGCCAGAAAGACGTCGCCCGCCAAAGCTTGGGCCAATAGCGGACCGCTCATGTTAGTTCCACCGTGGGTGACAATATAGTCCGGGCCAACAATCACCGCGGCGCCAAGGCCGAGAACCGAGGTCATCCCATAGAAGCCGCCGATCAGAATCATGGCCCACACCACGCTTTTGCGCGCTGTTTGCGCGTCAGGCACCGTATAGAACTTCACCAGAATGTGGGGCAACCCTGCTGTCCCGCAGATGAATACCAGACTTAATGAGATCAAATCGACTGGCCCGTAGGGCGGCTTGTAGTGCAACCCGGGCTGGAGGAAGTCTCTGACTAGCAGTTGATCCTTCTGGTGGTAGGCGACGTGGCTGGCGGCAGCAAAGAATTCGCCAAGACGAAAATTAAAATGCCCTATCACCATAACCGTGAGGACGAGAACACACGTCGATAAGATCATGGCCTTGATGATTTGAACCCACGTGGTCGCCAGCATGCCGCCGAAAACCACGTATACCATCATCAGAATGCCCACTCCGGTTACCGCCATGTTGTAGCTGATGCCGGAATTCGCCAGAAGCAGAGCGACCAGCGCTCCTGCGCCGACCATTTGCGCAATCATGTAAAACAGAATCGTCGCCAGCGTGCTAAGAGCGGCCAGCGCCCGCACTGGCCGCGGCCGCAGTCGGTAAGCCAGCACATCTCCCATGGTGTATTTCCCCGTGTTGCGCAGCGGTTCTGCGATCAACAGCAGGATCGTCACAAAGGCAACAAAGCCCCCGACGGCATACAAGAATCCGTCGAACCCCTGCAGCGCGATCAGACCGACGATCCCGAGAAATGACGCAGCACTCATGAAATCGCCCGCTACGGCAAATCCATTTTGCCAGGCGGTGATACGACGACCAGCGGCGAAGTACGCGCTAGCTCCGCGGGAATGCTTCGCGGCCCAATATGTGATTCCGAGAGTAGCTGCGATGAATGCGAAGAAAACGGCCAGTCCAATCGACACTCACTTCCCTCCCTCGGAACCCTTCGCTCTGGTAAGGAGGCTCTCGATGATCTTGTCGAATTTCTTCGAAGCCATCAGGTATAACCCGGCAATGGTCCACCCTACGACAAATTGGGAGAGCGCAAACAGGTAAGCCAGGGTCACGGTTCCGAACACTTGATTCGACATCAGTGTTGGTGCGTATCCGACGAGAATGGGAAGAAGGAGGTAGTACACGAGAAAAAACAGAAAGGCTGGAAGGATGAATGCTTTTTTCCTGGCCAACAAGTCTTGGAATTGTGCGCCGGTGGCAAGGCGATCCCATTCTGCTCGATCCGGAAAGTTCTGCGAACTAGGCTGCGCGGGGAGGGTCATTGAGCATTCCCGATGCTGTGGGATTGTACACGTGCTCCCCGCGTTGAGTTCCATCGGCTCATCCCTACTTTTTTCGTTTCACTCTAATACTCAAGTGGTACTAAGAATTTGGAAGCTCCAGTCTCATCGAATGAGTGGCCTACGCGCATGGCAAGACCGCGTGAAACTATTCAAGTGCGAAATCCGGCTAAGATTGCCGGTCCGGCCCTTCGCAGAGAACGCCAGCAAATCAAAGCACAGGCGAGGGACGGAAAGGTCTGCGAGCGTGCGAGGTTTTGGCGACCGACAGGGAATCCGATAAGCCTGTGGAGAGCGGAAAACAGTAGTTCAGGCTTTACGAAATCCGAACACACCGTCTGCAATCAATCGCTTGCACGCGGTACAATGTGCAATATTAGTTTGCGGTTGTTCGGATTTGCGGTATCAGCGCCGGCGCCGACTTACCACCCAGTCAGAAATCAAAAATATCTCCAGCGAAGTAAGGCGGATAGTCAGTGGTTCGGTTAGTCTTATAACGTTCTTCGCTCACGTTTTTCGGATGATTTTTGTTCCATTATTCATCTCAGCATGTAACGGTCGCCGAGCAACATACACTATTAAGCATGGGTATGGGTTTGTTCGCTGGTAATTCCTCTCTCGATGTCGGAAGGTTGAAAGTGCGATTGACAAATTCACATGGAAGAACTCCGACAATTTTGTTCACGTCGCCAATACAGCCTATAAGCGGTTGTTCTCCGAATGTATATGGCTGGGATAAGTCTCCCCATCGGGTGCGCGTTGCTATGTCATTCTTGAACCACCCAGGTCTTTCGTTTTTGGAGGCAAACCTCCCGTGCACAATTCTTGAATACCCTGACCTTGAGCAATATCGCGCGGCGCTGAGCACTCGCCCCGACATCGTGGGCTTTTCTTTTTACATAAACGAGACCGAGTTGGTGCTGAAGATGGTGGATATGGCTCGGCGCGCCGGAGTCAAGGAAGTCTGGGCTGGAAACTACGGTGGTTACTCCTCCCTTGAGGGGGTTTTTGATCGAACGGTCAACGGGTGGGGAGAAGCAAAGGTGGCATCGCTTTTGGATTTGCCGCCGATCACCGCGGACAATCTGATTCATCCAGAAATGTACGGCGTAATTGGCACAAATCTTTTTCCCAAGATGCTCTTTTCGGGGTTGCTATTCACCTCCCGAGGTTGTCCCTGGACATGCAACTTCTGCCAAACGCCCGATTTTTATGGCAAGGCGGCCAAGATCTCTCTGGAAGCCATCGAGAAGGCAATTTGGACCTATCACCGCCGCGGCGTAACCGGCATCAATATTTTGGACGAGAACTTTGGCACTTTTGCCAGCCACTCCCGGGAAGTCGTAGATCTCCTACACCGCTACAACATGCGCTGGATCGCGTTGACTCGAGTGGATACCCTTTTAAAGAACTTCGATTATTGGCAAGCACGCGGGCTCTTCGGTGCACATTTGGGCATTGAAAGCTTAAACCAGGGTTCTTTGTCGGGCGCTACGAAGAAAATCAGCCAACTCGACAGCTCTAGGCTATTGGAGCGGATGAAGCGGCAGCACATGTTTGTGCAGGCATTCTATATTCTCGGCTTCGAACAGGATACGGTCCAATCAATTCGAGATGATATCGAGCGCCTGGCGGCCTTCGATATTGATGTCGTCCAGGTTCAGGTGCTGACTCCGTTTCCGAACACTGAACAGCGTTCATTGATTGAGGCAAAGTACGGAATTTCAAATACGAATTTAAGCAAGTACAATGCCAGGAATCTTGTATGGAACCATCCCCATATCAGTGCAGAGGACATGCGCGAGCTTCAACACTGGGCGAATAAAAAGCTGTCCTCATCGCGAAGGGCTTTGCGGACTTTGGCCAAGTTTGCCTTGTTCTGCGGCAATCAGAAACCCGGATTGCAAGGAGCAAATCTGGTGATGCGGAGTTGGGCGGGAAGTGCGGGCCTCCATAAGACGTACGCGCGCAATGTTGCGGCAGCGAGGGAATGGACTAAGACTGGATGGTATCCGTATGAAGAGGTCGCGCATGGAGAATCGGCTACACGTGCACTCATCCAGGAGAGTGCCGGACCGGGACTACATGCGATTCGCTTTGCCTCAGAGCCAAGGAACTCCAAGCATATCCAAGCCGCTCCTGGACACTTAATTTAGAGCACTCGGGGCGAAGGTCGGCCCCCTACGTCGTCGCACTATTCGGTCTTTCCCAACTGCCATGCGGGAATCATCGGGTACGATATTTGATCCATCTG
Organism: Acidobacteriaceae bacterium; assembly: GCA_003164855.1. Lineage (GTDB taxonomy): Bacteria > Acidobacteriota > Terriglobia > Terriglobales > Acidobacteriaceae > Sulfotelmatobacter. The sequence continues at coordinate 10,818 of PLUI01000160.1, forward strand.
CGGGTATGAGACAAGCGCCTAGCTGTCTTGTTCACATTTCCTTGACTGACGCGGACACGATTGCGCCGCCGCACTCGTAGTAAAGCCACTTACAGTCGGACCAGATGCCTCCCGATTGGACTCCGGGGCTCTCATTCGGCACGTATTGTGCTCCGCTTTGTGCTCCACGATCTCCCAGTGTCTGGAAACGATTTTTGTTCTTGCCCCGTAAGCGCTGGCGCCTACTGTCCCTAATTCACCGTCTGCGTGAGCGAACCCAACTCGTAGCGAAGTCCTGCAGGCGGAAGCGATGCCCTATAGCGTAGCTGCGATCTCACTTGTTCCCGACTACAAACATATCACCATCGTTCTCAGTATAAAGTCGCCCGTCAGGGCCAAGTGCGATGGGTGTATAGGCGGCGTCGGCAGCAAGCCGCAAGAATATCTTACCTCTTAGCGTTCCGCCTTGATTGATCACATAGAGGTTACCATCTTCGCTGTTGGCGTAGACGGTACCGTTGGCGTCCACCGCTGGCGCATTGACACACCACTCGTAGCCACTGGGGTGAGTGGAATTGATGGTCTCGTTTCTGAAGTGCCACTCCGGCCTCAGGTTAGAATCGAGCTGCGAGATGAAGTAGGGACCATTGGTTTTGTAATAGTTATTTTTGATTACGACCGAGTAGGTTCCATCATGCGGATAGATGGCGGGAGTTTCATCCCACCCGAAGTTAAATGCCGCTAGAAACTGACCATCTGGGCTGAACTTCAACAAATCGCCGCGGCCAGATGGGTTGAAGCTTGAAGCACCGAAGAAGATACTGCCGTCGGGCGCCACCGCCGGGGTGGAGGACGATTCGTCAACGGCAAAATCGACGTTATTCTTCCCAAGAAGGCCAATCAGTTGAAGGTACCATCTGGGCGTCAGATCGCTGACGTTCACCGCAACTAAATAAGTAATATAGGAGACGAGATGGGAGCGGCTGACTATGTAAAGTATTTTTCCATCCGGAGAAATTGCCGGCGCTACGTTGATGGCGCCACGCTGCGAGCCACAAGGCCCGCGCGTGAAGCAATTTTCCTGCGCTCCAGGAACGATCGTTCGAAACTTGACTAAGCGGACACCATCGGGCGCGATTTTTACCAGCCAGGCTCCATTCACGTCGGTCGTCCACGGAAGTGCAGGATCGAGCCTCATCGCGCTGTAGTAGATGTTTCCTTTCGCGTCGGCCGTCAGGGGACTAGAGACATAGGTGTTTGGATCCGATCCAAACGGCGAGAAATGCACGGCTACCGATCCATCCTCTTCGTTCAACATGTAGACAGATCCGAAAGCGCCGGGAACAAAAACGTGGCCTTCGCTGACCGCCGCGTGAAAAACCGGTTCCCAGCCGAAGAGGCCGTAGTGCTCGCTGTTGAGGTCGTTCACGTTGTTGTTGGGTTCGGGTTTCCAATCGCTTTGAAAGTTCCACTTTTCCACGAGCGAACCCTTTTGCCAGGTAAACGCACGCTCATTCCATATCTCCCAATTCCATGCATCGGGGCCGCAAGGGTAAGGCGTATGGGAGCCGGGAGGATCGCAAGACGTGTAGACTCCCGTCTTATATTCCAGAAGCGTTGCCCCGCCATTGACGAGTGGGACCTGGTAATGTATCGTTAGCGCATCTCCCGCCTCGGCCTGTTCTTGCGCGACAAAAGGGTCGTAAGTGACGTCTGCGAGCTGTGCCTGGGGCTTCTGACCGACGACCGACGAATCTCCATTGTGCTGCCCATCGTGGCCCCACTGCAGCCAGTTAGCCGTGGACTGAGCATCAAGCTCCACAATTCCGATTGTTTGGATGATAGTGAGGGCGATAAGGAGGCCAAGAACCTCTGTCTTTCTCATGATAAAGCTCCTGCACTGCGTCTGTCGCTTTGGATATTCACCACCACGCGGGTTAGTCGGGCGCTAAAACGAGGAGGTGAGGACTCCTGCGGATAGACAGCTCTTTGGCTGGGCCGATCCTCATTTTCAACGCGAGGATTCTTGTGGGACTGTGCATAACCGCATTGGGGGAACTGCTCAAACTGTGGAAGAGCCACCGACAACACTCCGCCAGCAAGCAACCGCATCATGATGACGGCGACTCGATCAAGGGCAGAGTTCGGCGGGGCTCTCCTCCGAGAGCCCGCCATCTTATATGGTCTGAGAAACGTTATAAGTCGTTGTGGTACCAGTTGCGGGAGCAGTGATCTTCGCGATCGCATGATTAGTGAACCGCCGCGGCAAGGCAGTGGAGGAACTAAATGGGTCTGGCGGACTTGATATCGTATAGGTAATCAGAACTGAATCAGTAGTGCTGGTTAGCGACCATGAATACGGTATAGTCACGGTACAAGTTGCCGTTGACCCGCTTCGGGTCGCAGCTATCCCCGCCGTGTCGACAATGTCACTGAGGCTATCAAAAACGAGAGCCTCGGCATCACACGCTATTGTCTCGGTGGTCGGGATAGACGAGGAAATCGTAATGGTGAGGTTAATAACAAATTTTCCAGATACGACGGTTGCTGGAGTTTCCACAGAGTCTTGGTTGTCCTGCGGCTCCGGGGTGAGGATTGGTCGACCCATGGGAGTAAATAGACCTGACCCTGGATCCAGAAGCCCGGGAATTCCATGTGCTGGAATCCGGTTGCTTTGTTGGCCCATAAGGGGCTGTCCGAGGGCAATTAGGCACACACATACTAGAGAAGTGTTCAAGAGTCTCATTGTCAAGCTCCTTCGAAGTATTGATGCCGACCTCACAATAATCGATTACGCACAGCTAGAACAGCTTGAGCCGCCGCTAGAGCAACTCGCGCAACTGCATCCGCAGCTGGTACAACTGGAACAACTCGCGCAGCTGGAACAGCCGGAGCAACTGGCACAGCTGGCGCAGCTCGTACATGCAACACAACTGCTACAACTGGTGCAACTGGCACAACTCGAGCACCCCGAGCAACTCGTGCATCCGCCACAACTCGAACAACTGCCACAGCTTCCGCAACCGCCTTCGGGGTATGCCTTTGGCCCCGCCAGCCTCCCGGGAGGCCCGGACAATCCGCCGATTGCGGCGTGAAGCAGTCCTGCCTCAGCCGTTGCTATGGAAGATGGCGCCGTTGATAACAGCACTGGAACCGGCACTGGGGGGCTAGTAGAAACAGGAACGAGCCTGACAAAAGGGAATGTACCGGTGGCTTCCAAAACATGACCACTTATATAACTACTACTCCCAGTTGGCCGAGCTAGCCGGAAAAGCATTCGCCGGGCAACGCCGGTTACTTTCGCGCTTCTTATCGCGCCTCTCTCAGCGCGGATGGAAGGCAAGGCTCGAACGATCTGCGCTATCGAAAAGACCAAAGTAATAAAGAGGAGGGCAACTCTCTTTCTAAGCTTGACTAGTTTTGCCATCGCTCACCTCTGAATCCGTCTCATCGTTCAAGCCCTTGGCGCTTCCGTTCGCTCAAGGCTTGATCCAGAACAAAGCCGGGTTACTCTGGAAATACTTGGGGCCGCAGCACAATGGAGCGTTGTCGGCGGAATTGCTGCTCGTCGGCAAGTAGACGAGGCTGGATGAGTCACTGCCAACCAGTTTGGCAAAACCTTGTCTAGTTGTGATCCGTGACTCCGACCCCGGCACAAGCACCCAGGAGCTAGTCGAAGGCTCACTCAGATCCACCCGATAAAGTCCTCGTAATCCATGCTGTGAATTCCCTGAATCGCGGCTGGCTGAAAAAAAGCTGGCGTAGAGCTGGTGGGTGCCTAGCAGCGCCAATCCAGTAACCGTCGACGTTGGGCTGGGACGCCGTATTCGCCATGTCTGCACTTTTTGATCACTCAACGGAATCTCAATCCAAGTACCCACCCCCGCGATGTAGGCGCCAACCGATTGAGTGCCACACTCCAGGAATGCTTTACTGAAGTCGGCCAGCGTGCCGCTTTCGTGCTCTCGAACGCTCCAATTGAGCTTGCGAAGAGGAAGACTTTTTCTCGGCAGATACGAATGTATTAGCTTGCCGCCCGAAGAATAGTTTCTCAGCATCGAATACGACGTATTGGTTGCTTCCGCTTGCCAATCTTGCCCCAGCGTCCAGATATCTCCATCCTGAGCGCTGCAAACTTTTTCCGGCTCAAACCTACCTACATTTATTGTTCTGCGGACATTTCCGGCAGAGTCGACTATCGCAAGGAAGTTGTGGCTGGAATTACTATCCGCACTGAAGTAAGATCCGCCGACCAGAACATCAAGACTCGAAGTAATCGCAGCATCGTTGATCCATACAGTGGAAGCTCCCTCCAGCCAAAATGGAATTTGGCCCACCTGGTCGGTGCTGAACGAGTGCAAGATCCCGGCCCGCGCGTCCCTGAAGAGGCGCTCGAGGACGTTCCCGCGCCGGAAGGCAGCGCCGCCGACGAGCCGCAGGCCCTGGTCAGTCACGCTGATCGCGGCTTC
>PLUI01000296.1 GCA_003164855.1 Acidobacteriaceae bacterium
ATCTGGTACAGGTCGGCCATGGATCGCAAGTGGGCGAAGATGCGCTGCTGTGCTCGCAGGTAGGGCTTGCCGGGTCGACGGAAATCGGCAATCGAGTGATTCTGACTGGGCAAGTCGGGGTGGTTGGGCACTGTAAAGTTGGGGACGACGCGATCGTGACGCCGCAAAGCGGTGTGGCCCACGATATTGCCGCTGGCGCGCTGGTTAGCGGAGCTCCCGCCGTGGATCACAAGTTATGGCTGAAATATTCGGCGCTGCTGTCGAAGCTGCCGGAAATGGCGCGCGCGTTGCGGGTAAAGACTCGGAAAGAATAGCCCTCGCTTCTTCACGTCGTGGCTGTCGGAGCACTCCTGTGCTCCTCCGGGAGCCCGCTGTCGATCACCGCTCGGACTTTCTCCATCAAACACTCGCGGCTGCCGAAATCTTTGGGTTCGATGGGAGGGTGGAAAATCACGGTCACCGTTCCTCGCTTGATTGCAAACCTTCCTTTGGGCATCACGTCGTGCGTGCCCACGATGGTAATCGGAACCACCGGCGCTCCGCATTCCATCGCGAGATAGAAAGGACCCTTTTTGAACGGCAGGAGCTTTCCGTCGAACGAGCGATGGCCCTCCACATAGATTGTCATGTTGATGCCCTGCTGCACGACCTGACTGGCAGCGCGCACGGACTCGATGCCAGCATCGCGATTCCCGCGATCGACGGGGACTAGTGATCCCATCCGCATGGCGCGCCCCAGAATCGGGTAGCGGAACAATTCTTTCTTCACCATCACGGAACTACGCTTTGGAATTAGCGGAATCGTGATTGGGGGGTCGATGTTTGAGACGTGATTTGACATGAAGATGTAGGTTCGCGCCGGGTCCAGCTTGTCCAGCCCCACGGTTTGCACGCGCACCCCGGTCAACCGTACGCCATTCCATGCGCCGAACATGAACATGCGGTAGAGCAGGTTAACGTTGCCCGTGATAAACGTCCAGGGAAAGCCGATCAGGGCTGCCACGGGCGCGGCCAACACCCAGAAGACGAGCATCGCGACGGTGCGGATCATTTTGAATTCGCCTTCTTAGTGTGCCCTCGGTGGATGTGCCCTAGTGCGAGTGTGCCGCTTGCGAAACCTGTGCCTCGCCCATCAACCATGCTGCGCGACGCGCCTTCTGTTCCGCGCTGACGCTCTCCACGCTTTTGAGTTCATACGTGATCTCTTCACGGCTACCCGCCTTCCACTTCAACTCACGCTCCCCGCCGCGCCGGCCGCGCAGCTTTACCGTGATCGTGTCGCCAGCGGCGAGTGCGGCCATATCTTCGGACGATTCCTGTCCAACTGTTTTACCGTTGATTTCAAGAATCGTATCGCCCACCTGCAGCCCGGATCGCTGGGCCTCGCTGTCCGCGGCGACCGCCGAGACGGTCATGGGGCCGTCGAAATTTCGCGAGGCAACGAAGCCCGCATCCGCCGCCGTGTTTTTTTCTTCGATCACACGCAGTCCCACAGAGCGGAAGAAATCGTTCCAAGGAATCTCTTCTGTGCCTTGGACGTACTTCGTGAAAAACCAGCCGAGATCCACATGGGCCACGGCTTCGGCGGCCTGGCGCACGCCGTCGGAATCGGGGAAAAACCGTCCTTTCTTGGCGTAGTTTTCATTCATCCACTGAAAGACTTCTCGCAGAGACGCTTGGCCACGACTCGCGTCGCGCACCGCCAAATCCAAAATGATTCCCAGCAACTCGCCTTTGTTGTAATACGAAATGCTGCGTTCAGGACGGCGATAGTAGGAGTTGCCTTCGAGCCAGGCATCCATGCTGGAATCTTCTGCGGACTGCGTGAGACGCGCCGGTCGCCGCTCAAGTTCGCCGATTCCAGAAGCGAGTTGCTGCTCGAAGTGGGGTTCGTCAAGTAGTCCGCTGCGCAACTGGATAATATCCGCGGCAGCGCTGGTGCATCCCTCGCTAAACCAAAGCGCCCGCGTATAATTTTCTTTGGTGTAATCCACCGGCTCCAGGTTTTGCGGACGGATTCGCTTTACGTTCCATAGATGAAAAAATTCGTGCGCCGTCACCGAGGTAAGGACTTCCGGGGAGCGAGCCAGCACTTCCGCATTCACGTCGATGGCGGTTGAGTAGGAGTGTTCCATTCCGCCGCCCGCGGGTCCGCGCGGAAAATGGTAGAGAAACATGTAGGTGTCGAAGGGTCGATCGTCCATCCAACTTGTGGCCGCAATCACGACCTTGTGCAACATGGCGGCGATTTTCTCCATATCGTAGTCGCCGGATTCGGCGTCAACCACAACACGATAATGCGCACCGCCCTCATCGAAATCCGACTCTTTAAACGTTCCGATCTCCACTGGAGAATCGACGAGTCGATCGTAATTTTCCGCGCTGTATATTCCATCCTCAGAAAAAGTCAGGGGCGTGGCGATATGCCATCCCTCGGGAACCTGGTTGAAGCGCACTGCCATTGGCTCATTTCGAGCGTCCACCGCGTACATCAGAAGCTGCGCCAGATTGAGGAAAGCATGATGAGCGCTGAGTTGCGCGCCGAATGGGCCGAAGGAGTCAACGTAAATCTGATACTCGACAACTGCGCCGCCTTCGGTGCCTGAGATCTGCCAACGGCTGTCGTTCAATTCGAGTAAGGATAGTGGCCGTCCGGCACGGTCCTTGGCACGGACCCAGTTTACGTACTGCGCGAAGTTGCGGACCTGGTAGAGCGCATTCCAGACCGGAAGCTGCAACTCCCGTTGCGCCGCTCCTTCGGGCAAAATGATCTGAACTTCGACGAGATGCTCTTCAGGATTTGCCAGGGAGATCGTGTAATTCGTGATGGCGCTGCAGCGCACCACGATCACCAACAGGAGCAACACGATTTGGGCAATCTGTTGCGCTCGTGCGTGGCTCAACTCAGAATGCTTCGTCACTTTCCCGCCGCTCTCGCCGAATCGGCAGTACCAGCTTCGCTCGCCAGGGCGCGCAAGCGCACCGGCAGTTTTTCATAAATTCCACCAAATCCGCCGTTGGAGAGAATTGCCACAATGTCGCCAGTTCGCATCTCGGGGGCAATCATCTGGACGATTTCGTCAGCATTTCCGATCAACCGAGCACGCTTGCCATGCTTTTGGATCTCGGCCGCCAGTTCGGGCAACTCCAGTCGTTCATTTTCCGGTACGGCCTCGGAGCGAAATACGCCCGCGACAATAATTTCATCAGCGACCGCCAGGCTTCGCGCCAGATCGCTTTGCAACACCCGGCGCCGCAGAGTATTTGACCGCGGCTCCAGAATCGCCCACAGCCTGGCGCCCGTGTAACGTGCCCGCAACGCTTTCAGCGTGCCCGCAATCGCCGTGGGATGATGCGCGAAGTCGTCAATGACGGTGATGCCGTTCACTTGTGCTTTCACTTCCAAGCGCCGTTTTACGCTCTTGAACGTCTTGAGCGCAGCCGCAATTTCATCTTTCGAAATGCCGTAGGCCGCAGCCATTGCCGCCGCCGCGGTTGCGTTCCAAACGTTGTATTCGCCGGCCAGAGGAAACTCTAGGTTCGCCCACACTCGACCTCCGTCCAGGACGGTCCACGAAGTTTTGTCTGCGCCCAATTGAAGGTTGTCAATTCGCCAGGCTGAGTGCGAGCCCGCGCCATAGCGTTCCACGGGGCAGAATGCCTTGCTCAAGCAGCGCTCGAGGCTGGCACTTTCCCGGGCTTCTCCCGCCATTCCGTCGAAGGCGATAATTCGTCCGCGCCGCGGAATCAGATTCACCAGTCGCCTGAACGCGGTCTCTACGGCATCAAGATCTTTATAGATGTCGGCGTGATCGAATTCCACGGACGTGAGGATGACGGCATCGGGAAAGTAATGCAAGAACTTCGGCCCCTTGTCGAAGAATGCCGTATCGTACTCGTCGCCTTCCAGAATGAAATGCTTTCCCTGCCCGAGATGAAAGCTGGAGCCAAAGTTTTCCGCGATTCCCCCAATCAAGAACGACGGCTGCATTCCCGCGGTATGAAAAATCCATGCCAGCATCGAGGTGGTGGTGGTTTTGCCGTGGGTTCCAGCGACCACCAGAACTTCCTTGCCCCGCAAGAATTCATCATGCAGCAAGTGCGGGAGCGAGCAGAACGGGATGCGCTGGTCAAGGATATGCTCCAGTTCCGCGTTTCCCCTTGAAATTGCGTTGCCCACGACGACCAGATCCGGCGCAGGGTCGAGATTGCGCGCATTAAAAGGTTGCGCCACCGGAATTCCGAGTTCCGCCAGAAAATCGGACATCGGAGGATACGCCGCCGCGTCCGATCCGGTCACGCGAAAGCCGCGCTGGTTCAGCATTCCAGCAAGTGACGCCATCGCCGTGCCGCAAATACCGATCAGGTGAATGTGTTTTTTGTCGGTCATAATTTACGTCGATGTCAACTTTCGACCGACGTCGTCGTTACGGACCCTTCCAGAATCTTCAGCCTCACCTGCCCATCGCGCACGGCCATTTCCGAGCGCACTCCGATTGGCAGTGTGATATTCCCTGACGTCACATGGCCCGAGCGCACGCCATA
>PLUI01000142.1 GCA_003164855.1 Acidobacteriaceae bacterium
TGCAAACGATCAAGCGGCAGAACGCGGCGCTTCCAGTGGTGGTAATGACGGCCTTTGGCACGGTGGAGACTGCGGTGGAAGCCATGAAGGCTGGGGCCAGCGATTATGTGCTGAAACCGTTCTCGCTGAGCGAGATGAGAATGGTGATCCGCAAGGAGTTGGACGTACATAATCTGCGCGAGGAGAACCGGTCTCTGCGGGAAGCGCTGGGCAAGCGCTATGCGCATCCGAACGTGGTGGCGCGCAGCGCGAAGATGCAGGAAGTGCTGGCGACGGTGGACCGCGTGGCGCCGACAAACTCAACCGTGCTGCTGGGCGGGGAGAGTGGCGTGGGCAAGGATTTGATTGCGCGGGCTATTCACGAGAAGTCGCGCCGGGCTGCGGGGCCGTTTATCAAAATCAACAGCACCGCAATTCCGGAAAATCTGCTGGAGAGCGAACTGTTTGGATATGAAAAGGGTGCGTTTACGGGCGCAAACGCGAGCAAGCCGGGAAAGTTCGAGTTGGCGGATAAGGGAACGCTGTTCCTGGATGAGATCGGAGACGTGCCGCCGGTGACGCAGGTGAAACTGCTGCGGGTGCTGCAGGAGCGGGAGTTTGAGCGCCTGGGTGGGACGCGAACCGTGAAGGTGGACGTGCGTCTGATAGCGGCTACGAACCGCGATCTGCGAGAAGCGCTGGAGCAGGGCACGTTCCGCGAGGATCTTTATTATCGTTTGAATGTTGTGCCTATCGACATCGCACCGCTGCGCCAGCGTAAGGAGGATATTCCGGAGCTGGTGAATCTTTTTATCTCGCGATTTGCGGGAGATTCCGGCAAGCCGGTGGAGAGCATTACGCCGGAGGCGATGCAGATTCTGGTGAACTACCACTGGCCGGGGAATGTGCGGGAGCTGCAAAACATAATCGAGCGGGCGTGCGCTCTGGCGAAGGGTGTCGTGCTAAAAGTAGATGACATTCATTTGGATGTGCGTCCGGCGAGGGCGGTGAATGGGAGCGGCAGTTTTCTCCCCGAGGGTATGACGCTGGAGCAGTGGGAAGATGAAATGATTCGGGAATCGCTGCGGCGCGCGAACGGGAATAAGAGTCAGGCGGCGCGGTTGCTGGGGTTGTCGAGGAATGCGCTGCGGTATCGGCTGTCGAAGATTGGGATCGCGGATGAGGGGGAGAAAGAAGCGTAGTTGCAGACCAAATAGCCAGCGTCTGTGGCCGAAAACCACCACCTTGGCTTAGGGCAGCCACCGGCTCTGAACTGGGATGATTACAGCCTGTGAAACAGCCACCTTGCTTAATGAAAATAAAGGGTTTATCTGGCATCCCGTCGGCCTCGTTTTGGCATGGTACATGCTTTGTATTATGGCGGATTTTCATCCCTTTTCTGGGTTTGCATAATAGTCGGATGGTTCGAGAGAAATTGGTCATGAAAAACAAGTTCATAGGAAGTCTGGCAGTTATTGCTTTGGCGCTGACTGGTGTTTTCACGGTCAGTGTCAAGGCGCAGACAACAGATGAGGGTAGCGGTCCTACGGAGCAGCCCAGCGCGCCCATGGAGATGGGCCAGCCGCAGGCGCCACCGCCGCCTCCCGGGCAGGCGCAGCCGGGGCAACCCTCTGGGCCGGGACAAGCTGGGCCGGGACAAGGGCCGCAGATGCAACCCGAAGGTCAGCCGAATATGCCGGAGGCTGAGCCGGGCGGACCGTCGGGGGAAGGTCCGGCTAAGGTCGATCAGGGTGTGGGACGCGTGAGCATGATTCATGGCGATGTGTCGACGCAGCGTGGAGATTCGGGGACCTCGTCAGCGGCGGTGTTGAATCAGCCGGTGGTGAATGGCGACAAAGTTTCCACCGGACCGGGTGGCCGCGCCGAGGTGCAACTGGACTTCGCCAACATTCTGCGGCTGGGATCGAATGCTCAGGCGAACCTCGCAACCTTCACGAAGAAATATGTACAGGTGCAGGTTGGGCAGGGGTTGGTTAACTACTCGGTTTTTGGCGAGAGTGAGACCGAGCCGGAGATAGATACGCCGAACGTTGCTTTGCATCCGGCGCACCAGGATGGCGTGTATCGCATTGAAGTGCGGCCGGATGGCGACAGCATCATCATTGTGCGCAAGGGCGAGGCGCAGCTTGCTACTCCGCAAGGCATTGCCAACATCAAGGCAGGCGATATGGCGACGGTGCGCGGGTCTGGCGCCGATGCGCGTTACAAAATCACTGTGGCTCCGGATCGCGACGATTGGGACCGATGGAATAGCGAGCGCGACCGCATGATCCACAACGCGGATGCCTGGCATCACACGAATAAATACTACGTCGGATCGGAAGATCTGGACGCCAACGGACGTTGGGAGAACGCGCCCGACTACGGTCAGGTATGGGTGCCGAATGAGCCGGATGGCTGGGCTCCGTATCGCGATGGCAATTGGGTTTGGGAGCCTTACTACGGCTGGACATGGGTGGGCTATGAGCCGTGGGGCTGGGCGCCTTATCACTACGGGCGCTGGATGTGGTACGGCGGCGCTTGGGCATGGTGGCCGGGACCGGTGTGGGGAGCGGGCTTCTACCGTCCGTTCTGGGCGCCAGCCTACGTTTCGTTCTTTGGGTTCGGAGGCGGGTTTGGCTTTGGTTTCGGATTTGGGTGGGGCGGCTGGGGCGGTTTTGGCTGGTTGCCGATCGGACCGTGTGACCGCTTCTTCCCATGGTGGGGCGGATATGGCGGTCGGTTCGGTGTGGTCGGCTTCAACCGCTTTGGTGGGCTTGGCCGATTTGGCGGATTCGAGCCGCTGCATGGCGGCACGCGATTCTCGAACCTGGCACACATCAGTGATCCGCACATCGGAGGTGCGCTTTCGACGGTGGGAGCGGGGAGATTCGGCGCGGGACGAACCGCGGCGGTGGCGGCGACTCATGCGCAGCTGAGCAGCGCTCGCATGATGACTGGCAATTTGCCGGTGGTTCCTTCGCGAGCCAGTTTGTCGGCGAGTGGGCGGGCTGCGGCTTCTTCGACCATTCACAACACCGCGTCGCAGCATTTCTTTGGAACGCAGAGTGGATCGCGGCCGGAATCGTTCCAGCAGCAGACGGCGCATCTGCGGCAGTCGATGCAGCAGAACCACGTCAGCTCGGTGACGGCCGGACGCAGCAATAGCTCAATGGAATCTCGCAGTGCATCCGAGTCTCGGGAGAACTCGGCCGCGGCGGGAGGAAAGTCGAGTGCGGGCACGCCAGCCACTGGCCGGGAGATGAACAATTCCGCCAGCCGGAACGCAGGGACGCAGGCGAGTGGGGCATCTTCCGCAAACCGAGCGGAGCAGTCTTCGGCAAGCCGAGGGGAGCCGAACCGCAGCGAGTGGAAGGCGTTTACGCCACCGTCGCAGAGCAGCAGTGAGTCGGCGAGTCGGAGTGGAAGTAGCGCCGAGACTTCCAGCCGGGGCACGAGCGGCAGTTACTGGAACCGCACGGCACCGAGTTCAAGCTACTCGCGGGGAACTAGTTCCACCTACGGCTCCAGTAGTTACGGGCGCGAGGGAAGTTCGCGTCCGCAACTGAACATGAGGCAGCCGATCGTGCAGCCGCGGTCTTCCGGAAGTTACGGTGGCTATCGCGGTGGCTATAGTGGCGGTGGGACACGTAGCGCTCCAAGTTCCGGGGGAGCCAGCCATTCCAGCGGCAGCGGACATTCGGGAGGCGCAGGCCACCGCTAGACTCAATGCAATGCCGCAACATGGTTTGTTTTAAGCAAGACGACTTGTGATGTGAGAGCAGTGAAGAGGCAGAGGCAAGGAGGGCGTGCTAACCGGCGCGCCCTTTTCATTTTCCGAGATCCGGTGTCGAGATCCGGTGCCTACGGTCGTGCGTACGCTGGGCTATCGGGATCGGGGCGATCATACTCACGTCCGTATTTGTTTTTATGGGCGAGTTCAAGATCCGATTCGGCGAGGCTGAAGCTGCCGAGGAAGGTATCGCCGGGAGTGACCGTGATTTCGTGTTCTGCGGCGTGCAGTGCGTCCGGAGAGACTGACGGATGGAAGACGTGCATTTGGTAACGCCCAGGTACAACGTTGTTCACGCTGATGTCGCCGCGCGCGTCAGATATCCCGTAGTACGGAGTATTCAAGGCGATCACCACGGCGCTCATCTGAGCGTGAATATTGCAGAAGATAAAAGAAATTCCTGGCTTGTCGAACTGCACGAAACGAGTGGTGCCACTTTCGTAGAGGCCAAGATCGAAACGTTTTCCGTCAAATAACGAAAACACATTGTGAAAAAATGGATCCTGGTTGGGAAACTCCACTTTTCCACCGGCTGGAATCACCAGCAGCGGAGGGTGGAAACTTTTGTCTTTCTGGACGAGTTGGGGGATTTGTGAAGACTGCTGAACCGGCGCAGCGACTGGAGGTGTGTTTCCAACTGGCGTGAGCCAAACGACAAGTTTCGACGCGTCTTTTACCCGGTGTCCGCTTCTGGTGAGTTGCACTTTTCCTTTGAGTTCGACGCTTTGCGCCAAGGCGCAAGAATACGTCAACAAGAAACAGAAGATGGTGCATTGAGCGAAGCGGCGCATCAGAAGAGAATCCCCATTGCGAGATTGACCTGATTGGTTACACTGCTGAGGTCATAGACGGGGAAAGTGTGCAAGCGTCTGAATTCAGCCGAGAGTAGCAAGTCAGAACGTGGCCGGTAAACCAGGTTGCCGAGTGCGCCACGATTGCGTCCGAGGATCGGGCCGAAGTTGTTGGCGTCAGTGGCAAAGCCGCGAACGTCACTGGCAAACGCATTGTCTTCTGCTAAGACGCCGTTCAGTTCAAGCTTCGGAGTGAGTTGAAATTTGAGTTGCGACCATCCTCCAGCCGAATCCAGACCATGGATACTCGTGTAGGGGTTGTAGGGATTGCCGCCGTAGAGAATGGTTTGGCCGATGGCTGCGCCCAAGCCGCCGACTGCTCGGCCCCGATAGAATTCACCGGACAGGTTCAAGCGGCGAACGATGGGAATCTGCCAGTCCGTCATGCCCGCCCAGGCATCGACGTTGCGATCCCAGGACCAGTTCTGACGGCCATAGTAGCCTGCCACGCCCACGCTCAAAGGATGACCAAACACAGGCCGGGACCACGCGCTACGAAGGGCATAGGCGGGCTGACCGGTCTGCTCGCCAGCAGTAGCCGAGCGGGTGTACGGGTTACTCGGATTCTCCCAATCGAGGTTGTCGAGAATTCCGCCCTGCAAGGTAACCGTCTGGTCATCGGGAAGATTGAAGCGGTGCTCGACGCGGAGTTGCGGCGTCCAACCCCACAAATTGCCGGCATAAGCTAAGGCTGGTATTGCAAGAGATGCAAAAGACGTGGGAGACAGTGGCGAGATGAAAAGTGAATCCTGACCGGCAATCACGGAGGTGTTTTTCCAATCGAGCCGTAAACTGGCAGTCTGCATCCGGACAATGCCGAAGTTGACTCCATTTGGAGTGGCGGGAAATCCTCTNNCGAAATCGAATTGCACATTGGCTGAAGTTCTTGCGCCGGCGAGAGTGGGACCGAAGATTTCCAGGCCAATTTCAGTCTGACGCAAAGTGGCGCCGAAGCTGGCCTCCGACGTAGCGCCCGGCGCGAGCGGTTGCGCGTAGTCAGGCAGGTCAAGATTATCGGAAGCCCCCACATTGCGAAAAGCGTTCATCAGAACGATTCCGGAGAGGCGGGCGCGATATTTTGCGGCGGTTTCTACCTTGGTCTGGTATTGCTCGTCAATCTTAGAGCCCAGCAACTGCGTGGATTCTTCAAGTTTCTGAAGACGGCTTCCCACGTCCGCAGGAGTTGATGTAGTGGAGATCGTCTGGGGCACGGATGCAAACGTTGTGGAAGTTTCTGCCGCTGCGGCTTCTGTGGCTGGCGCGGAATTATTCATTGCGGAGGTGAGAGGTGTTAGAAGCTTGCGGGTGTCTTGCAATTCCTGGCGCAGTTCGCGCATCTCGGCGCGCGACTGGGCATTTTCGGCGCGCATTTGTTCAATCATGGCGCGGAGTTCGCGCACTTGAGAATCGAGCTCTCGCACGGCTGCGTCAGCGGGCGGAGAGGCGGAGGCGGCGCCGCTGTCCTGTGCTTGGCTGCTGACGGTTAGCAGGACTAAAGCGGCTATCGTTACGGCGGTTAAACGAAGCGCAAAGGTCCATGGACTGTTCACACATCCTCCAGGGCGACATACGGATCGTTATGAATCAGAGAAACAGACAGATGCTATGTATCCGAATGCCGAATTGAGTTTTCACTCGCTTGCTCGTTGTTCAGTGACACGACAGGACGGGACGTCAGCTTGTCGTCGCTGTCTTGATCCTTATTTTGATCCGGCGCGTAGCCTTGGGGAGAGCGGCCGGGAATTGTGATCCGAAAAACGGTTCGAGCATCCGCGGTACGTTCCATCAAGACCTCACCCCCGTGATCCTGCACAATTTTCTGTACGACCGTAAGGCCAAGCCCGGTGCCGTTCTCCTTGCCGTAACTCACAAAGGGATGAAACAGTTTGTCGCGAATCGGTTCCGCGATGCCCGGCCCGTTGTCAGAAACTGCGATCGTGACCGACGATCCGCTGCGCCCGATCGTGACCAGAACGCGCCCCTCAATCGTTGGCGCTGCCTCGCAAGCATTCAGCAAGAGATTGTAAAGAGCCCGCTCGAGTTTACGTGGATCGAACCACGCCAGCCCCTGGCCGTTGCTGTCGATCTGGATCAGCGTTCCTTGATGGCGCGGGTGCAAGCGCACGGCATGCATCGCTCGATGTACCGTTTCAGAAACGCTGGCATACGACGGGCTGAGAGATTCTCTGGTGCGGGCAAATTCCAGCAGGGAATCGATGAGATCGGTCATCTGATTTACGCCGATGCGGACTTCCTGGTACAACTCTTCCCGCTGAGCGCCGGTTAGGCGCCCGTCGCAGAGGAACTCAGAGTTGGCCACGATTGCCGCCAGGGAATGGCGCAGGTCGTGGGAAATTGAGCTAGCCATGCGTCCGATGGTGGCCAACTGCTCCGACTCAAGCAGAGCCTGTTGCGTCTTGAGCAGACTGGAGCGCATGCGGTCGAAGGCGGACGTCAACTCAGCGACTTCGTCGCTTCCTCGGGGATCAAGAGGATGATGAAAATCTCCATGCTCCAAGGCACGCACGCCCTCCACGAGACTGGCAAGAGGACGCGTAAACGTGTGGGAAATCAGAAACACCAGTCCGCTGCCGACCAGCACCGCAGTGAGGCCAAGCAGCAGCAGCAAGCGGTTCAGGTTATCGAGAAACTTCGCGGCCTGATCGTAGGAACCCAGCACCGTCAAGCGTATGGCCGCTGCTTGCTGGGCTGAGAGATCGAGAGAAGTAGCTACAAAATTCTCGTTGCCCACTTCAACGTTGCGGGGTTCGCTTTGGGGAGATCCTTCAGCCAACGCGCGCACGCCGGGGCTTTGAGATTGAACAGAGGTCAGGGTCGTGGCTACGATTTCTCCGCCATAGGAAAATGCGACTTGGCTTGCCGAAACTTTGCTGATCTCGCGGGCAAAGCGGTCATCGATTTCATAACCAATGATCAAGAAGCCAAGCAACGGACCCTGTGTCTTGGAGCCGAAGTAAACCGGCTGCACGAAAGTTTGGTAGAGATGGTGAGCTCCGAACCACCAGTGGCTGGAATCCTCGTCGCTCAAAGATCGCTGGAAGTATTGCTGAGCGGCATCGCGAGTGAATCCTGCCGATTTTGTATGGAGAGCGACGATCGAGCCGTTGCGGTCGGCGAGGACGAGAAGATCGCTGCCGGTCAATTGCCAGACATCTTTAGAAGCGTCCTGGATGGTGGCTGGATCGTGAGCCGTCATGATGGCTCGCGTGATGGGAAGATCGGCCACCAATTCCGCGGAGCGGGTCAGCATGACTTCACGGTCGTGCTGAAAATTCTGAAAGGTGGTGACCGAATTTCGCAGATCCTGAACGATTCCTTCGCGAACGTGGGCCTGGACACTATGACGTACGACGAGCAGGCTCATCGCAGTGAGGCCTGCGGTGATCAGCAGCATGGAGAGCAAAAAGCGCGTGCGCAGCCGGGTTCGGTGCACGAGTGCGGTTCCGGTCTGTCCTGGAAAAGTTTGCGACGCGGGTTCTGATGTGGGGTCCAAGGGATTTTAGCGCACGAACTTGTAACCCATTCCATGCACGGTGCGGAAGTGCACTGGACTGGCCGGGTCGCGTTCCAATTTCTGGCGAAGCTTTAGAATGTGGTTGTCCACGGTGCGAGTAGAAGGATAATTCTGGTATCCCCAGACTTCGTTGAGCAATTCATCGCGGCTAATCACGCGGTCGGCATTTTGCACCAGGAACTGCAAGGTCTTGAACTCTTGCGCGGTCAAAATTACAACTTTACCGTCGCGCTGGACTTCCATTTTCTTGAAGTCTACAGAAATGCCGTCGAAACTCACTGAGGTGACACTCGCAGTTCTCGAGGTATGCCGCAACGCTGCGCGCACGCGGGCCAAAAGCTCCCGGGGGCTGAAAGGCTTGGTTACATAATCGTCTGCGCCTAACTCCAGCAGGAGAACTTTATCTGAAACATCGCTGGTTGCGCTTAGCACAACGATGGGCAACGCTGGCGCCTGGGCCTTGACCTCTTTGCACAGATCGCTGCCAGAAAGTTTCGGCAGGCGAAGGTCGAGAATGATAACGGCGGGCGGCGCGGCTTGAAAGCTCTCGAGCGCCGACTGACCATTAGCCTGGACTTCAACGACGTATCCCTCGGTTTCGAAGAGGCGCTTCAAGGCTTTTTGAACCGCTGGATCGTCCTCGACTACGAGAATTCTTCCCATGGGTCGTATAGGACTCATAGGATCAGCCGATCTGGCTGTGCTTAGCGGGGTTGCGATTTGCGCCATAGGAGATGATCCTCATAAAAGTGCGGCAGCTATAAAGTTGCCGCAGGTGTGCGATGCCAGCAACAAGTGAAGCTTACAACGGTTTTTGCTCAATTGTGGGGCAGGAGGAGCGGTTTGACAAATTTTTTACAATTGCAGACCTAGGTAACAAGGCCGTCCGGCAGAAGGCTTGCAGCGGGTTCTCATAAGGTGCCGTCTTTCTGTAGCGGCGGAACCAGGGCTGATGATTGCCATAGGCCTGCCGTAGAATAGCGAAAGCTTTGCCTGTTCCCGCCGAATTCGCCCGTTTGCGTGTGGTCCTCGTGGACGTGCGCAATCCGCTCAACATTGGTGCCGCGGCGCGGGCCATGAGCAATTTTGGATTTCCCAATCTCCGCGTAGTGAATCCGTACGACGTAGCGTTCCGGGATGCTCGTTCCGCAGTGGGCGCCGCCGCCACGCTAGCGACCGCCGAAGTGTATAAGACGGTGGCTGGAGCGGTCGCTGACTGCTCTCTGGTCGTGGGAACCACTGCGGTTGGACATCGCGATCTGCAGCACTCGCTGGTTCGACTGGAGAAAGGCGCTGGGGACATTCGAGCGCATCTCGCGATCGGCCCTTGCGCTCTTCTTTTCGGATCCGAAAAATTCGGCTTGTCGAATGAGGATATGAGCCATTGCCATTGGCTGATGCACATCCCCACTCGCGATGAACATACTTCGATGAATCTGGGGCAGGCGGTGGCGGTGTGTTTGTATGAATTGATGCGCAATCCTAATGCAGTGGCGAAGACGGAGAAGGGAACGCCTGCCTTGTCAGCCGAGGTCGAGCGGATTACCGATACCTTGCTGGTCGCGCTTCGAGCCAGTGAATATCCGAAGCTGAATACTTCGAAGTCTTTTCATGCCGCAGTCCGGCGTGTAATACGGCGGTTGCATCTGCAGCAGGGCGATGCGGAGTTTTTGCTGGGTATGCTGCGACAGATGATTTGGAAGATGAAGAAGAACGAAGATGCGGAAGGTTAGAAAATTCGCTCAGGGTTTCGCTTCTGCGGGAAAAACTTGAGTCGACGTTCTTCCGAATTGGAAGCGTAGAATCCACTCGCTTGGTGAAGGCTGTCCGTTTAATTGTGGCGGGCCGNNCGGGCCGAATTTCCAACGGCGCGCGGCGGTTAGGGCCTGGTTCGCGAAATACTTGCTGGGGCCGGAAGAAATGAGTCTCGCCTGAGAGACGTTGCCAGACGTATCCACCGAAACGTGAATGTTGACCTTTATGTGACCCTGGATCGTGTTTCGGGCGCCCTGCGAGACCTCGGGTAGAACCTGCTGAAGCACTCGACCCCGGGCAATTCCGGTTTGCGTGGGCGTCGCGCCGTCATGAAACGGAGCAGGCGATTGAGCGGCAGGAACGTTGGCAGCGTCCGGGGATTGTGCTGGATGCGTTTCTGCCGGGGGGACGGGCGGCTGCTGCGATCTGCGGCCAAATAAAACTGCCAATAGAACTACGGCGGCAATAACCGGCAGGATGAGCCAAACGTTACTGCACTTTGCCGAGCCCGGCTTCTCGATTGCTTTTGCGGGTGGCGGCTCTTGAACTTCGGGCTCGCCCAGGACTTCGTTTATAGTGCAGCGCCGCTGCGGATTGAAGCGCAGGCATCTCTCTGTGATTCCGTAAAAAGGCTGTGGAATGGTGCCTGGAATTGCAACCCCACCGTCTTTGCTTTTCGCGATCGAGGGCTCGTGCTGTGTCAAGACTGTGACCAGCAAGGCGCCGAGTGACCATACGTCGGCCGCAGGGGATGAGCCTGTGCCAGCTACTTCCGGTGCAATGTAGGCGCTAGGCGCTTGTTTGTCGCGCTCCCCAGCTTTGCGCAGGCTGTCGGCAGAAATCTTCAGCTGGTTATCCACCGCCATTATGTTTGACGGCTTGATGTGGCCGTGTGCAAATCCGGCCTGATGCAGGAAAGACAAAGCTTCGGCCGTGGGCGGGAGCATTTCCTTAACTTCCTCAGGTGAGAGCGGGCGCTGGGGAAGAATCTGCGCCAGATTCTCTTCGGCGTATTCCATCACGACGTAGAGGAAATTGCTGGCGTCGATCTGGCCGCGTCCGCTTTCAAATAGCCGAATCAGATGAGGATGAGACAGCATTGCACTGTCAACCCAACGTGACAGTTGAGTGGCTTCATCGAAATTACCGGTGGAAAAGACTTCCGCGCGGATCAGCTTGATGGCCGCCTTTTGTGGTCCACTTCCGCTGCGTTCGGTGAGAAATACCGCAGTGTGCTCGGAACTTCCAAGCCACTGACGCAGCGGGAACTTTCCATCGATGACCCGGCCTTCCCAATTTTTTCCGACCTCAATCAGAGTCATAGGACACGGCTTGCCGAATTGCTTATTCTATGCCAGTGCGTGCCTTCGTTCCCTCTGAAATTGTGTTTGTAAGCTGTGGATCGTGTGGGAATCCTTTTCCAGCCGAGACTTTGCCTCATCGCCCGGTATAAAGTTGAAAGGGAGCCCAGTAAAAGGGTTTTCGGACAACGTCATCGGAATGCAGCAGCGAGAGTTTGGCCCCGCGGAGAGCTGCGTCCGGAGGCTGGCCACGGTGCAGGCCGTCGTAAACGTGACCCATAAGATTGGCCGTGGAAGCATCGTTTACATCCCAGAGCGCGCCTATCACGTTGTGCGCCCCGGCACGGACAAATGCCCACGAAAGCCCAACCAGTCCCTCGCCGGAATAAGCCGCGGTGCCCGCTCCCTGGCATGACGAGATTGTGACCAACTCGGCGTGCAGTTGGTGCTGTGTGATGTCGCGGGCGTACAACTTGAAAGAGTCCTGCTCCGAAGAAGAGCGGGATAGAACGATTGCGGAATCCAGCGGGCTTAACTTGCTGGCCGTGGCATGGGCCACGAAGTGAATAAAAGAAAACTGTCCAGGATCGCTTTCCAGATATGCGGCTGGAGTGGCCTGATCGTGAGTGTATGTCTTGCGGGCTTCGGCGGCGAAGTGGCTTCCGACATTCTCCATCTCTCGCGTAGCGTTGGGCAGCGGAGCATACTCGGGACTGGCGGAAGCGGCGTCGCCGATTAGCAACAGTTTTCCCGTACCGTGCTCCCGATGCGTTTGAGATGCGGCTAAGACGTGCAGGGAACTCGCGCTCAGTACGATGGCGTCTTCGATCCAGTAATGCAGCGGTGGGCTTGGCGGGAGTGGGCTTGGTGAGAGTGAAGCTGGCGGGAGTGAAGCTGGCGCGAGCAGCGTCTCGAAATTCAAGCCGTCTAAACTGCCGTCTGTGATCAGGATGACGCGTGAATTGGGCGCGATCAATTTCTGCGCGGGCCCTACGAGAACGTCGTAGAGATGAGTGCCGTCTGCATTGGCCGTCTTCAGTACGTCTTGCCATCCCAGCAATGCCTGGCGGTATCGCTGAACAGCCGCATCGATCTCGGCCGCAGGCGGCAGCGGAAATCGCGCTGTGCGGTTTGCCGTGATCGCCCACAAATAAGAGCGCTCCCGGCCGAGCCAGTAAAACAGAATCGTGGCGTGAGCCTGGCGCGCGATCTGCTGCGTGTTCAGCGCCGGAGCGTCGGCTGGCGAGTTCTTTGGCAGGACACCCAGGCCTTCCGCCAGAGTTCGGGCGCGGCTGTAATCGGCTATCTGCAGGGCGCGCTGGTCTTTTCCTTGCTCGACTAGAAAACGGATGTAGTCGTCATAAAGGTGGGCGGCGTTGGCCAGGAACGGCAATTTGAATTCTTCATGCTGCAGCGTGGCGCGCGATTGCTCGATGGTGGCCAGCGCCCGCCGATATTGTTTGTCGGCTTCGGGAAAGCGGTGGTCGTGCTCGTAGAGTTCCGCTAAATCATTTTGCGCCTGCCAGCGCAGGGAAAGGTCGCTCTTCTGGTCGGCTGCGACCTCGTCGAAAATCTTCTCGGCTTGGTTGTGATCGCCGCGACCGGCCGCTACCTGGCCCCTGACGAGAAGAGGGTAAAGCTCGGAAGTCCGGTCGTTTCTAGCGTGGGCCATTCTAAAGGCCTCGTCACCGTATTGCTGCGCCTCTTGGAGTTGGCCTCTCTGGGCTGAGACGAAGGCGAGGCTGGTTAGGGCGTCGGTGGTCAGTTCGGAGTTTTCATTTTGTTGAGCTAAGGCCAGGGACCGCTGGTAGTACTCTTCCGCAACGGACGGCTGATTCAGTTGGTAATACACGAGACCTATATTGTTTAGCCAGCCGATCTGGTGATACGCCGCTCGAAGCGCTGCTGCTGCCTTCTCCGCCTCTTGATCCAAGTCTAGCGCCCTGTCAAGGTCTCCCAGCTTGTAGTAATCCCAACCCAAGTTGCCGAGTGTTAGCTCCGCGAGCCGTTGCTCCCCGAGGATTTGAGCTTTCTTGCTTGCTGCCTTTAACCAGTCGACGGATTCGTCGTAATGTTCTTTACGCTCGGCTATGACGCCGAGATTCGATAGATCCGATAGCTCCAAATGACTGTCCTGCTGTCGAACGGCAATCTCCAAGCTTTTGCGATATGAGCGTTCGGCACCTTCGAGATCATTCTGAGTGCCTTCCAACAGCCCCCATGCCCTTTCAAGCTCGCCTGCTAGCGAAGAGTGCAAAGCGCCGGAAAGCTCTTCCGCCTCTTTTAAGCTACGCTCCGCATTCCCAGGCTGCCGGAGAAGAGCATAGGCGCTGCCTTGGAGTATGTGCTGTTTGACTGCCATTTGGCTGCGGGTAAGCTGCGTAGGCAACGGCGCGTCGAGCAAAGAGAGAGCATCCCTGCTTCGACCCTGGCTTATCAGGACCTCGCCCTCGAGCAACCGGAACCTCCAGGCCCATTCTTCATTGCGGCCAGCGAAAAGCAAGTACGACGCGTCCGCGCCGCTTCGGGCCGTCGCAAGATCGCCATGGACGAAAACCTCCCAATCACGGTCGAACGTTTTCTGTGGATCCGGTAACCGGTGGCATCCAAGCCAGAACAGCGCCAGTGGCAATATGAAGACCAATGGCTCAAGTCTTCGACTTCGCGGCCCTGACATCGCGCTCTTGTGCCGATAGGTATGCACCTAAAGAGTCGTCTGTTCCCAGACGGAAAACTGCCTGACTAAATTGGATTAGTCAGGCAGTCTATAGAGCGGAAACCGATGGGTCAACCGCTAACTGCGGCAATTCGGAGTTAACCACCGGGCGGTTCCGTAATGCCGTTGGCGCAGGCGATCGGGCCACCCTGTTGGCCACTACCGCGGCCCTGGATTTCCAATCGCAGCATGCCTAGCCGGTAGGACTTGCAGTCCACCAGAAGCTCTCCCAAAAACACGTTCCCAAAGCCTGGCACTACGAGGACGTTGCCATAAGCTGTAAATGGAGAAGAGCCTCCGCTGACTCCGCTACTTGGGCTGGCCGGTTCGACTCCGCTGACCAGCGAGCACAGAACGCTTCCACACTCCCCATCTTGTAAATTCTCTGGGTTGTAACGTTCTGTGATCCAGCCGGGTACGCCTGGCACATCGATCATGCTTTGGTACTGCGCTGCGACCCGCTCCAGAAATCCTTCGTCGGTCACGCAGGACTCAGCCGGGAAGCCATCGCTATTCATGTTTGTCTGAGCGCAGATGTTGGGGTCGAGCGTCACTTGCACAGGAATTCCTCCAACGCTTAGGCCGGTAATCGCCGCCCCCGCAAAACTTACCGTTGGATTGTCGCCTTCCAAGGGATGCACGGTTAAAATCTGCGCAGACAGGCTGTCGGCCATGACCATGCCCATCACATTCAAATTCTCGAGCGTCGCGGTCACCAGCGTCACCCAGCCTTCATTCTGTAGCTGGCCCGAGACCTGCGTGGAGGCAGAATCGTAGGACAGCAAGTTGGGGGCGCCCTCGAGTTGGAAGCTTTCCGCAGCCGCCGATCCGTAGCCGCCCGACATCCCAAGAGACAGGGACGCCTGCGGAGCGATGATCTGATTGACGGGACTCTGAAAGAATCCGCCGTAAGCGCAGGCGTCAGCGTGGTAGTAGTGAACTCGGTTGGTAGAAGGCGTTGAGGCCATCTTCAGTTTTCCTCGTTTAAGGTTCAGGATTTGCCGCCCTGGCAAACTGCAAATCGAAAGGATAACGCCCGACTTCTGAATTTTGACCTTGTGCATTCCGGCCGAGTACAACCACGTCGTAGTGGCCGGCGGTGTTCATTCCGGGGGCCTGGATGGTCAGCGTATTCTTGGCTGATTCCGAGGAGACCGGGAGCGACCACTGTACTCCTCCTGCGGAATTTTGCAACTCGACCACATAAGATTGGAANNTGGCGTCGTTCCGCGAACTGCGCTGCTGACTAAAGACGCTGCAGGAAGGATCCGTGGCGCTTTGTTCTCCGCCAGGGCACCTTTCATGGCGGGGAAGGTTACCAGATTCTGATATCCGACGACAATCAAAAGAATCGCTAGGGCTGGAATGGCGAACGCAGGACGCCACCATGAGAACCCTCGTGATGGACGGACTTCTGCGGTAACGCGGCCTCCCTCGGGCGTGGGATTTGCCAGCTCGACTTTGCCATGTTCCAGGAAAACCGATCCTGCGCGCACATCGAGAGCGCACTCGTGACAGCCGAAAAGATGCTCCTCAAACGCCTCCATCTCGGTGGGAGAAAGTTCGTCGAGTAGATACTTCTCGCTGGCCATCAGGCGGCTCGCCTCGCTATGATCCATGACCGATGGTCTCCTCATATACTGATAGTGACAAATAGACGCCAATCGTTACAGGCAATCAATTCCCTACACTGTTTCCTTTGCAATCCTCTTTAAGTAAATGGATTTAAACGACTTTTTGGCGCGGTGCAGCAGTACTCTCAGATATTCGCGGTCGACCCCAAGATCGCGGCAGACTTCGTCCTTGTCGCGTTCTTCCAGGAAAACCTCCTTGATCAGGCGGCGATCTTTTTCCTGGAGTTGGTCGAGAATCTCGCGCACGTTCCTCTGGGTTTGCCGGTGGGCGATGATGTCGACTACGCTGACGGCGGGGTCGGGAATATTGGCATCAGCCTCTTCGTCGTCACTGGTCGCCTCCTGCGCAGCGGAGCGGTAGTATTCCAGCAAAACATTGTTGCACACGGAATTGACGAAGGCTCCGAGCCTTTCCGGTTCGCGTATCCCATCGGGCTTTCGCAGCGCGGCAAACACCCGGGCGAACGTCTCCTGGCGTGCGTCCTCCACCTCGGAGCGGGAATGCAGGCGCCTGCTCAACTTTAAGCGGATCAGTTCGCTGAAATAAGAGACGAAGTGCTCCTGTATCCGGAAATCTCCAGAACTGAGCTGTTCAAGATAATGCCTGTCGAAGGCGTGAAACTGCACGAGTCTCTCCGCGAGCTGTGAGGCTAAGTGGCAGCTATCTTACCCAAATCGCAGACGCTCGTACAGGTGCATATTCCGCGCGAGGAAAAATTCTGCTCCGGATGAAACGTTTTCTACGTGACCGCCACTATCCCAGTGTAATTAGTTCATGGGTAGCCGAAAGCCGGTTTTTATGGGTGATCTCAGGCTATCGGCTTCCATGAGCGAGGGATCCCGAGGAAGAGCCACACCGCCGGGGGGAAGGGTGGGCGCTTCTAGCGACTGGAGCCAGCTGCATGCGGCTCCGTCGCTTTCGGGAGACTCCCGTGAAGCGTGAACTTCCTTACCCGTATCTGGCCACTGTCATCCGCTCTGCGATTTGGCTGTATGATACGAAGATCCTTATGCGGCGGGATTTTCTTGCTTCCGACGATCATGTACTCGTTCAGATTGTGGACACGGCGTTAGCGGATGTTACTCATCGCAGCGGGGAATGGCTGGTCTGCCGTCCGGGATGCACACAGTGCTGCATTGGAGCGTTTCCCATCAATCAGCTCGATGCCATGCGCTTGCGGAGAGGGCTGGCTGAGCTTGAATCGACGGCACCTGCGCGTGCCGAAGGTGTCCGCGCGCGGGCTCGGGATGCGATTGCTCGCCTGTCCGCAGAATTTCCGGGCGATCCGGTAAGCGGCTTACTGGACGAAGGAGATGAAGCGTCGCGGCGTTTTTCTGATTTCGCGAATGATGAGCCCTGTCCCGCGCTCGACCCTGCCACCGGCAACTGCGAACTCTACGAATCACGCCCCATGACCTGTCGCGTTTTCGGACCACCAGTTCGCTCCGAAGACGGACTGGGAGTGTGCGAACTCTGTTTCCACGGCGCAACGGATAAAGAGATTGCGGCCTGCGAGATGAAACCTGACCCCGATGACTTGGAATCAACGTTGCTGGAGAAGGTCGAAAAATTCACAGGCACCCGGGGAAATACGATCGTCGCTTTTTGTCTCGCATCCTGACGAATTTCAGTTTTTCTTTTTTTCCAGTTCAGCCCAACGTGCGTAGAGAATATCCACTTTTTCCTGAGCTTCTTCCATCTCTGCATGAGCCGCGATCAAGCGTTCGCTGTCGCTGACAATTTTGGGGTCTTCGAGTTGAGCGCGTTTGGTCTGCAACACTTCCTCGGCTTCGGCGACGCGCTGCTCGATCGTCTCGTGTTCCCTTGCGTCCAGGTACGACAGCTTTTTTCTAACCGACCCCTGCCGCTCACGTTTGCCACTAGCGCGCCCCGGATACTTCTCGCTGCCTTTCCCAACTTTGGACCGTGCCGTTCGCTCGCGTTCCTCCAACCATCTTTCCCATTGAGAGTAGTCCGCGAACATTCCCACGCCGCCGAGCCCATCGAGCCCCACCACGACCGTAGAAACCCTGTCGAGCATGTAGCGGTCGTGCGTCACTAGAACCAAAGACCCTTGAAACTCCAGCAAGCTTTCCTCAAGTATGTCCAGGGTCGGAATGTCCAAATCGTTCGTGGGCTCATCGAGCAAGAGAACGTCGGCCGGCTGCAGCATAAGCTGAGCGATCAAAACGCGCGCGCGTTCTCCGCCAGAAAGCTTGCCCACGGGTTGATTGAGTTGTTCGCCGGTGAACAGGAATTTTGCCGCCCAGGATGCCACGTGGGTTAAGCGATCCTGATAGATGACTGAATCACCTTCCGGAGCCAGAGCACGGCGTAAAGTAATATCCGGATCGAGTTCGCGGCTTTGGTCGAAATATACGATGCGAAGCCGGTCGGCTCGGCGAATCTCACCATTCGATGGCTCTGACTCCCCGCGCAAGAGGCGCAGTAAACTCGTCTTGCCGCTGCCGTTGGGCCCCACCAGTCCAACCCTGATGCCAGCGGTAATGACGATATTGAGTCCCGCAAATAATTTGCGATCTCCCACCTCGCAGGAGACGTTTTCCAGTTCGATCAGCCGCTTGGTTTTTCGGTCGGTGGCCGAAAAATCAATGAGCGCGCTTCCGCTGCGGCTTCTCGCATTCAAATCGGCAAGCTCCCCCATCAACTCTCCTGCTCTATCGATCCGCGCCTTGGACTTCCTGGTCCGTGCTTTCGCTCCTCGCCGGAGCCACTCGATTTCTCTATGCACCAGATTTTCCAGCGCTTCCTGGCGCTTCGATTGGGCATGCAGGAATTCTTCCTTCTTCTCTAGAAAACGGCTGTAGCTTCCGGCGACCCGCAGCAATCCGTCGGGATAGGTGCGGTTCAATTCGGCCATGTCGGTGGCGACATTTTCCAGGAAGTAACGGTCGTGGCTGACAACAACGCAGGCGAATGGCGCCGCTTGCAGCAGGGCTTCGAGCCACTCGATTGCCGCAAGATCCAGGTGGTTCGTGGGTTCATCCAGCAATAGAATATCTGGCGACTGAAGCACTGCCTCTACGATGGCCAGCCGCTTCTGCCAACCTCCAGATAACGCGAAGGCCTCGGCCTCAAGATTTTCGAAGCCGGCGCGGCCGAGGGTCTCGGCAAAACGAGTGCCACGCTCTGATTCGGGCACTGCGCCCCGCTCCATTGCGCTCTGGGCTACAGACCGTACCGTGTCGCCGGACTTGAATTTGGAGTCCTGCTCCACGCAACTGAGGCGAACACGTTTCCGGACGGCGATTTCTCCGCCGTCGGGGCGTACGTCGCCGGCCAGAATCCGAAGCAGCGTAGACTTGCCCGAGCCGTTCGGCCCAATCAGCCCAATACGGTCGCCCTCTGAAACCGTAAACGAGACGTTTTGGAAGAGCGGATTTGCTCCGAAATGCTTCGAAATTCCTTGTGCGTTGATGATGGGTGCCAACGGCTCAATCTCTCCTAGTATCTGTTCTTGAGACTATCAGCAAATGCCGACGAAGCGTTCTGCTGGCCGCTTCTGCACCGCAGCCATGCAACTCCTAAAGCCCTGCGGTTTTCTGCCGATGTTTCAAAGGCGGGCTGATATCAGGCAAACGGTTGTGTTTGCAAGACCCGGCACAACATTGGCATCGCACTCGCTCGGAAGCGAACATGAATTCTAACCATCTTGTTCTCGTCGCCGAAAAGCAGCATCAAGACTGGCTTCCATTCCTGGAATTTGCCACTCGCGAAGTCTTCGAAATGATGGTTGGTTGCCAACTGACCAAGCAGGAAACCGCGTCCACAGCTCGCTTCAACGTTACCGCTGTAGTGGGATTGGCCGGAAAACTAAGCGGAGTGATCGGTGTTCGCTGCCAGGAAAAGACCGCCGCGCTCATGGCTTCACGGATGCTCGGCGTGGAGTTGGATAAGGTGGGTGCAGAGACTTCGGACGCACTCGGCGAAGTGTGCAATATGGTGGCGGGAAACTTCAAGNNGTGACGGTTGCATGCTCTCCCCGCCATCCGTCATTACCGGCGAAGACTATGTGGTGCACACCCGGCCATCAATGGCTATCCTCGAGGTCAATCTGCTGTTTGAAACCATGCCCTTGCTAGTTACCCTGCATGTCCATAGCTAGGCTGAGGCTGCGAAGGCGCATAGCAAATCCCGATAAGAGTGATAAATAGTTTCGATTTCCGTAAAATTGCAGCAGGCGATAAAGTGAGCCCGGGTGATTTGTGTTCAAATCGAGTTCTCATCTGTCGCCGGCGATTGCGGTAACACCTGCCTCGTGGAAGTTGTGTTTACAGTTATAGGTTGCGCTTTAACCCAGGGAGGAACGATCCAAGGCTTGGACTTGTACCGACGGGCTGAAAAAGAATACAACTGGGAGACATAGGTTATCCGCACGCATCCGGGCGGAGGGAGTGAGAGTTCAACAACAACACCATGACAAAGGTTGAAGCAGTCATCCAAAACTCCAAGCTGGAAGCGGTGAAGAGTGCGCTGCAGGAAATTGGCGTCGAAGGTATGACGGTAATTGAAGTCCGAGGCCATGGGCGGCAGAAGGGCCACACCGAGGTCTACCGCGGTCGCGAGTATAGCGTCGACCTTATTCCCAAGACCAAGCTGGAGGTGGTGCTGGCCGACACGATGGTGGAGAAGGCAGTGCAAGCCATCGTGGGCTCAGCGCGCACGGGCAAGATCGGCGACGGCAAAATTTTTCTCACCCGCGTGGATGAAGCGATTCGCATCCGCAATGACGAGCGGGGCGAAGGAGCATTGTAGGAAGCGCTATAGGGCGGCCAACATTGAGCTTCGATTATCGACCGATTGACTCCTCGTCATGACGGCAGCGTCTTCACTGATCAGTGAACTGCGAAGTTGTCTGGCCGACGCGTCGGAGCGGATGGTGCGTGACTTCGCGGCAAGCGGAGACGGCCGAGCCGCCGTCGCCCAACGAACCCTGATCATCGAAGATATTCTCAGGCGCCTTTGGCGCGAGTTTGTTTCCTCTGACGAACGTGGACCTCGCGGCTTCGCGTTAGTTGCCACTGGAGGTTTCGGACGCGGCTGGCTGTTTCCTTATTCCGATATTGATCTGCTCTTCTTGTTTGCCGACCACGGAAGCGAAGAAATTCACAAAGAAGAAGTCCAGCGCTTCTCGCAGGAGCTGTGGGATCTAAAACTCAAGCTGAGTCCCGCATCCCGCACCTTGGCGGAATGCGACCGCTACGATCCTAATAATACCGAGTTCACTATTTCTCTTCTAGACTGCCGTTTTCTGGCGGGCGATCAGGAGTTGTTTGCTCGCCTTCACGACAAGGTGATTCCGAAGCTGGTGGCGCGGGAATCGAAAGCACTGCTGCAAGGACTGGCCGAAGTAACACAGGGGCGGCATGGAAAGTTCGGGCAGACCGTATTCCATCTCGAGCCGAATCTAAAGGAGACCCCGGGCGGCCTTCGCGATTGCAATGTAGCGAGCTGGCTGGCGCTAATCTCGGCCATGAGCAAGCTGGGTGATTGGCCCCATACCAGTTCACTGCGGGCGTCGGTGCGGAAGCAGCTAGAGGCGGCGCTGGAGTTTCTGATGGCGGCTCGTTGCTTTCTGCACTTCCGCCATGGTCGCGACGACAACGCGCTGAGCTGGGAGGCCCAGGACGAGGCTGCCGCACGCAAGATTGGCGCTTCCGATTCAGCAGAACTGACCGCGGCCGACTGGATGCGACTCTATTTCGGCCATGCCCGCGCGGTGCAACGCACCGTAATGCAGTTGATGGAAGAGATTCCGGAGTCGTGGTCCGCATTACGGCGGCAATTTCAGGGCTGGCGCTCGCGGCCCTCCCATCCCGACTTTTCCGTGGTGGATGGATTGATTTTCCTGCAACAATCCTCATCGCTGCAGGATCCCGAAATGCTGTTGCGCCTGTTTCATTTTATGGCGCATCACGGGCTGAAATTGAGCGCGACCACCGAACATCGTATTGAGCAGGCGCTGCCGTCGCTGGCGGTGACCCCGCCTCGAGGCGCCGAACTGTGGCTGTACCTGCAGGAAACATTGGTGCAGCCACACGCCGGCGAAGCGCTGCGTGCCATGCATTCGCTGCGCCTGCTCACTCTACTATTGCCGGAGTTGAAGCCCATCGATTCGTTGGTAGTGCGGGATTTCTACCATCGATTCACTGTCGACGAGCACTCGATCCTCGCGATTGAGAGTCTACACCGCTTGAATCAATCGAAATCGGAATGGGACAAGCGTTATGCGGAGTTGCTGAGCGAACTGGAAGATCCTGAGTTGCTCTATCTCGCATTGTTGTTGCACGACACGGGAAAGGGAGTGCCCGATGGCAATCACGTGGAGGCGAGCCTGGAAATCGCCGGCCGATGCCTTGACCGCCTGGATGTTGAACCCGAAGAACGTGCGGTCGTGCTGTTTCTGATCGGCAATCATTTGGAAATGTCTGCGCAGCTGCGGCGCGACATTTTCAATCCGGAGACGGTGGCGGCCTTTGCCGAGAAAATGGGCACGCCGGAGCGGCTGAAGATGTTGTGTCTGCTGACCTATGCTGACATCAAGGCGGTGAATCCGGAGGCGCTTACTCCGTGGAAGGCGGAGAACGTGTGGCAGCTCTACATCGGCGCGGCCAACTATCTAAACCGCAGTGCGGACCAGCGCGTTCATGGCGATGTGAACGACGAAAAGCTTGCGCGCCTGCGCAGCCTGGCCCCGGTGATGAGCGCGAAGTTCAGGGATTTTGTTGAAGGATTTCCGCAGAGATATCTGCTCGTGCATTCCGCCGAAGAAGTGATGAGCCACATGGAAATGGCGGAGCGGCTCGGCCAGGATGCGGTGCAGGTCGATCTTAAACGCGGCCGCCATTGGTATGAGCTCACGCTGATCACCAGGGACCGGCCGTCTCTGTTCGCGACTTTGACGGGGGTGCTCGCCGCCTGGGGAATGAATATCGTGAAGGCGAACGCTTTTTCGAACCAGGCCGGAACGGTTGTGGACTCACTCTATTTCACAGACCGCTTTCGCACTTTGGAGTTGAACCTGTCAGAGTGGGATCGTTTCAAGAAAAGCATCTCCGCGGTTTTGGCGGGCGAAGCCGATCTGGATCGAATGCTGCGCGATCGTCAGCGCGGCGAAAAACATGCCAAGGCTAAAGTGGTGGTGGAGACGCGTATTGACTTTGACGATGAATGTTCGTCGACGAGTACGCTGCTGCAGGTGATTGCCCAGGACCGGCCGCGGTTGTTGCACCGGGTGAGTTCGTGTCTCTCGCGGCAGCAGTGCAACATTGAAATCGCTTTGATCGATACCGAGGGACAAATGGCGATTGATACGTTTTATTTGACGTCGGAGGGGAAGAAACTCCCGGCGGCGCTGCAGAGAAAAGTGCAAAAGGCGCTTCTTGATGAACTGAAAATTCTGGATCTGGCGTGATCAGTGCTGCTTGACCTTTGGTGTCTGGCTTTTCAGGCGTCCGCTTCTGAAGAATCCGGCGGAGGCTGAATAATGTGCAGCCCGCACTCCGTCTTTGATGAGCCAGACCAGCGTCCTGCCCGTGAGTCTTCTCCCGGACGCACAGGGCGCGTGCAGTGCGTGCAGCCGATGCTGGGATAGCCGCGGTCGTGCAGTGCGTTGTAAGGTATGTCACGCTCGTGAATATATTGCCACACCCGCTTTGAGTTCCAGTCGGCGATCGGATTGATCTTCACCAGACCAAATTGTTCATCCCACTCGATTTTGCCGGCTCTTGCCCGGGCCGCAGTCTGATCGCGGCGGATACTCGTGACCCAGGCCTGCAGCTCGCCCAGCTTGCGGCGCAGCGGCTCCACTTTTCTCATGTTGCAGCATTGATCGGGATTTCGCAGCCACAGCGCCGGACCGTGAGCCTGTTCTTGTTCCTCCGGCGAAATCAATGGATAAACTCTTTCAATCGCGATGCCGTACTTCTGTTCCACCTGATCCATCAGGTTATAGGTCTCGGGGAAAAGAAATTCGGTGTCCAATGTGAAGAGCCGAAAATTCCGCCTAACGTTCGACGCAATGTCGATCAGGACCATGCCTTCGGCGCCGAAGGCCGAAGAGAGCGCGACCGCACTTCCGAAAGTATCGAAGGCCCAGCCAAGCACGCGCTCGGGTGTCCAACTCTCGGCTGCAGTTTGCAGGTGCGAGATATCCTCTTTCATGCCAACTGCTCCTCTTGTCGCAAACGCTCTCCGGAAATAGCGCTTTGCCCAAGCGCGGCAGCGAATGCGCTTACCATCACAGGGAAACCTGTCTCTGGCTGACCGGCGTGATCGGCGAATTTCACCACTTCGCCTACAACCAGAAGCGTCGGAGCTGCCAGTCGCGGTGACCGATGGAGATTTGAAATTGTGGTGCAGTGGATTTGCTGTCGAGGAGTGGTCGCCCGCGAAATAATTGCGCAAGGAGTTTCTTTCGCGAATCCGGCGGCTGTAAGGCGGTCGGCCATCTCAGCATAATCGTGACCCGGCATGTAGACGAGAAGAGTGGATTCGGTTGCGTTGAACTTGCTCCACTCCGCCGCGGAGTTTCCGGCCGCACGGTGACCGGCCGTCAGCACGAGTGTGGAAGATATTTGCCGATGCGTGAGCGGAATTCCCGCTGCGGCCGCGGCTCCCAAAGCGGAAGTCACGCCAGGAACAATTTCGTATGCGATGTCCGATCGGCGTAGGGCTTCGATCTCCTCGCCTGCACGGCCGAAGATCAAGGGATCGCCGCACTTCAGCCGCACCACTTGTCTTCCTGAAGAGGCCAGCGTCACCAGCAGAAAATTGATTTCTTCCTGCCGCATGGTTTTTGCTCCGCAGCGCTTGCCCACGTTCTGCACTTGGGCGGTGGAAGGAATCAATTTCAGTATTTCGGGTGCGACCAGGTCGTCGTGAAGCACCACGTCAGCGGTTTGCAGCAGCCGTAGGGCTTTCACGGTCAGCAGTTCGGGATCGCCCGGACCAGCGCCCACCAAATAAACTTTGCCCTTCATGCAGTTACCCTCCTGTCATTCTCAGCAACTTCGACAGCAACTCGCTTAGCCGACTCTTCGGTCAATGCCGCGTTCAGAGCCTCACGGCTGGCCAGAGAGTGCAGCAACTCGCGCTTGCGTTCCGGATCGAGATCACTGGCCAGTACCAGCCTTCGCGTGGCTCCGAGTTCCGCGACCCAGGGCGCGTATCCCAGACCAAACTGCCGTTCAAGCTGTTTCCGAATTCTTTGCGCCAGAGACGGACTCTGACCGCCGGTGGAGATTGCAATCTGAAGATCGCCGCGGCGCACCACCGCGGGATAATAGAAGTCGCAATATTCCGGAACATCGACCACGTTGCACAGAACGCCACGCCTCTGGGCTTCGCGATAAATAAATTCGTTGAGGTCGGGCGAAGCAGTGGCGACGACCGCTAGAAATGCTGCATCGAGATCTTCCGGAGTAAAGGCGCGGAGCTCGAGCGTGATCTTTCCGTCCCGTGCCCACTCATGAACAGCTGCGGCCGCTTTCAGAGCGACTACGTGGACGCGGGCACCCGTGTCGATGAGGCCTCCGATCTTGAGTTCGCCGATATTCCCGGCGCCGACCACAAGGCAACGTTTGCCTTCGAGTTTCAGAAACATCGGAAATAAGCTGCTCATTGTCTCTTCAACCTTCGTTTCCTCAACCTTCCACGCTGCTAGGGACGCGTCCCTCGGGCAAATCGCGCACGACTGCATCCACCGTTTGTCCGGCCAGGTAGTCCCGCAACTCCGCATCGCTGTGGCGAGCAAAAAAATGCCGGAGATTTTCATCGGCATCGCCGTCGGCCAGATATCTGCGCAAAAGCCGCTCGATAGCCTCCGGCACCTCAGTTGCAAGGCAACGATAGCCCACCGGTCTTGCGATGGACTGGTTCAAACCCAGCGCTCCGCCCAGGCAGAAGTAATAGGCGTCTACCATTTGCCCGTTCACTTTCAGTTTCTTGCCTTCGATTCCTATGTCGGCGATCCAATGTTGGCCGCAACTATTAGGGCAACCCGTAACGTGCAGCTTCAGATGCTGCTCAAACCCCGGCAGTCGCTCCTCGAGTTCTTCCACCAGCCAGCGCGAGAAGCTTTTTGTTTCCGTAATTGCAAGCTTGCAAAACTCACTGCCGCTGCAGGCGATGGCACCGCGGAAAAACGGCGAACCCCCTACCGGTAGCCCGATTGCGCCTAGCTCTTTGGCTAATTCCTCGGCGCGTAAACGGGGGATGTTGACGATGAGCAGGTTCTGCATGTTGGTGGTGCGCAATTCGCCGCCCGCGAAGCGCTCGGCAAGATCTGCGGCGGCATCCATTTGTTCGGGAGTGATTCTCCCGCGCAAAACCGCGGAGCCTACATAGCAGTAGCCCGGCTGCTTTTGCGCATGGATGCCGATGTGATCGCGGAAGACGTCCGCTGGCGGATGCTCGGGCTCGGCGGGATCGAGTTGAAACCCAATCCGCCGCTCCAGTTCTTTTTGGAAATCGGTCGGAGTCCACCCATGGCGTAGAAATAGAAATTTCAGCCGCGCTCTTTCGCGGTGCTCGCGCAAGGGCTCGGAGTCACGAAACAACTCGGCGATTCCTTTGATTACCGGCAGAACCTGATTCCAGCGCACGAAGGCGTTCAGCGGTGCGCCCAGATGCGGTTCGGTCGAAAGTCCACCACCCACGCGCAATGCAAAGCCAATCTCAGACTCGCCATGAAGTACCCGCTCGACCGCAGTGAGGCCAACATCGTTGATCTCCGGATAGGGGCACCACACGCGGCATCCCGTGATGGAAATCTTGAACTTGCG
>PLUI01000166.1 GCA_003164855.1 Acidobacteriaceae bacterium
ATTATGACAACGACGGCAAGCTCGACATTTTTGTTGCCGACAACGGCGCTCAGGGAGGAATGTCGCTATACCACAATCTTGGCAACGGCAAGTTCGAAGATGTGACCAAGAAATCGGGGATACCGCCGAGCGTTCACGGCGTCGGATGTACCGCGGGCGACTACGATAACGACGGGTGGACGGACATCGCGGTAAGCACGAATGACGATGTTCTGCTGTTCCATAACGAAAAGAACGGTACGTTTCGGGAGATGCACGAGGATGCGAATCTTCGCACGAATTACTCAAATCTCGGTGTTACGTTCATCGACTACGATCACGATGGCGATCTCGATCTTTTCGTGACTCGGCATTATGACGCTGGCGGCGCGATGGAGATGTTCCGCAACAATGGCGATGGGACGTTTACGAATGTAACCGAGGCGGAAGGACTACGGGAGGTATCCACTGGAGGAGTGAGCGCTATCGGGAGCGACTACAACAACGACCGCGCTGTGGATATTGTCGTGCCGGATGGAGGGCCAACTATTCTTGAGAATCCGCGCGAAGGAAAATTTATTGTGCGAAGACCATGGCCGTCGTCGTTTCCTTCGCCCGTCAGGGGCGCTTCCGTTCTTGATTTCAACCACGACGGCTGGATGGACCTGGCATTTACCCATATCGACTGGCAGGGCGTCACTCTTTGGCGAAACAATCACGGCAAGACGTTCGAACGTGTTTCTCTTCCGAAAACAGACTGGCTTCGTGGAGGGTACGGCGTCGCCGCCATCGATTACGACAACGACGGCTGGGTCGATCTAGTCGCCGTCGGCGAAACTAAAGAGGGCAAGGGCGAAGTGCGACTCTTCCGCAATCTCGGCGCTGATGGTTTCAAAGACGTCACCGCCGACGTTGGTCTCGACAAGATTCAACTCAAAGAGCCGCGTGCCATCATCACTGGAGATTACGATGGCGATGGTGCGACCGATCTGCTGATCACGCAGAATCACGGTCCCGCCGTGCTGCTGCGCAATGAGGGCGGCAATCAGAACCACTGGCTGCGCCTTTCGCTCAAAGGATTGGCCGACAACAAGAGCGCCATCGGAACCAAGGTTGAAGTGTTCGCGGGCGGTAACCGGCAGAAGTTCGAGATCGCCGGCTCCAACGGATACCTGGGACAAAATTCGACCGACATCGTGGTTGGCCTGGGAGATTCTAAAGACGCGGACATCGTCCGCATGACTTGGCCCACGGGTGTGTTGCAGGACGAGATCAACGTTGCTGGCGACCGGGAACAGAAATTTCTTGAGATCGACCGCCGCGGCAGTTCCTGCCCCACGCTGTTTGTATGGAATGGCGAGCGCTACGAATTCGTCGCCGACATGCTGGGCGCGGGGGTTGTCGGACATTGGGTGGGGCCCGGGCAGCGCGATGTTCCACGGCCGGTGGAGTACATCAAGATCGATAGGAACACGATTCGCGAAAAAGATGGCAAGCTGAGCTTTCGATTTATGGAGCCGCTGGAGGAAGCTGTCTATCTGGATCAGACGCGATTGCTGGCGGTCGATCATCCTGCCGATGTTGATGTTTATCCCAATGAATATTTCGCGTCGAACCCGCCGTATCCCGAATTCAAGGTGGTGGTGAGCAAGAGCGAAGACGCGCGTCCGCCCGCAGGCGCGTGGGATGAGCACGGCCATGACGTGTTGCCCGATGTTCTGGCGCATCACTACTTCGGCGATTTTGCATTAACGCAGTTCCAAGGTTTTGCCCAGCCGCACAGTTTAGTGCTTGATCTAGGCGAGGCCTATCAGGGCGGACCGTTGTGGTTGCTGCTGCACGGGGAAGTAGAATATTTTTCGGCGAACAGCATGTATGCCGCGTCCCAAGCTGGGGTGCAGGCGATTGCTCCTTATGTCGAAGCGCTCAGCGCAAACGGCAAGTGGGTGCGGGTGATCGAGGACATGGGATTTCCCGCCGGAGGCCCGCGCACCATGACCGCCGACCTAAGCGGCAAATTGCCGCCGGGCACGCAGAAGATTCGCATCACGACTAACCTGCAGATTTATTGGGACAACATTCTGGTGAGCCGAACGCCCCAGAATTCTAACGGCACAGACAAAGCCGAAAGCCTGCGCCTGACGCCGCTTCCACTCGTCCGCGCCAATCTCGCCTTCCACGGATTCCCGCTGAAGATTGAAGGCTCGCCGCCGGGGAACGTGAAATACATTTATGAAAAGACGAGCGCGACCGGGCCGTACACCCGTCCGGCAGGAACCTACACGCGCTATGGGGATGTACTGCCGCTGCTGACGGAGCTGGACGACAAGTTGGTTGTCTTTGGATCAGGCGACGAGGTTAGCCTCGAGTTCGATCCGGCACATTTGCCAGAGCTGCCGAAGGGCTGGATGCGCGATTATTTTTTCGCGGCCAACGGCTATGAGAAGGACATGGACTTCTACGCCGCCGAAGGCAATTTCGTGGCGCCGTTGCCGTTCCTCGGGATGGGCGACTATCCTTATGCGCCGGGCAGGTCGTTTCCACTCGACGATTCGCACGTGAATTATCTTCTCGAATACAACACCCGGCACATGTCAGGGAACGAGCAGCGCGGGTACTGGTTCGACTATGGGCCGAAGTGAGTCCAGCCGAGGGTATATAAAATCGTTTTAATATTGACATTTTAAGGCCTCCATAATCCAATAGGCGGACCCATGGAAACTACTTCAGCCACTCCTGTGTCGTCCACACCCCGCCTGCGTCGCACTCTCACGCTCTGGGATTTGATTCTTTACGGCGTTATCGTCATCCAGCCGGTGGCGCCCATGTCAGTATTTGGAGTGCTCAGCAACCGCGGCCGCGGCCACGTTGTGACCACGATTCTCATCGCCATGGTGGCCATGCTGTTCACCGCCATCAGCTATGGACGCATGGCGCGAGCGTATCCCAGCGCAGGTTCCGCCTTCACCTACGTTGGGCAGGAGATAAACCCTGCTCTTGGTTACGTGACCGGTTGGAGCATGGTCATGGATTATCTCTTGAATCCCATGATCTGCATTATCTGGATCAGCCAGCAGGCGCATGTTTTCGCGCCCGGGGTCTCGTATGCCGCGTGGGCGGTTTTCTTCGCGCTGGTTTTCACCGCACTGAACGTTCAAGGCGTGAAGACTTCTGCACGAGTAAACACGGCCCTGGCTGCGGGCATGGGCGTGGTGATCGCGATCTTTTTTGTCGCCGCCGCTCGTTATATTTTTGGCCATCCTCACGACGGAGCCGCATTCTTTACGCGGCCTTTTTACGACCCAGCGAGTTGGAACACGAAAGCAGTACTGGGTGGTACGTCGGTTGCGGTGCTGACTTATATCGGTTTCGATGGCATCTCAACACTCTCGGAAGAAGCCGAGAATCCACGGCGAAACATTCTGCTGGCGACGGTGCTCGTTTGTGTCGTGATCGGGATTTTGTCCGCGTTTCAGGTGTATGCGGCTCAACTGATCTGGCCGGCTTCGGAGCCGTACCCTAACATGGACACGGCTTTTACGTTTGTGGCTGGGCGCGCGTGGGCGCCTCTTTTTGCCATTGTAGGATTCACGTTGGTGGTGGCCAACTTTGGTTCCGGCATGGGAGCGCAGTTGGGCGCGGCGCGGCTACTTTACGGCATGGGCCGCAGTAATGCTCTGCCAAAGTCTTTCTTCGGCGCAGTCGATGCCAAGCGGAGAGTGCCACGCAACAATGTTCTTTTTGTAGGCGTCCTCGCGCTGGCCGGCGCTTTTCTGCTTCCCTCCCTGGCTGGAGCCACCACAGGCTATGATCTTGGGGCTAATCTGCTCAATTTCGGGGCTCTGATCGCTTTCATGGGTGTGAATGCCGCGGCCTTCGTTCGTTATTATTTGCATGAAGAAGAAAAGAAACTCGGCAATCTTCTTCCGCCGGTGCTGGGCTTCGTAATCTGCTTTTTTCTTTGGATCAGTTTAAGCCCCAAAGCTCTGGTCTTCGGAGCCATCTGGATGGCGGTGGGGATCGCAGTGGGTGCGTGGAAAACGAAAGGCTTCCGCGGCAACCTCGTCGACTTCGAGCTACCGCCTGAGGAATGATAGCCAAGTCGCGGGTTTGGACAAGGAGAGATTGAATGCTCGGTTCGACGAATATTGCGGCTTTTATTCCAACCCAGGATGCGGAGAAGGCGAGAGCCTTTTACGTGGGCGTGCTGGGACTTCGCTTTGTCAAAGATGACGGCTTCGCCGTGGTTCTGGATGCAAACGGAATCATGGTGCGGGTATCGAAAGTCCCGCCGCCGTTCACTCCTGCACCGTTTACGATTCTCGGATGGAAGGTCACGGACATTGAGCAGATGGTGAAGGGGCTTCAGGACAAAGGAGTCCACTTCGAGAAATTCGGATTTTTCGAACAGGACCAGCTTGGAATATGGACCGCTCCCACCGGCGATAAGGTGGCCTGGTTCAAAGATCCCGATGGCAACATTCTCTCAGTCTCGCAACACGTTGGATGAACATATTTTGGACCAAGCGCCACAAGCTCACCGTTCGCTTGTGCGGCCGGTCCAGGAAAAAGTCTTCTTCCCCACCACATCACTTTATGGTGACATTGACATAAGTGGTGTGAATTGGTTTGTAGCCGTTGTTCGGATTGATATCCTCAATCGCGAGCTGGTAAGTTCCCGGCCCAGGCAAGGTCACGTTCTGATTGATGAATACGCTATTCACTCCCACGCCGGTCGCGGATTGCCCAAGTTTTACTCCATGCGTGTTATCCCAAACTTCAATGTGATCGACGAGCGGAGTACTCGACCCGTTCTGTTCGTGGGCATAGGCGCCGATCGGCACCCTCGTCGTCAACCATGTCGAGTTGTTCGCGGGCGAGTTGACGTACACCCCTAAGCTGGAAGACACAGTGAAACTAACAGTGCTCTCGTGAATCCGTTGTCCTGTACTGGTTACGTCTTGCACCGTCAGAGAGTACTTGCCCGGCGCGAGTGAGTACCACTGGCTGATGCTCG
The DNA here is from genome assembly GCA_003164855.1 of Acidobacteriaceae bacterium. Lineage (GTDB taxonomy): Bacteria > Acidobacteriota > Terriglobia > Terriglobales > Acidobacteriaceae > Sulfotelmatobacter. The sequence goes on from PLUI01000166.1 coordinate 4,997, forward strand.
TTCCTTTAGGTGAGTCGCCAAGTTTGGTGGTGCCATTCCAAACTTCAATGTGATCGATTCCCGAGCTGGATTCTTCGGCGGTCGCCTCAACGGCAAATGCGCTGAGGGGAAACAGAGTGGACTGAGTCGAATTATTTGCTGGAGTAGTCACGATTACTCCGTAGGTTGAGGACTCCGTATAATTCGTGACTTCCTTGTGCAGAATGTTGTAGCCGGGAGGTCCGCCGATGTCCTGCACCGTCATCTGATGTTGCCCGTTCCCGCTTACAGCGAACGCCTGATTAACAGTCGTGCTGAAGACGTTTCCAAGTTTTGTCGCATTGTTGTTGAAAGTGTCCCACACTTCTATATGGTCAATCTGTGCGCCCAACTCGGAGGCGGCGCCATTTACCAGGATCGATGGCCCTTGCGTGGAACCGTTCGGCGGCGAATTAATTACTGCGCTGCCTGCGCTCGAAGAGAAAAAGTCCGACATGTCGGCAGCGGTCGCTGACCATCCCGGATAAGACTGGAGCCCCAGCGAATCCAACATGGTTCGTAATGCGTTCTCGTGTTTATAAGCGATGTTGGAAACGTGGCCCGGTTTCACATTCGGTCCCATGAGGCCCGTGTAGATCTGGCCCGCGTCGTCGTCTGCGCCGTTATCGAAAGTTACGATCACCAGCCCGCTGCCGCCAGTTTGGAAATCCGGCGAGCTCAACATCGGCGTGAGATTAGTGTTCAGGAAATTATCTGCGTCGATCAGATTCGAGCAGCTATCGTGCAAGTCCCAACATCCGTCGGGCACGATAATCGCAAAGCGCGGCAGCGTTCCGTTGGCCAAATCAATCCCGAATTGCTCGAAATCGACGATGTTGCCCTGCGAGCCGAAATTATTGCTCAGTATCTCTTCGTACCACACAGCAGCATTGTGGCGGGCGTAATAGTTCGTAAACGGCGGCTGGTTCGCCGACGTAAAATCCGGAACGTTCACGTTGCCGCCTGCATTGAGGTAATTCTGCGCGTAAACCTTCCACGAAATCGGCTGATTATCCATCAACTGAAAAATGTTTGTGTCAGTGATTGGATCTTTGGTGACCGTTGCTTCGCAGCTATTTTGTGTGAAGCAATCGTTGCCGTTGCAGTAAAAATTGTGGCTTCCTGAAGGCAGGCTGCAGGCCGGCGCGCCCGAACACGAATAGTTCGATTCGCAACTTCCCGAGGCCAGATAAAGATAATCCAACAGCGAGCCGCTATGATCCGAATCATAGTTAGTGGCGTAGCCGTATTTTTTCCCCTGGCTCACCAGCCACGGCATGCCGCTCGGATAAACCGTTCCGAATGAGGTATTTTCGTCGATGATCAAAACGACATGCTGCGCTAGCGGAACTACCTGGGCAGAGGCCGTCAGAGATGCGCACAGTACTGCTATTACGATGGCGCAGCTGACACTAAGAAAAGAGAGAGCGAGGTTGACGAAGTGGCTCTTCGGACGCATGCAGAATTTCCTCTCGGATTTTTCATGGCAAATTCAAAGCACTGGCCAGTCGTGCTGTTCCTTCTTGCTTTCTCGCAGGGATATACCTTCTTCCCGCAAGGAATTTGCTTGTATCCTGAAGTCGACACAGGAACTGTCTGCCGACTATCCACAAAATATCCCGACCGTCAATCCAAAACTAGATATCGATGGTTTTAAGCCCTGGTTTTAAGCCCCTCGCGGTCCTTAAATGGGAAGTGAATTGTTAAAAGAAGATGACAATTGTGAACAGAAAATAAAAGGGCTCGATCCACAATTTACGCAAATTGCTCATGATCCCGGCGCTTATTCCGCGTTCCAGCCACTGACTCTTACCACAGCCTTTTCTGTTCCCACGTCACTGGTGCGATACGTGGCCGTAACTTCGCGTTTCTCGCCGGGCAGCAGCGAGATATAGTTATCGTCCCAGACCACCGGCAGAATTTCTTCGCCCTTCGTGCCTTTCTGAACCTTCAACCTGACAAAGAAAGCCAGACTCTTGCTGGGATTGTCGAGCGTGACATGTGTGATGGATTCGTCGCCTTTTCGTTCGGTGTGGTCAATAACTTTGAGCTTTACCTTGGAAAGTTGCGCGAGCGCAGTATAGTCCGCGAAAGAATCGGTTGGAGTCATCCACCATGTGGATTTGGCCCAGTCGATAGTCTCAGGCTTCGTAGAGAGCCAGTAGAAGTTTGAGCCCACCAGTTTGCCGGCTGAATCTGTGAGGCGCAGTACGACGAAGTACACGGAGCTGAGGCCCGGCACATCGGGTAGTGTGAGAATTTTGGCCGTGCTGTCGGCGGCAGCATCGAGAGAATCCTGGTGAGAAAACTGCTCGGCCGCGTCCAGGTTGTAAAGCTTCGTTGTCAGCTTTAGCCCTTTCGCATCTTCGTACTGGCTGCTGACCACCCAGATCGAGTGATCGTCGTAACCATACACCGGGTGCAGCGCTTCCATGGCGCGCTTAGCGCCGAAATAGCCGCCGCCGGGGCGAAGGTAGTAATCGTAGAGGTGCCAGATCATCGAAGGCCAGGCGTTGTTGAGCATCCATTGAATCACGCCCGTCGATTGATATTTGTTGCGGCTGTAGGCTTCGTACATGGCGCGCACGCCCTCGTAGGTCTGCATTTGCGACTTGAAGGCGAAGTCTTCGACGTTATCTGATTTGCCGTAGCGATTAGCAAGCGCGTTGCTGAATACCTTGATGGTTTTGAATTCTCCGCCGCCGGCGTGATAGTTCCAAACGTCGTCGACGGGCCACAGGTGATCCTTACCCACCATGGTGCTGATGCTTTCGATCGGCGGCACGGCAGGCCCCATGCTGGTTTCAGTGTTGAAGCCGTAGGCGCCGCCGCAGCCGCCAGGATTGCAAGCCTTGCGGTTCGGCTGGCCCTGCAAGGAATCCTGTTCCCAATAGCTGGGAGCTACGTACTCATACGGCCCGGTCATCTTGACGCCGCTACTGCCGGTAACGGTGGTGGCTTTGCCCGTGGCAGAGGAAACGACGGGATTCGGCCACAGAAGCTGCTTCTCAATGTCCAGATACATTTGCTCGACATCTGGCGGTGGCGGATTGTCGCTGCCATTCAGCCACATGACCAGGCTGGGATGGCTGCGCAGGCGGTAGATCTGATCGCGGAGCGACTGCTGAGCGATTTCGAAATCCTGCGGTTTCCAGCGCGGCCAGCGCTCCCAGAAATCGCAACAGCACCATCCCGCCATCACCAGAATTCCTTCGTGGTCGGCGAGGTCGAAGAATTCCTGAGTCTCGAGTTTGCCTTCGAGTCGCACGGTGTTGAGTCCCATGTCGCGCACGTAGCGGAATTCGTCGTGCAGGCGCTGCGAGTCTTCGCGAAGCATCATGTCGGGCGTCCAGCCGCCCCCACGGATCAGAATGTTCTTTCCGTTGATGTGGAAGGCGCGCCCGCCTGTGGCATTGATCTCGGAAGTTACCTGGCGAATGCCGAACTGGGTTTGGGAATGGTCGCTGGTGGCGCCGTTAATCTCGAATTCCATCTTCAGCGAGTAAAGATTGGGCTTGCCCATCTGCGCCGGCCACCACAGCCGCGGATTGGAGAAAACCAGTTGAGAGAATTGCTCAGGAGTAAAGGTGACGTCTTTAGATTCGTTAGCGGCGAGTTCGACGTCCTGCCCGAATTCGATGTTCTCGATCTGCCCTTTCAGTTGGCCTTTGACCGGATGGCTGGTGCCGTTTTTCAGTTGCGCGGTTACGGTAAGCCGCGCGGAATCATTGTTTGGCAAGTCTAACTTCGACACAACCGTGGGGTAGCGCAGAGCGACCGGTCCGCTGGTGGTGAGGTAAACTTCGCGCCACAGCCCCATGTTTTTGTCGGGAGGCGCGGGGTTCCAATCGACGAAGGTAATGGCGAGATCGTTTTCCGTCGGGGCAAAGACCTGCACCGCGAGAACGTTTTGAGCCCCGGGTTTCAGCGCATCGGTGACGTTGAGTTCGTAGGTGCGCCAGGCTCCGGCGATTTCATTGGAGTTGGCAATCTGCTTGCCGTTGAGCCACACGTTGGCGCGGTAGTTGATCCCTTTGAAATTCAGCCAGACGGTTTTTCCGCTGTAGGCAGCAGGCGCGGCGAATTGGTTGCGATACCACCAGGAGACCGCGTAAGGACTATCCGGCTCCATGGCGATATTGGAAAAATTTCCGCCGATGGGATACGTCACGCCGGGAAATTGGCGAAGATTCATGGCGAAGAATGGGTCAGGCAGCGTCTTCTCCTTTACTAACGCCGCGACCACAGTTGTCGGAACGGTGGCGTTGTGCCATCCCTGAGGAACGAAGCCGAGGGTAGAGAGGACTTCACCTTTGCCTTCGATTTTGGCGGATGATTGCAAAGCCCAATGGTCGCGCAATACGAGTTTTTCGGCGGCCATGTTCTGGTCCGGCGATTTAGCAGCAGCGGGATCTGCGGCGAGAACGAACTGCGAAGCAAATAGAATGGCCAACAACTGCGCCAACAATCGGCTCTGGAACCGTTTTCCAAAAATCATGTTGCTCCCTTGCGTGCCATTGAATTATTGAATTAAAAAAGGGTGCAGACTATTTCTCCGGGCACAAGATGGATAACACGTCTATTGATACGTTTCAATAGGCGATTTGGAGAGGCATATCGAAGAGGCTTGGATACGAGGCGAAATGGAGCGGGCGCTTCCAGCCCGCCTGAGGTTACGTAGTTTATAATAGCTAATTCTGCCGCATAACTCCGGAGTGACAAGATGATTCGTTTTCTGCAAACTGAAGGACCGTTCAAGAAAATTGTGCTTAGCGGCCTGCTGCTGCTGATTTGCGCGGCCATGGTGATTGCCTTTATCCCCGGCAATCTTGGAAATGACTTGATGGGTACGCCTGGCAAGGGCGTTGTCGCTAAAGTGGACGGCGAGGATATTACCGCCGATGAAGTGCGGGAAACGGCGCGCGGGATGCTGCAACAGCAGGGCGCGCAGTTAGGCGCGAATGCTTCCATCCTGCTGCCTTTTTTTGCGCAACGCGCTGCCGACCAACTGGTAGACCGGCAAGCATTGGTCGCCGAGGCCCAGCACCTGGGGTTGAAAGCCACCCCGCAGGAAATCAAGGATGAATTGCAACATGGCCAGTATTCTGAAATTTTCTTTCCCGGCGGAACCTTTATCGGTGAGGCTGAATACGAGGGTCTGCTGCAGCAGCATAACCTGACTCCCGCCATGTTCGAAGATTCCGTTGGCAAGGGGATTTTGATCACCAAATTGCAGGCACTGATTACTGGCAGTGCATCGGTAAGCGATGCGGCGATCCGTCAAGAATTCGATAAGCAGAATACAAAGGTGAAGTTCGAATATGCCGTCTTGAAGCAGGATGACATCAAGAAGGGCCTGCATCCCACGACGGAAGAGCTGAAGGCGTTTTACGACACCCATCAGAAAAACTACGCGAATTCCATTCCTGAAAAGCGCAAGGTGAAGTACGCCATGATCGATCTGGCGAAAATTCAGAACGGTGTGCAAATCACGCACGACGATTTGCAGCCTTATTACAACTCGCATCGCGATCAGTATCGCGTCGCGGAGCAGGCTAAAGTCAGCCACATTCTGATCAAGACCCCGCTTCCGGGGCCGGACGGCAAGGTTGATGAAAAAGCTGCGGCTGAAGCTCAGCGGCGCGCGGAAGATTTGCTCAAGCAGCTCAAGGCAGGAGCAAAATTCGAAGACCTCGCCAGAAAGTATTCCGAAGATCCGGGCAGCGCAAAAGAAGGCGGTTCGTTGGGATGGATTGGAAAAGGCCGCACGGTTCCGGAGTTTGAGAAAGCAGCCTTCTCGCAGCCGATTGGTCAGGTCGGCGGCTTGGTGAAGAGCAGTTACGGTTTTCACATAATCCGCGTCGATGCTCGCCAGGACGCGCACATGAAGACGCTCGACGAAGTGAAAGACCAGATCGAGCCCATCCTCAAACAGCAGAAAGCGCAGGAGATCGCTCAGAAGCAGGCGGAAGATTTGTTGCAGGCGGCCATAAAACAGGGCTTGGATGCCGCCGCTGCCGCGAAAGGCGTGCCAGTCGTAACTTCTGACTTTTTCAGCCGCAAAGATATTGTGCCCGGACTGGGACCGGCGCCGCAGTTCATGGACGCGGTTTTCACAGCGGCAGAGAAATCGCCGCCGCAGATGGCGGCAACCTCGCAAGGCTTCGCGGTCTTCGATTTGCTGGCGGTGAAACCGCAATCGACGCCAACCTTTGACGAGATCCGCACTCGGGTGGAAGAAGAATTCAAGAACGAGCGCTCAAACATTCTTTTGTCACAGAAGACCGCGGAACTCTCCGACCGTGCCAAGGCCGACCATGATCTGAAAAAAGCGGCAAAAGAGTTGGGCGCCACGCTGAAGACGAGCGAGTTCGTTTCACCCGATGGGCAGGTTCCCGATATCGGATCGATGACGGGACAGGCTGCGGTTGCCTTCAGCATGAAGCCTGGTGACATCAGCGGTGCCATCAACAGCGGAGCCAACGGAGTGGTGATTGCAGTAACAGATGTGCAAGCTCCGTCCGAGGCCGACTTCGCCGCCAAGCGCGACCAGATTCGCGATTCCCTCCTGCAGGGCAAGGAGCAGGAGCTATTCCAATTGTTCGTGACTAATCTGCGCGAGCAGATGGAGAAGTCGGGCAAGATAAAGATTAACCAGGATGAAATGAAAACGCTGACCCGCGCGGGGAGCGAGTCGGGAATCTGAGTTCGCGATCGAGTTGCATGTCATTTCCGCGCTCCGCAGGAATTTTGTTGCATCCCACGTCGTTGCCCTCGCGCGGCGGCATCGGTGATTTCGGTCCTGCCGCTTATCGGTTTGTTGACTCACTCGCTGCTGCCCGTCAGGGACTTTGGCAGGTTCTGCCTCTGGGTCCGCTTGGCGACGGCAATTCGCCTTATTCTTCCACCTCCGCATTTGCCGGCAATCCGCTGCTGATCAGCCTGGAACGCCTGGCCAGCCACGGCTGGATCGATCGCCAGAAGATTTCTCATCTTGCAGCCGAATCTGGTCCAGTTGCGTATGACCAAATTTTCGCCACGAAAATGCCTCTACTGTTTGAGGCTGGGCGCGGCTTTCTCGCGTCCGCGCCTGCGGGTGCGCGCGAACGCTTTGAGCGTTTTTGCGGGGAGAACTCCTGGTGGCTGGATGATTTTGTTTTGTTCGACGCATTGCGTGCCCGGCAAAAACTGGCGAGCTGGAATGAGTGGCCGGCGGAACTGGCGCGCCGTGAAGGCAGCGCGCTGCAGCGTGCCCGCAAGGAGTTGGCGGACGATCTGAAAGTCCGCAGCGCCTTGCAGTTTGCTTTCTACGAACAGTGGCAGGCGCTGCGCCGATATGCTGCGGAGAACAAGATTCGCATCGTGGGCGACGTCGCCATCTTTGTTAACTACGATAGCGCCGATGTTTGGATGCATCGCGATCTTTTTCGGCTGAATGAGAATCTCGAGTCCGAAGTGGTTTCCGGCGTACCACCTGACTTTTTCAGCAAAACCGGACAGCGCTGGGGAAATCCTCTGTATCGCTGGGATGTGATGAAGGCGCGGGGATACGAGTGCTGGATTCAGCGCCTGCGCTGGGCGACGCGAAATTCCGACTACATTCGGCTCGATCATTTCCGCGGTTTCGATCAGTTCTGGGAGATACCGGCGAACGACCCGACCGCGATCAACGGCCGATGGGTGGATGGTCCACGGGACGATTTATTTCACAAGCTGCGCGAAGCTCTCGGCGGACTGCCATTTTTCGCCGAAGATCTGGGCTACATCACGCCCGAAGTGCACGCCCTGCGCGAGCGGCTGCAGATTCCCGGGATGGCCGTGTTGCAGTTTGGTTTCGGCGATGAAGGCGCGCATATGTATTTGCCACACCGCGCCGCAGGCAAAGTGATCTACACCGGAACGCACGACAACGATACCACCGTTGGCTGGTTTAAATCCGGCGCCGCCGATCACGAGCGCCACCATGCGGAATGTTATCTTGGCCGCTGTGACGATGGAATTCATTGGGGTTTCATCCGTGCCGCGCAAGACTCGGTGGCCGATTTTGCCCTCATCCCCATGCAGGATGTCCTCGGGCTGGGCAGCGAAGCCCGCATGAATACGCCCAGCCTCGATGGCGGGAATTGGAGTTGGCGGCTGGCTCCGGGAGAGTTTACGGCTGACTTAACGTCCAAACTTGCTCACCTTGCCGAAGTCACGGACCGGCTGCCTCAGCCATTTCCACTTCCTTCGCAGGAGAACTTCGCGGCCTAACTCGCTTTTTGAAGCAGGTAATTGTTGCGGGTATTTGGATACTCATGCTGCCAGTAGCGCACGATTTGTAAGCCAGCGGCCTCCGCCATGCCAATAAACTCGTCTGGCTGTGCATAGAACGAAATTTGCGTACCGTCGAGTATGACGGGAGGTTTCCCCACCAGCGTCCAATAGATCATCCTGCGAAGCATTCCGAACCACGTTCTCAGGCCATAGGTGTGGTACAGATACGAAAGTGTTTCTCTGCGGCTCTCAAACTTTGGCTCCGGAGCGCAGCCGGGAATGAAGGGGACCTCTCCCACGAAAATGCGGGCACCGGGTTTGGCGATGCGGTAGATTTCGCGCAAGCTGGCGGGAATTTTTTCTCTGGAAACCACCAGCAACACGCTGTTGCACACCACCACGGAGGCGCTCTCGTCGCCAATTGGCAGCTGGTCAGTGAAACCTTGCTTGACATTAAAGCCAGAGCGCCGCAGCAGGGCAACCTCTTCGTCAGTTGCCAGCAGGCCAATTGCAGTTTTTGTTCCAACACGCTCGGCCATTCTCAACAGCGTGCCGTCCCCGCATCCTATGTCTACCAAATCGTCGCCGGACTGCAGGCCGACCGCCTCAACGATGTACTCTTGAATTTGACGGGTGATTTCCTCTTTGTTTCTGCCGCGTAGGGCCAAGTCATGCAGAGTTCTGACATGACGGGCCGTCTCACGGCAGTACTCCACGTAATCGTCAGAGTGCATAAGCTTTGAGCGTGCGGGCATCGTGCAGATTCTAACGGAACCGGCCGGTTGCTGGCTTGTGGAAAACGCTGCACCCGCGCCCGCTTCCCGTCTGTTCGCAGATCGTGTATAGAAGTTACGGAGAGTTTTTCTTGCCCAACGAACCCATTATCGAAGCTCGGGCGATTGAGAAGTCCTATCAGCAACCGGATGGCACGCGCATTCAAGTCGTGGGCCTCACGGACTTTTCCATCGAGCCGGGTAAAATCATTGCTCTTCTGGGGGCCTCTGGTTGCGGCAAGTCGACCCTCCTGCGGATTCTGAGCGGCCTCGCGCAACCTTCGTCCGGAGCTCTGTTCTGGCATGGCAAGCCGCTCGGTGGTCAGGCGCCCAACGTGGCGATTGTCTTCCAAAGTTTCGCACTGTTTCCCTGGCTCACCGTTCTGGAGAACGTGGAAGCCCCGCTGGAAGCGCGTGGCGTTGCAGCCGTCGAGCGCCGCAAGCGCGCACTGCGCACGCTGGACACGGTTGGTCTCGATGGTTTCGAGACGGCATATCCCAAAGAACTTTCCGGAGGCATGAAGCAGCGCGTGGGCTTCGCGCGGGCTCTTGTAGTCGAACCAGAAGTGCTCTTCATGGACGAACCATTCTCCGCCCTCGATGTGCTCACGGCGGAAAATCTGCGCGGCGAATTGCTTGAGCTGTGGCTGAACAAGAAGATGCCTACCAGCGCCATCTTCATCGTCACTCACAATATCGAGGAGGCGGTGATGCTGGCGGATCGCATCGTGGTGCTGGGCAGAAACCCGGCTCGCATCCGCTCCGATTTCAATGTGCGCCTCTCGCATCCTCGCGATCGCAAGTCCAGCCGTTTCGTCGAACTGGTCGACTACATCTACAAAATCATGACGGAGCCGGACGTCGAACATGCTCTGCCCGACCCGGAAAGCACAGGGGAAATCGTTGTGCCGCCGGGAGGTTTAAAGCGGACGCAGTCGCTGGTCCGAACGACGAAATATCAAATTCTACCGCACGCGCGCGTGGGCGGAATCGCCGGGCTGCTCGAACTGTTGCACGATCGCGGCGGCCGGGAAGATCTCTTTCGCCTGAGCGAAGACCTGGTGATGGACGTAGAGGATTTGCTTCCGATTCTTGAGGCCTGCGTGCTGCTGGGGTTCGCCTGGCTCAAGGAGGGCGATGTCCAACTCTCTCCGCAGGGGGCCGCATTTGCGGACGCTGACATTCAGGCGCGCAAGGTTTTGTTCCGCCAGGCCGCCCTGGAGCATGTCACCATCCTGAAACAAATTGCTAGTATTCTGAAACGAAAATCCGACCACTCCATCGCCGATGAATTTTTTCACGATATCCTCGATGAGCATTTCTCCGAAGAAGAAGTGCAACGGCAGTTGGATACGGCGATGAACTGGGGCCGATACGCGGAGATTTTTGATTACGACCGCGAGAGTGGCCGGTTGACGCAGACTGAAGCGCCACTCGGCGAAATCGCGGAGCACCCCGCTGAGAACGAAAACCCAGCTCCCACGCCAAAAGCCTGATCGAGATTCCTGAGAGAAAGCAGTCGCATGAAGAAGAGCATCAGCCTACGGGGATTCTCGGCCTATCGTTTGTGGGCGCAACTGCCGAGTCTGGAAACTTCTCACCTGCCCGACGTCATCATGTTCGCGGCCGGAATTGCGATGTTCTATGGCGTGGTGACCGTCGGACGCGGATGGTTCGGTCCCTTTACGCCGTCGGTCGAGATTTCGCTCCGTCCCTGGGCGCTTCCGGCCTATGCGGGTTATTCACTTTTGCGCATCACCGTCGCCTACTTATTGAGTCTCGCATTCGCGCTGGCGTACGGCTATATCGCAGCCTATAACTTGCGGGCCGAGCGCTTCATGATTCCATTGCTGGATGTGTTGCAATCCATCCCCGTGCTCGTGTTCCTTCCTCCCGTGATGCTGGCCATGGTGGCGCTCTTTCCCGGTCGGCAACTGGGCGTGGAGTTGGGCGCGATCCTGCTCATTTTCACCGGACAAGTATGGAATATGGCTTTCAGCTTTTACGCCTCGCTGAAAAGTATTCCCAAGGAAATGCGAGAGACGGCGACGATTTACCGCTTCAGCGCTTGGCAGCGCTTCACCCAGATGGAACTGCCGTTTTCGGCCATTGGGCTGGTATGGAACTCCATGATGTCCGTGGCCGGCGGTTGGTTCGCCCTGATGGTATGTGAAATGTTCGTGTTGGGATCGCGAGACTTTCGGCTGCCGGGACTGGGATCTTATCTGCAAACCGCCGCCAGCGCTGGCGATACCGCTTCGATTGTATGGGGCATCGCTACCATGGTTACGGTCATCGTGTTGCTCGATCAATTTGTCTGGCGGCCGGTGATTGCCTGGGCCGAGAAGTTCAAAGTGGAGCAGGTGGAAAGCACCGACGCCCCTGGGTCCTGGGTGCTCAATTTTCTGCAGCATTCGACTGGCCTTTCCCGGATTCGACAGAAGACATGGCGACCGCTGAGCGAGCGCTTTCTTCTGCATTTTGCGCGCAAGCACATAGCGGACAAGCCGGAAGAACCTACCGCTCCGTGGCGAGAGTGGGTAGTCCGTGTGCTGGCGGTATTGGCGCTGATTGGGATCGGCTACGGCATGGTGCGTGTCACCATCATTCTCAGTGGCCTGCAAAAAGCGGAACTGCACGAGGCCGCCTTGGGGCTGGGCGCAACTTTCCTGCGAGTCAACCTTGCCTTGTTGCTGGCCGCGCTGTGGACGATTCCAGCAGGCGTGGCGATCGGCTCCAATCCTCGACTGGCACGCATCGCACAACCGCTGGCGCAGATTGCGGCTTCCGTCCCGGCCACCGCATTGCTGCCGGTGATCCTGCTCGTGCTCATCCGTTTGGGAGGCGGACTTGGCATCGCATCGATTGTCGTGCTCCTGCTGGGTACGCAGTGGTATGTGTTGTTCAATGTGATCGCCGGTGCAATGGCGATCCCAACGGATCTGAAGGAATGTTGTTCCGTGTTCCGGATGCGAGGCATCGAGCGCTGGAAGAAGCTGATCTTGCCGGGAATTTTTCCTTACCTCATCACCGGCATGGTGACCGCCTCCGGCGGAGCCTGGAATGCCAGCATCGTAGCCGAGTATTTCAATTTCAAGGGACAGATTTACACTACGATTGGGCTGGGTGCGAGCATTAGCCGCGCTACCGACAGCGGAGATTTTCGTCTGCTGATGCTCGCAACCATCATGATTTCAGCGACGGTGGTGACCGTCAACCGCTTGGTCTGGCGCAAACTCTATCGGCTGGCGGAGACACGTTTCCGGCTGGAGACGTGAGACCAAATAGTCCCGCTATGGTTGCGTCGCCGCTACCGCGTCGGTTTTAATTTTGTTGCCTCATTCGGCAAGATGCACGCCTGCGAAGCCGCTTTCAGCGCGGCCTCCAGACGCAATCCAAGATTTGTAAGCTCTGCGGATTTCATCAACCGCTGCAAGCCCTCGAACAACTGGCGCTCTTCCTTACGGATGTGGGCCGAAAGCTGTTGCGCGAAAGCAGGCAGACTTTCCGCGGGCAGCCGGCGCGCCTCAGCCAGGACAAAGGCTTTACGCAATGACACATGCTCGGCGATTAGTTCTTCCACCAGCGGACCTAATTCCGCGAACTGTCGAGCAGCTGGAAAGATCACGCTTTCTTCAGCCGCGAAATGAATCCTGATCTCCGGCTCGAAGTGCTGCTCGATCTCAACTTGCCAAGCCTGCAAATCCGCGCCGGGGATGGGCTGAGCGCGATCGATGCGTACGCACAATGCCAGCGCCCGCTGATGTTGGTGAGAAAGCGGAATGAGACTTTTATCGCGCCGCATGACTATGCCAACAATTTATCCCGCGTAACTTATCCAGCGTAACTTATCCCGCATACCCACGGCATCGTCACGCCAAACTCACCGGTTCCGCGGGCTCCACAATCGCCGGCCGCAACGTCAGCCAGTCCGTGCGGACACGCTCCCACTCTTGAATCAGCATGCCGTTGGCTTCGAAAAAACTGCGAATGCGGGATCGCTCCCATCCCACTACCTCTTCCAGAATGGGCGCCAGCACCGCCAAGGCGCTAGTGCTGAGCACCGTGCGCTTCGCAATCTGCGAAATGTGTGGCGACTCCGAGACGGCAATCGTAAGACCATCACGCGCATTCAGTTGTAACATCACGTGAATATCGGAGCTGCCATCTCCCGAATAGATCACGTGATCGGGACCCATGACGTGCTCGGCCAGCAACTGGTTTAGGACCGCGACCTTGCCGTAGCCAGCCGTGGCGCGAATAATCGTGTCGATCTCACCGCTGGCTTTGTAATGAAACTCCGTGCCGAAAATGTGATCCTGCGGGACAATACCCTCGAGCGCCGAATAAATAACCTCGACCGGTGCAGCCGACAGAACATAGAAGTCAAAGACGTGACCATCTACTCCGGTTTCTAAAATCTGGTAGAGCAGTTTGATCTCACCCTTCAGGCGAATGCGTTTGCCGACCTCGTGAAGATGTTCTTTTCGAACCTTAGCCTTGAACTCTGGATCATGCAGAAGAAGGTAGGCGAGCTCCGCTCCCTGCTGTACCAGGTTGATCTTCGCCATGCCTTTGGCTTTGCGTTCGAAATCCGCAGTAGGAATGCCCACTAGCTCCGCCAGCACGTAGCCAGAGTCGTTGAACGTTAGCGTCTGATCGAAGTCGCTCGCAAAAATGTAGCGTTTCAAAGGCTTGTCTGCCATATAGTTCCTTAGATTCGCCGCGTAGTCAGAAGGCCCATTTAAAGAATCGATACGAATTATAAGGTGTTCCAGTCAAATCATTGTTAATAAATGAGAGGTCAGCTTCCGGCGCCCGCCTTTACTAAATTCGCGGACACGTCCAGAATAGAAGTTCCGTCCGGCGCATTTTTGTTTGAGAGTGAACGGGACGGGCAGTTATCAGAACCGGCCGAAACCGGCAAGAATAGGGGAGCCCTCATGCCTGCATCTGGTGAACTTATCCGCTCAATGAATTACGTCGAAGACATTACAACTACGCTGCGCCGCATCTGTATTTCAATCCCAGCCATGAACGTTGAAGAGCGCAAGCGGCTGGCGGACAGCTTGCGGGCCGCAGGCAATGCGCTCAATGACGCAATCAAAGATCTGGAAAAGGAAAGAGTGGTGGCGCAGTAGTGGCAGCGGTTAAGACCATTGCGGTGATCGGCGCCGGCATCATGGGCCGGGGCATCGCGCACGCCGCAGCCGTTGGCGGCTACCGCACGATTCTGGAAGACCTGTTGCCGGGTGCGCTGCGTAAAGCCGAAACTGAAATTCGATCGAATCTCGATAAAGCAGTTGAACTGGGAAAAGTTTCATCCCCCGATGCCGACGCCGCCTTCCAGCGCCTGGAATATGCGGGCTCGGTGGATGAAGCCGCGCGCGAGGCTGATCTCGTGATTGAAGCTGTGCCGGAAGAGATGGAGTCGAAGATTGAGATCTTTACTCTGCTCGACAAAATCTGCCGCCCCACCACCATTCTGGCGTCGAATACTTCTTCTCTCAGCATCACGGAGATAGCCAGCGTGAGTTATCGCGCCAGGAAGTGCGTTGGGATGCACTTCTTTAATCCTGTGCACAAGATGAAGCTGCTCGAAGTAGTGCGGGCGCTCGAAACCGATGACGACACGCTGGCGACTGCCGTCGAAGTGGGCAAACGCATGGGCAAGGAAGTGGTGGTGATCAAGGAATCGCCCGGCTTCATTACCAGCCGCATCAACGCCATGATCGGCAACGAGGCATTCTATATGCTGCAGGAGGGAATCGCCTCGGCGGCGGATATCGACAAGGCGCTGAAACTCGGGCTGAATCATCCCATGGGTCCGTTCGAACTTGTCGATCTCGTCGGACTCGACACGCGGCTGAATATTCTTGAATACCTCCACAAATCGCTGGGCGAAAAATATCGCCCCGCGCCGCTGTTGGTGCAGTACGTGAAGGCGGGACGATTGGGACGCAAATCGGGGCGTGGAGTATTTGAGTATCCCGAGGCTGTGCTACCGCGAGCGGCCGAAATTCAGCCCGCAAAGCGCTGAGACTTTTTCTTCTTCGATTCCCTTGCTGGCAATCAAAACCTGAAAGCTCTCCCCCATGCCCGCGGGCGTGACCAGATGCTTGAGTTGCAGCGCGATCTTCGCTCGCTCCTGCGGCAGTCGGCATTCTTCAAAGGCGTCGGCAAACTGATTGCCTTCGCCAATACCCATCAGAAACTGCGACTGCGTAACAAGTTTTTGCGTCTGCATGCCGTGCCCTTCGGCAGCGGCGGCGAGCGCCGTAAAGTTCACATCGGCGGTGATGTCCTGATCGCCAGGAGCTTCGTATGGATTGTCGCTGATTGAATGCTGGCGCAAGGCCTTGACCGTGCCGCGATGGCGCCCGGCAAGCTGTTCGTGGCGAGTGTAGCCGTAATCGATCGCAATGATGAACCCGCGCCGCATCTCGGCCGCGATGCGATCCAGGAATTGTTGAGCCACCAGCGAAACCTCGATCCGTTCGTCCATTTCGGGATGGACTGAGTAGCGATCGATAAATTCCATTTCTTCGGGCGAGGATCGTGCCCATGTTTCAATGAAATGCCCGTCGCGCGCGTCGATACGCAGCGAACCCTTTGGGCTGAGGATCTCGACCGGCAGCGCGTCGAAGAATTCATTGGCGAACACGATGGCTGGGGCATCGCGTGATAATTGTCCTTCGAGCGGATATAGCGGAATGAGTTCAGCTTTTCCAGAATCAAGGTGAGGTCTCAGAGTTTCTCTGATTCGTTCACGCAGAGCCGCCGAACTCTCGACCAGGACGTAACGCAACGCACAAAAGAACTGCGGGAACTTTTTCCTCGACCAGCCCAGCACGTCTTGCGCGAATAAGCCGCGGCCGGGGCCGAGTTCGACCAAATCGACGCGTTCAGGCGAGCCTAGCACGCGCCACATCTCGTCAAACTGCCGGGCCAGCAATCGGCCGAAAACGGCGTGCACGTCGCTCGATGTGTAGAAATCCCCGGCTTTGCCGAACTGCTCCGCGTTTCGCGAATAGTAACCAAGCTCCGGATGGTAGAGACAAAGCTCCATGTAGCGCGAAAATGGGATGGCCCCGGCATCGCGAATTTCCTGCTCGATCTTCCGCCTCAGGAGGTTCACGATTCTCTCCGGCGCCGCTCGGCGCGGTCCTGCGGCGTGCGGATGAACATCTCAACGAAATAATCATGCAATGCGTCGTAAAGCTGGCGTTGGAAACTCCATTCAAATTGCGGATGATCGAGGTCTCTAGGATGCAGATCGAAGTAGTAGGTGTGTACCGGGACAGAGGCATCTTTGAACTGAATGACGACTTCCACGCCTTCGCCCTTGGCGCGCGCCGAAAAGTTCAGCAAAGGATGCTCATACAAACGCAACTGGTCGAGCACCCGATTGAGCCGGGCGTTGACAGTTTCGGGCATGGGAGAAATTGTATCGCTTGCGAGAAGTCAGACTATGTGCCCGCCGCCCCATGGGCCAACCATTCGGCCCGCATGGATGCTTGTTCGGTTATCGTAATAAATCGAAAAGTAATGGTTGCCAAGCACGGCAGGGGTGTGTATGCTGTGCGCCACTTCCCTGGGCCCTGGCGTGCGCGGTTCAAACGAACTCTGAAAAACTGAGGGGCAACATGCGCTTCCTTATGACGTTGGCCTATTGGGAGGGTGCGATCCTGTTCGGCGGCTTGTTCTGCGTTGTGTTGTGGAAGCTGATGACGGGCGGCATCAGTCTCAGTTACCTGCTCGATGGCGATGTCCGGGACCCCGACAGCGCGACCGGTTTTTCAACGACTGCCAGCCCCGGACGCACACAGGCCCTTATGGTCACGCTCTTTGTGGCCGGGTACTATCTGCTGCAAGTGATCCACAACCCGAAGGAACTGCCCGAGATGCCAGCGCTAATGGTGGCTGCGCTTGGGGGCAGCCACGCCCTTTACCTGGGCGGCAAGGCGCGTGCCATGCTGAAAAGCCGATGACCGGAGCTTTAGAATCGAAGGAGGAACACGATGAAAACCGTTGAGTTTGTGATTATGGTGGTGTTGAGCATACTGATCGCCTTTGCCATCGCGCTCTGGGTGCCGGGAAAGCCAATGGAGAAGCTTGAACTCGCCTTCGCATACGGCGGGTTGATCCTTTTGTTTCTTTTTGGATTCTTAGTGCTGGCAGCGATCGCGGGCGGCAAGATCGATATCAGCCAATTGCTGGAGGAGAAAGGGGCGGACGGTACCGGCGGAGGCGCAAGCATGGGCCGCTTCCAGCTGCTGATTTTTACGTTTGTGATTGGGCTGAGTTTTTTTCTCGTGGTTCTATGCAAATGTGACATGCCGCAGATTCCGACGAATGTGTTGGCTCTTTTAGGTGTAAGCGCCACCACATACGGAGTCGGCAAGGGCATTCAGGCAACCACCCAGGATAAGAACAACGGAGGCGGGGGTGGTGGCCCAGCGGGAGGCGGCGCTGGCGGTGCAGGCGGCGACTAAATTATCCGCAGCAGACGCGTACAAAGGAGATGAATATGCCTACGCAACCCTCCAAGACTGGCAGTACTTTTTCCCGATATGTTGCGCCGTTTGCGCCCGTGGCACTGGCTCTGGGAATGAATTTCGCACCCTCGAATCGGACCCCCACGGCGGCGCAAAACCCACCCATCGTCATCGACGGAGTCACCATCGCAACGGCTCAATGCGAAGACAACATCACGGATCTTCATGCATGTCACGAGGATTACCCCACTGGCTGCAGTAAGGCTGGCGGGTATGATCCATATCTGAACTACCTTAAGAATTTGACGCCCGCGGCGGCCACCGGGATTAACTTCCTGGATC
This sequence comes from Acidobacteriaceae bacterium, assembly GCA_003164855.1. Classification (GTDB taxonomy): domain Bacteria; phylum Acidobacteriota; class Terriglobia; order Terriglobales; family Acidobacteriaceae; genus Sulfotelmatobacter. Next base: position 22,884 of record PLUI01000166.1, read on the forward strand.
AGTCGGCTTTCGACACCCTCAACACCAACACGCCCACCGAGTTGGGACGAAGCAATAACCACGCGACCTATAAAGACCAATTGAGCCAGATGGGGGAGGGGAAGCAGTTTGGGCTCGTTGGTTACCTGTACTATTACGAATCCACCGGGGCGGAGAGCAGCAATTGCGAGTTGACGGGCGTCCCAAACGTCGACTTTCACATTGGAATCGGCTTTGACCAAACTTTGACCAGCCAAGTTAACGCTACGACTCCGGCGAACCCCCCCAAGGCGCTACAGCAGAATAGCGTGATTGTCGAAATGACCCCGCACTATCGAGCGCAATTTCATGAGGGAGTCTGGACGCTCGACAATCTAAAACCCGCTCTGGGCCACAAGGTGCGAATCGTGGGGCAACTGCTGGTGGATAGCGAACACAACAAGCCCTCGGACAATTGCGCTCTNNCCGCTCTGCAAAACAAGACGGCTCGCTGCCAGCGATACTCCATCTGGGAGTTGCATCCGGTGACCAGCTTTGAATATTGCGCCGACGATTCATGCGCCGAGGCTTCCGGGAATTGGATTCCAATTGGAGGGAATTCAACGGCAAGTGCTAGCGGAGGAAATTCCGGGGGCGGATCTGACGAGTCGTCACCGGGTGGCACGACCCGCAAGCCTCGCCNNTACTCGTACCTCAGAGCCTCGATCGGATTCAGCCTCGCGGCCTTGATGGCCGGCAACATGCCGCTGATAATGCCGACAAAGCTGAGAATCACCGTCGACCACAGCAGCGTCGCAGAGTCGATATACAGATGAATGTCGCCCTCGCTGGCATCTTCAATAAAGGCGCTCCAGAGGGTGAGCGAACCCACTGACCACGAAATGAGATAAGCCAGCGCCACCCCTAACAGCCCGCCCAGTGCCGTGATCACCAAAGCCTCGGCGAGGAATTGAATGAGAATGTGCCAGCGGCGTGCGCCCAAGGCCTTTTCCACGCCAATTTCGCGGGTACNNCCATGCGGATGCCGATTTCACGCGTGCGCTCGGTGACCGAAACCAGCATGATATTCATCAGCCCCACGCCGCCGATGCCGAGCGTCAGCAGCCCGATGAACCCCAGCAGAAGCTTAATGCCGACCGTGATGATGTTCAGGTCGGCGAGATCTTTTACAGCATCGAAAACGAAGATAGCGCGGTCGTCCTTGGGACTGAAGTTGTGATGGAAGGCCATGGAGTTGCGCACGGCCTCGACCATTTTGAGATGGTCGCCTTCGTAATCCATCATGATTCCGTCAAGGTAATAACTATTCTTGAGGTCGCTCATGGCGCTGTAAGGGACATAAACCAGCGAGTTCATGTCTTCGTCCCCGTTGGAAATGGTGTGCCGGAGAACGGCGACAACCTTGTAGGAAATGCCGTCGATGCGCACGCTTTCGCCCAGTGCGTTCTGGCCGGAGAAAAGTTTTTTCTTCACCGTCGAGCCGATCACCGCCACGCGCGAGTGCGTGAAATCGTCCTGCTCGCCGAAGAATGAGCCTTCACCCACATCCAGAGCGCGAATCTTCTCATAGCTCGAATAGATGCCGTGTACGCCATAACTTCCGCTGCGCGTGCCAAATGACACTTGGCTCTGCTTATCCACCTCGGGCGAAATGCGAGTAAGCATGGGGCACTCCGCGCGCAGGTACTCGAGATCGTCGCGCGTCAATCGAACTTGCACCCCAGCCTTGGTACCGCCAGCCTGTACCGAGGTGCGCCCCGGAAAAATTGCCACCAGGTTGCCTCCGAATGTGCGGAAGGCGATCATCAAAGCGCTTTCAAAACCGGAGCCGTAGGCCAGCAGCAGAACGACCGTGGCAATCCCCCATGCCATCCCCAGCATGGTCAGCACGGAGCGGCGGCGATTGTGTTTCAACGCGTTGAAAGCTTGTTTGCCCAGATCGCCAAGCATAGCTATTCCTGCCTCAGCGCTTCCACCGGAGGAAGCAGCGCTGCTTTGCGCGCCGGATAAAGGCCGGCAACGATCCCTGCCACGGACAGTGAAAGAATGGCGACGACGGCGGAAGCCGGCACGATGCGCGGTGTATCGAATCCGTCTGGCGAGGGCAATTGCGCCAGCAAAGTCACGAAAGCAGTGCAGATTGCCAGTCCGATGCCGCCACTAAACGCGGTTAGGAACGCGCCTTCCACAAAGAACTGCGTCATGATGTTGCGATGCGTTGCACCCAGAGCTTTGCGCAGGCCGATCTCCCGCGTACGCTCGGTGACGGAGACCAGCATGATGTTAATGACCCCAATTGCGCCCAGGCCAAGCGTAACCACTCCCACCACGCCGAGGAACCAATCCATCGCGTCAAAAATCTTTGCCACACGAATCGCTCCATCGATCGTGTCCCAATCCTGAAAAGCGTCATCCATACTCGGATCGAAGCCATGTCGCCGCGCAATGATGGCATGAACTTCGTTTTTGGCCTCCACGTGCAATCCCTTTTTGATAGGCCGGTAGTTGATGAACGAAATCGCGTTCTCCGAGTTTTGCGCCTTCAATGGAAAAAGCATTCGCATGGTGTCGAAAGGCACGAATATCCGATGGTTGGTTCCGTTCTCGCCTTCCTTGCCGATCTTCGGGATGACGCCGATCACTTTAAAATCCATGTCGTTCAGCAGGATCGTGCTGCCCACGGCAGGCTGGCCGGGAAACATGTTTTTCAGCAACTCCCATCCCACAACCGCGACCCGGCGATGCTGCGAATTGTCCTCGTCGTTGAACCAGCGCCCGGGTTCAATCGGCATGTTGCGAATATCGCTGTACTCGGGAACCACGCCGAAAACCTGTCCGTTGGTGGATCCGTAATCGCTTACGGCGCGGATGTCGTCGCGCTCCAGCACCGGAGAAACTGCCCGCAGAAATCTGGCCTGGTCGCGAATGGCAAAGTAATCCCCATAGGTCAAGTAGTAGAGCTGTCCTGATTGGTAGCTGCCGGCCACGGCCGGAATGCGGCCCGGAAAGACGAACATTATGTCTTGACCCAGTTCGGCCAGGTTCTTGTCCTGACCGCTGCGAAACCCTTCTCCCAGACCTACCAGCAATAGCAAAGAACCCACACCCCAGGCAATTCCAAACATGGTAAGAAACGAACGCAGCTTATGCGCCCACAATGTGGACAACGACTGCCGGACGATATCGAGAAGCATTCGCATGGATATTGATGTGTGCTCCCACGCCTCCGGAGGGAGGCGTGGGAGCCCCGGGTACGTGCAGGCGAGGGGTCTCAATCCCGCCTGGCATCTGATGAGTAATACGCAGCCGGGTCATGCGAAGTTCCGCTGTAGTTGGTTAGTTAGACCCAAAGAAAGTGCGGAAGGTTAGCCGGGCCACAGAAAATGACCGATTTCGCAGCACTGGAAATGAGCGCTCCGGAGAGGGAAGTCCCCTTGGTAGGCTGGGGAAGTCGTGCTAATCTTTTCCTCTGTTAGGTCCCCCCTGCGGTAAGAACCCTGTGGAGGTTTGATATGGCTCGCCCGTGTTCCGTTTACCCTCGTCGTGCCCTCTTTGTCGCCGTCGCGATATTGTGCCTTGTCGGAGTCTCGATCCCGGCGTGGGCGCAGTTCGAAACGCGGGCGACGGCCGCGCTTCCCCCAGGTGCTTTCTCCATAGCCGGGGGCGACTTTAACCACGACGGTTTCTTCGACATTGTCGTAATCGACGACAACGGCTTTACCGTCTCATTGGGCAAAGGTGATGGTACGTTCCGCAAGGCGGTCTACTACGCGACGCCTCAACTCACGTATTCCGTGGCGGTGGGCGACTTTAACAATGACGGCAATCTGGATATTGTTTTTGCCAATCTTGATCCCAGCACAGTGACCGTGTACCTGGGCAATGGGGATGGGACCTTCCAGGCGCCAGTCAGTTCGAATACCACCGAGGGCTCCTACTTTGTGGCCGTTGGGAACTTCAACAACGATAAAAACCTGGACATCGCGATTATCGACCCGCCGTACATCAGCGTGCTGCTGGGCAACGGCGATGGTACCTTTCAGGCGCCTAGCGACAACGACTCGTTCCCCGACGCCGTATGGCTCGCCGTGGGCGACTTTAACAATGACCACAATCTCGATGTGATTGCAGCTGGTTACTCCGGTTCAAGCTATAACGTCGGGGTGCTGCTGGGTAACGGCAATGGGACGCTGGCGGACTCCATTACGACTCCGCTCGAGTACCAGCCAGCGTCCGTCGCCGTGGGCGACCTCAATGGGGATGGTAACCTAGACGCCGTTGTCGGCGATTACCTGACGGGCATAAACGTCCTTCTAGGCAATGGGAACGGTACGTTTCAGCCGGCGGTTAATTACGAGGCTACCGGACTTAGCGGTTACGTGATGGTCGATGATTTGAACCGGGACGGAAAGCCGGATGTGCTTCTCCCCACCGCCGTGGCTGAGGGTCCCGCGGGCGTCGATATTTTTTGGGGCATCGGCAACGGAGCTCTGAGGCAAGCACAATTTCTTAGGACGGGGAAAGACACCGGGCTCCCGGTCGTCGGAGATCTAAATGGGGACGGCCTACCGGACATCGCACTAGCGAACGGAGAGGCCGGCGCGATCACGATGCTAAACACGGGCGTGGTGAGATTTTCCCCAACCACAGCGCCACTTAGCTTCTCAAGCCCGGGGGAGCAAGGCTTGAGGCTAGCGAACAACGGAACAGGACCTCTCTCCATCAGCTCGATCACGGCGTCTGGTGCTGCCTTCGAGGTGCGTGACACATGCGGCAGGTCGATTCAAGCGGGGACGAGCTGCGACATTAACGTGTTCTTCAGGCCAGAGGGCGCGGGGCCTTACACCGGGCTGGTTACGCTGAGAGACAGCGCCTCTGACAAGCCACAGTTCATCCAGCTTTCTGGCTCAGCGAACTAACGCGAGTTTTTTCTGCGGGCCACGCGGGAGGCTGCGGCCGAGCACCCCAGGCCGCTGCCTTCCGACGCGGTTAACGCTAGTGCCTGCCCACACACGCCGCCCGAAAGACGGCCGTCCGGGTGTGTAACGCTATCAGAACTCGAAATACCCCCCGGATGCTGCCGAGAGGCGAGCACCCTCCGTTCCGGTAGGAGGCAGCGTGCCCAAAACCGCACTGAGGTTTTCCCAAGCCGCCCGATTCAAAGCGGGATCGGAACCGACCAGGTCGCGCATCATCTCCCACGCCGCCAGGTTTAGTGCACCCTCCGGAGGCGGTCCCATGGCCAGGGAAACCGAGCATTGCGGGCAAAAGCAGATGCGCTGCGCCGCCGACTTCTGCCGCGGTTTTATTCCAACCGTCTGCGCAAACAGATAGATGGCCACCGATTTATGTCCGGTCCCAAGCTCGCGATTACAGCGCAGACAATACATATTCTCCACGACAATCTCCTGGTGCCGCTTGTGGCCGCCGACTCTGGCGTTTAAGACTGTTCAAGACTAAAGATTATGATTAAAGACTAAAGACCAATACTGTCTTTTCTCTTGCGTCGAACGCAAGTATGCAGAGAGATTCCAGACCCTGTATCTCGATCCGTCTTGGCGACGCTCGCATCACGAACCAAGGTGTGCTCTAGGCAGAGGCAAATGGTATGGTGCACTCTGTGGCGATGAGTGCCCGCGCCAGGAATACTCGCGTTTCGCCTACGACCGTTATTTCGTCCCGCCTTCGGACCCACCAGCCACTGCCAAAATCCGTTCGGCTCTCCCAACTGGGCAAGATGCGCGAATGCGAACAGGTCGCCGCCGTTTGTTATCGCATTCGCCGGGGCGCCATCGAGTTCCTGTTAGTCCAAACCCGCGGCAGTGGGCGCTGGATATTTCCTAAGGGCAGCGCGGAGCCGGGACTCACCCACGCTCAAGCGGCGGCCATCGAAGCCGTTGAAGAAGCCGGAGTTCATGGCAGAATCGAAGAAGCCGCCTTCGCTCGCTATGTTAGCCGCAGGCAAAGCAACCGGCGTAATGCCGGAAGATCAGCCGCGAAAGAATTTGTGGTCAGCGCTCACCTCTGTGAGGTGCGACGGCTCTGCGATCCGAAAGAGCCGAATCGAAATCGTACATGGTTTCCCGTTGCGGATACGATCCAGTGCTTGCGTGAAGGTCGGAAGACCGAAGATGCCGAAGAGTTCGCCCGCGTAGTACAGAAAGCGGTCGCTCGGATCGAGCAACTGCGCATCAACGCCAATGCGGTGGCCGACCGTCTGCGCCGGCAGGAGCCACAAGACGAACTCCATAAGGTTCAGTTCGAAGCGCGTCCGGATACTCGTCGCCCGCTTGAACAAGCGCGCCGATTCACTCTACCCTCTGGTCAGGCAAATGCTGGCGACTTCTTGCCCTGTGAGGTCCTGCCGTTCGACGCACCGCGGCAATCCAGTCGCAGTTCCGGACTGCTCTCCGGCGCGGTGAAACGTAGAGCTCTGGGCAGCGGCGCAGGGAACGCCTGAAACAGTTTCACTATTCTTTGTTCTTGGGCCGCTCGAAAGCCTTCTGCAGGTACTTGCGTGCTTCTTCCAGAGCGGCAAAGGTATCGTCGTTCGTCTGAATCGCTTGCCGGTATTCGTTGATGGCGCGTTCGCGCTGGCCGGTGATGTCAAATATCTTGCCCAGCTGGATATGGCTCCAAACCTCGGTCCATCGCGGATCTCCGTTGCCGTTAATCGAAGAGCGGTAAGAGTTCGCCGACGACTGATAGTTTCTCTGGAGGAAAAAAATCTCCGCGATGCGGTAGTGCGCCAGCGAACTGTTCTTGTTCTGTTCGAGGGCCTTGTTAAACTCAGCCAGCGCACCCGAGAGGTCGCCCTGCTGCTGCAAAGCTTGTCCCCGGAGAATCGAAGCGCGCATCTTCACATCCGAAGAGTTGGTGAGTACGTGGTGGTCGGGATCAACTGCAATTCGCCGCGGCCGTCCAAAAGTTTCCACCGTGAAGGCTGAGTTCGTGCCCACCACTTCGAGCTTCTTGTTCTCGGTTTTGCCGTCCGTATCAATCCGCAGATCGACCGGCATGCGGAACAAATCCAGATCCTGAGAAATCTCTCCAGTCACCCGGAAACCCTTATTGCTGCCCAGCCGATAGGTTGTGTACTTCAACTTGAATTCCGGGGCGCCGGTAGAATCGAGCCACTGCGAGAAAAACCATGTCAGCTGCTCGCCGTAATATTTCTCCGCGATGGTTTTGAAATCGTCCATGCTGGCGGATTTGCCGGCGTAGGTTTCGGCGAACTCGCGCATCGTCTTAAGATATTTATCCTCGCCCAGCACCCAGCGCAGCATGTGCAGAATCATCGCCCCCTTGTCGGTGACCAGCGACTGAAATTCTGTGGAGAAGGGGTCGAGCTTGCTGGCGCTGGAGAGCGGCACGTTGTCATAAGCCAGCGCTCCCACCGACATATCCTTCACCGCCTCTTCCAGGCCCGCCGCGCCGGCCGCGTTCTCCACATACATGGCTTCGGAGTAGCGGGAAAATCCATCCGTGATCCACCAGTCATCCTTCGTGGCAGGGCTCACCGACACTCCCCACCATTGATGGGCGATGGCATTCGCCAGCAGACGGTAATTCGTTTTTTCCGTTATCGAAGGTCCGGCAATGCCGGCGATTTCCGGCCCCCATGCGTAGGGAACCGTGTCGCCCGGCAGTTCGACAACGTTGAGCCTTTGCGATAAAGGCGTGCCGTAAAGCGTGACGAAGTAGGTAAATTCCTGAACCGCAGTCGTCGTATACTCCGGAGCCAACTTCTGGTGGTCAGGCTTGAAAAAGACGTGCAGGTCCATCCCCGCTTCATCGCTCTTATATTCCTGAAAAATTCCCGCCACAATGGTGCCAGGAAAACTCGGCTTGTCATACACGAACGTAAATGTTTTCGTCGGCAGCCCGTTGCTGTTAGGTTTTTTTGACGGAGGATTATCCGCCACCGTCGACTTCCCGCTGCCGATCACCATCATGTGAGCCGGCACCGTAATGCTGATCGTCGCAGTGAAGCGGTTGAGCCCATAACCGCTCACCGGAAACCAGCGTCCGGAATAAAGCAGGTAGCTGGTGTCGTCGCCGATGTAGGCGAGCTTGAGCCCCGGGACAGGGCTGTCGTCGGCACTTTCGATCTCGCCTTCGTATTCGAACGTGAGCGTTGTTGAAGCGTCCTTAGACAGGCCGGCGGGCAACGGCACGCGGATGGTCGAATCCTGCGTGACACGCTCGGCCGATAGCGGTTGGCCGTTCTCGTCCAGAACCTTGGTTACCCGCATCCCGTTATGCAGTTCGAAAATGGCGGTATTCAAATCCTGCAGCGCGGTGAATTTCACTTTGGCACGCGCCGAGATTTGATGCAGATGCGGCGTCAATTCCGCCTCAATTTGATAGTCATCCACCCGCAGGCGGACTTTCTCCGCGGCCCAGCAAGGCGCCGCGACAAAAATCACCAGCAGCAGGGCAGAGCACCCCAACCCGACGCTCTGCGCGCGCCGAACCTGTATCTGCATTAAGGAGAGTCTCCCGGAAATGGGCCTAACCATTCCTATGATGAAGATTCTCCACTAAAAGATGCTGTGAGCACAAGGTTTAGCCGAGCATCCGCCAGCTTATGCCATGGACCGTGCGCGCCAAGTCGAGGCCAAGTCGAGAATGATCTCTGCGGCACGGTCTGCCGGAGCCTGCTGTGTTTCTCCGGTGCTCTCGCTCCGGGGCGGGTTGAGCTTGCCCTTCACCCGAGTTAAGCCGTCCAGCATCCGGTCACGCGCGGGTCCTTCCGGGAGAATTTCCCGCAGCTTGGCGACCACATTGGTAGCCGTGAAGTCGTGCTGTACCAGCTCAGGGACGACTTGCTCCCCGGCAATCAGGTTGACCATGGCAAAGTGTGGGACTTTCACCCGCGGCTTGCCCAGCAAAAAGGTAACAGACGAGACACGGTAGACCATCACAAACGGAGTCCGCATCATTGCGGCTTCCACCGTCGCGGTGCCGCTGGCGATAATGCCGGCGCGCGAATGCCAGAGCGCGGGCAGTGATTCAGGCACCAGTGTGACCGATTGCTGACCAATTAAATTCTTGAGGAACGTGCGGTCCAGCGTGGGGGCGACGGGAAGCAGAAACCCGTATTCGGGACCAAGTTCCGCAGCCGCTTCCAAAATGGTTGGAAGATTCATGCGCACTTCTTTGACGCGGCTGCCCGGCATCAGCGTGATCCAATACTTTGCGGCGTCAAGATGAAATTGCGCGGCATAGTTGTTGCGCGCGATTCCCGGCTGCGCCAAATCGGCCAGCGGATGCCCTACAAACGTCGCATCCACTCCACGCTCGCGATAAAACTTTTCTTCAAACGGAAAAATCACCAGCGCCTTATCGATGTAGTCCCGCAACAGCCGTACCCGTCCCTGCCGCCACGCCCAAAACTGCGGCGCAACGTAATACACCACAGGAACGCCACGCCTCTTCATCTGCCGCGCCACCCGCCAGTTGAATGCCGGCGAGTCGATCACGATGGCGAGATCCGGCTTACGCCTGTCAGCCTCGGCGATCAGATGCCGGTACAGCCCATAGATCTTCGGCAGATGACTGAGAATCTCTGTGATGCCGACGACAGAGAGATCTTTGGCGTCAACCACGGTATCGCAACCAGCGGCGCGCATGCGGTCTCCGCCGACGCCGAAGAATTCAAGCTGCGGCGATTGTGTGGCACTAGATGCTCGTGTGGGGACGGGCGACTCGCCCGTCCAGGAGCGAAGCTCCGCAGCTTTTCGCTCGGCAGCCCGGCGCAACGCTTCGATGAGCTGCGCCCCATACATTTCCCCCGAAGCCTCGCCCGCTGAGATCAGAATTAGCAAGAGAGCATTGTAAGGCCGGGAGGCTACCAATGCAGGGCGGCATCCACTCTAGTCGTCCGCGCTAGCAGTGACTTCGGAACTCGCGACCGACGTTGTCGTCCCCATCGCAACCTCCTGATCTTTGTATTGCAGCTGATACAACTTGAAGTAAATCCCGCGCTGCGCCAGCAATTGCTGGTGCGTTCCCATTTCGCGGAGCTGGCCTTTGTGCATGACGATAATCTTGTCCGCGCGCTGTACGGTGGAAAGCCGGTGAGCGATGATCAGGGACGTGCGTCCTTCGACCATTCGGCTAAGCGCGTCGCGCACCCGGAATTCGGTTTCCGTATCCACGCTCGATGTAGCCTCGTCGAGAATCAGAATCTTCGGTTCGTGGGCGAGCGCGCGCGCGAACGANNTTGGGCAGGGCTCGTATGAAGTCGGCCAGGTTCACGTCTTCCGCGGCCTTCTCGATGTCCGCATCCTTAATGCGCTGCGTGCCCAGCCGGATGTTCCCGCCGATCGTCCCGCTGAACAGAAACGGATCTTGCAGCACAACCCCGAAGCGGCTGCGCAAGTCGGCAAGATCCATGTCCTTCACATCCACACCGTCGATTCGTACCGCGCCTTTCTGAACATCGTAGAAACGCAGCAGGAGCGAGATCAGCGTGGTCTTGCCCGCGCCGGTGTGGCCGACGATGGCTACGGTTTCGCCGGGGTCGATGGCGAAGCTCACATCGCGAAGCACCCAGTCGGTCCCAACGCTGTCCTTGGCGCTTTCCTCCGGCGCATCGCGATAGGCAAACCAGACGTGATCGAATTCGATCCGTCCTGCGCCCTCGGGACGTTTGACAACCGCGGGCGAGACGACTTGCACCGGCGTATCCAGCAGCTTGAAGATGCGTTCACTCGCGGCCATGGCCGACTGCAGGATGTTGTACTTCTCGCTGAAGTCCATGATCGGCCGGAAGAACCGCAGAGCATACTGGATGAAGGCGACCAGCACGCCCAGCGATGCCACCGTCGGTACCAGACGGAATGCGATCAGCGTCTTCCAATCGAAATGCACGGATACACTGCTGGCGCGAACATTCCGCATCACGTCGCCGCCCCCGAACCAAATCACGCAGGCAATCGCAATCGCGGAAAGAATCTCGACCACAGGGTAATAAACCGAATATGCCATGATCGCGTCTTTGAACGCGTCCATGTGGCTGCGGTTAATCTCCGAGAAGCGGTTGTAGGCCTTGCGCTCGCGATTAAACAGTTGCAGCACCACCATCCCGCTGATGTGCTCCTGCAGGTAGGAGTTGATGCGCGCAATAGCGACGCGGATACGCCGGTAAGAATCGCGCACCCGGTCGCGAAAAATTTTGGTGGAATAGACGATGAATGGCAGCACCGCAAAGGTGATCAGCGCCAGCTTCCAGTTCATGCACAACATCACGCCCAGGATTCCGAAGAGCACGAACAGGTCTTCGAAGATGGACACCACGCCGGAGGTGAACATTTCGTTCAAGGCGTCGACGTCAGTGGTGACGCGGGTGACCAGCCGGCCGACCGGGTTCTTGTCGAAGAAGGCGACGTGCAGGCGCTGCAGATGGCGGAAAATCTGGCGGCGAAGATCGAACATCACCTTCTGCCCAGTCCACTGCATGAAGTAGGTTTGCAGGAACTCGAGCAGAAAACTGAAGACCAGCAGTCCAACATAAATTCCCGCGATCTGCGCGATGCCGGTGCTGGCCCGCGGGCTGAGCCAACTCCAGAAGCCCGCGGACGAACCTTGCGCGGGCGCAAGATAGCGATCAATCGCCACCTTGGTGAGATACGGTCCGAGCACGTCCGCGAATGATTTCAGGACGATCGAAAACAGGGCAATCCCCACCTGCCAGCGGTACGGACGCAGATATTTCAGCAGCCGCGCCATCAGGCGGCTGTCATACGCTTTGCCTAATATTTCTTCTTCCTGCGACATCGATTTTCTTGATGATCCGTTTCCGAACGATCCCGGGCGAAACAGCGCCACCGGCGCTGCTAACAGGGTACCGCAAATAGATGGTCGAGACCCGCCGGAGGATGGAAAAGGTTTGCCGCCTCCGCAGATGGGATAATGGAATGGCATGCCGCTGGGGATTTACATTTCGGTGCCTTTTTGCCGCACTAAATGCAGCTACTGCAATTTCGCCTCCGACGTATTTTCGCGCGCGGTTTTCGAGCGCTACGTGGATCGCGTTTGTGCCGACATTGAAAACGCGCCACAGACCGCGGCACAGGTCGGTGGCCGACTGGAACGCGATGTGGATTCCATCTACCTGGGCGGCGGAACACCGACCGTGCTTGAGGCCGCGCAACTGGAGCGAATCTTCGGCGCAGTGAGGCGGCAGTTCGACGTAAGTCCGGAAGCTGAAATTACAGTCGAATGTGCCCCCGGCACGCTGACTGGCGCCGTGCTGGAGAGTCTGCTGCGCTGCGGCGTGAATCGCGTCAGTCTCGGAGTGCAGTCCTTCGTGGACCAGGAGGCCGTGGCTGTCGGCCGTCTCCACAAGCGCTCTACAGTCCTGGACGATATTGCCCGATTGCGGGCTGCCGGAATTACAAATATCAACATCGATCTCATCGCCGGGTTACCGCACCAGACCGCTAAAAGCTGGGAATTCTCCCTGGCGGAAACCGTCGCCACCGGCACTCCGCACGTCAGTGTTTATATGCTCGAGATCGACGAAGATTCGCGCCTGGGTCGCGAACTCCTGGCCGGCGGCACGCGCTATCACGCGCACTTTGTTCCGGATGAAGAATCCACGGCGGATTTTTATCTTGCAGCCTGCGAGCAACTCCGATCGGCCGGAATCGCGCAATACGAAATTTCCAATTTCGCGCGCGCAGGCTGCGAGTCGCGGCACAACTTGAAGTATTGGACGCGGCAACCCTACTTGGCCTTTGGCGTGGACGCACATTCGATGCTGCGCTCTGCCGCGCCAGACCTCGAGGCAGTGCGATTCGCGCCCGCCGACTCGCTGGAACGCTACATGAGCGGGGAAGGCTTGCAGCAGACGGCGGTCTCGCGCCGGGCAGCGTTAGAGGAAAGTTTTTTCCTCGGCTTGCGACTGAACCGCGGCGTGAGCCTGCGCGAACTCGCGACGAAATTTGGTGAGACCAACGTCGAGAGCGCTCGCAGTGTGATTGTAGAGCTAATCGCAGACGGGCTGATAGAGCAGCCGGGCGACGCCACTTGCCTGACATCGCGCGGCCGATTGCTTTCAAATGAGGTCTTCGAGCGCTTCATTCTCGCGGACGAAGTGCTTCGCTGATCCTGCCCGCAAAGCGAGATATTCACGGAAATTCGTTTTCGCGCTAACCATACGGTCGGTTGGGCTTCGGACCCCCATGCTTCAAATCGCCAACGGTGGCGCGGCCTGGCGCGTTTTCGGTGACACGTCCCCGTGGTAACTTTTCTCAGCTAAGTGGCTATGGTGTAATCGATATTGCTATGGCAGTGGAGGAATTTTGGATTTTCAGCTAAATGACGAGCAGCAGCATTTGAAGAAAAGCGTCCGCGAGTTCGCCGAGCGCGAGATCGCGCCCAACGTCATGAAGTGGGATGAGGCATGCGAGTTTCCTCTGGCTATCATCAAAGAACTGGGCAAGCTTGGATTGTTGGGTATGGTTTTTCCGGCGGAGTACGGCGGGGCGGGCATGGGCTACGTCGAGTACGCCACTGCCATCGAAGAGTTGTCGCGCGTAGATGGCTCGGTGGGCATCATCGTCGCCGCACACACATCGCTGTGTTCGAATCACATCTTTCTCGCCGGTGACGACGCGCAAAAGAAAAAATACGTGAGCAAGCTTGCGACCGGCGAGTTTCTTGGCGCCTGGGGTCTGACCGAGCCATCTTCCGGATCGGACGCCGGCAGCGCCCGCATGACCGCGAAGCGGCGTGGCAACAGCTGGGTTCTCAACGGCACGAAAACTTTTTGCACCAACGGCCACTACGCGGATGCCATTGTGGTCATCGCCGTGACCGACCGCGCGGCCAATACGCATGGCCTTTCCGCGTTTATCGTCGAAAAAGATACGAAGGGATTCCGCCCCGGCAAAAAAGAGAACAAGCTTGGCCTGCGAGCCAGCGACACCGCAGAGATGATTTTTGAAGATTGCGTGATTCCGGCGGAGAATCTTCTGGGCAAGGAAGGCGATGGCTTCATCGACGCCATGCGCGTGCTCGATGGCGGTCGCATCTCAATTGCCGCTCTGTCGCTGGGCATGGCGCAGGGCGCCTACGAGGCCGCACTGAAGTATGCGAAAGAGCGCCGTCAATTCGGCAAGGCAATCGGTGAGTTTCAGGCGATCCAGTGGAAGCTGGCCGACATGGCCACGGAAATNNAACGAAGGCGTGCAGATTCACGGTGGATACGGCTTCATCAAAGATTATCCCGCGGAGAAGTATTACCGCGATGTGAAGCTATGCACGATTGGCGAGGGAACCAGCGAGATTCAGCGATTGGTGATCGCGCGGCAGTTGTTGAAGGACTGAAGTTGTCACGAAGCAGGTTGCTCGTGGAATTATCTTCGCTTGAGATACATGGCGATGTTTGCAACTCCGAGCAGCAACAATCCTGCAATCAGGATCGCAGTCGGTGGATAGCCCCTGAAGTAGCACCAAATCAGGGCCGCTACGATGCACACGTTAATCAGCACGGCCTTCGTTCGCTCCGGCATCTTGTCGGTCATGTTGCTCCTTTTGCCCGGCGTTCTATAATCCCACAGTTCCTCTAAACTCCAGACGGCGTCACGGATTTCTTCTTCCCCGCCCGCTGCTTTACACTGATCGTTTGAACCCGAACATCCAAACTTGGATCGACCAACTCCGCTCCGGCGACGTGCGGACGCTTGCCCGCGCCATTTCGACCGTGGAGAACCGCGCGCCCGGATGGTCCGAGCTCCTGAAGGCGCTGTTTCCGCACAGTGGCAAGGCGCTCGTGCTCGGGCTGACAGGGCCGCCGGGTGCGGGGAAGAGTACGCTGGTGGATCAGCTTGCACATTTATACCGCAAGGATGACCGTACCGTGGGCATCATCGCCGTAGACCCGACCAGCCCTTACACGGGCGGAGCGATTCTTGGCGACCGCATCCGCATGCAGGAACATTTCTCCGATCCCGGCATTTATATTCGCAGCATGGCGACGCGCGGCTCGCTGGGCGGACTGGCGCGCACCACGGCTGACGTAGCCACCGTGCTCGATGCTTCCGGGCGCGACCTGATCATGATAGAAACCGTCGGCGTGGGTCAGGCTGAAGTGGACATCGTGCGCCTGGCCGATATCACGATCGTGATCCTCGTCCCTGGCATGGGCGATGACGTGCAAACCATCAAAGCCGGCATCATGGAGATTGCCGATATCTTCGTAATCAATAAGAGCGACCGCGACGGGGCGGAGCATGTGGAGCGCGAGATTCGGGCCCTGCAGTCGCTCGCCTTGCGCCACGATGGATGGACTCCGCCGATCGTCAAGACTGTCGCCAGTCAGGGGGTTGGTACCAGGGAACTTGCGGACGCAATTTCCGACTATGAAGAGCACTTGCAGAAGGAAAATCTGGCGCTGCACAAGAGCGTCGAGAATTGGCAGGAACGCCTGCTCGAAATGCTGAGAGATGCATTGCTTGAAAAAGCTCGGGATCTGATGTCCGACGGCGGCGTAGCCCGCTATGCAAGCGAGGTAGCCGAGCACAAGTGCGATCCCTATACCTTGATTGAGGAGATTGCCGCGAACCTGGGAAAAAACTGATGGCGAAAATTGATCATATTGGGATTGCGGTGAAGTCGCTTGCCGGAGCGAAATCAATCTATGAGAAGCTGGGCCTGACACCGTCTCCCGAAGAAACGGTGGAGCAAGAGCAGGTCCGGGTGGTGATGGTTCCGGTGGGCGAGAGCCGGTTAGAATTGTTGGAAGCCACGTCGGAGAATTCTGCGATCGCGAAATTTATCGCCAAGCGCGGCGAGGGGTTGCATCATGTATGCCTGCGCGTCCCGGATTTGCCAGCCGCCGTTGAGCGTCTAAAAAAAGACGGCGTGCGTCTTGTCTCAGAGGAAATCAAAACCGGTGCCGGAGGACACAAATACGTGTTCGTACATCCCGCGAGTTCGGGCGGCGTGTTGCTGGAACTGGTACAGGAATAAATTAAGGCTGCCACGGATTGCACGGATATTCACCGATCCGCGCAACTCTCGAAGAAACTAATCATGCTTCTCCTCGCTATCGACACTTCCGGCAAGCATGGCAGCATCGCGTTGGCGCGGGCGGGGCAAGGCCCTTCTCATCTAAATGACGTTGAATTGATCGAGACTTTGCCCCTGGCCGGCGGCACTTTTTCTGCTGAACTTGTTCCGCAAATCTCGGCTCTGCTCTCCGGCCACGGATTCACCAGGCACGACATCGGCGCCTTCACCGTAGCCTCCGGCCCGGGATCGTTCACCGGCCTTCGGATCGGTTTAGCGGCGGTCAAGGCCCTGGGCGAGGTTTTGAATAAACCCATCGCACCGGTGTCCTTATTGGAAGTGTGCGTCTTCAGCAGTGGTATGCAAGGCAGGCTCATGGCTGCTCTCGATGCCGGCAGGAGCGATGTCTATATCGGGGAGTACGAAGTCCCGGCTCGCGCTTCCCAAATTCCACGAGAGTTTACATCGAGCAGAAGCGAATTCCTTTCCCAGGTGAAAGGATGGACGCTGGTGACTCCAGACAGCGTCCTCGCCGAAGCGGTCGTGGCAGCCGGTTTATCGGTCGCAAAACTTTTGCCTATCTCTGCCGCCGACGTTGCCCGTTTGGGCTGGCGCAAGATTCTGGCCGGCGAGATTGTGGCTCCTGACCGGTTGGAAGCGAACTACATCCGCCGCACCGACGCAGAAATGCTTGAGAGAATCGTTCCCTAGCATGCGTGTACGACTGGCAACTCGCACCGATATATCCGCTATGTGGGAAATCGAGCGAGAAAATCCGGCTTCTGCGACTTGGTCGCACGAACATTACGAGAGTCTCTTTAGAACTAGCGCTGCCGAACCGCCGCCCAGGTATCTCGTTCTCGTGGCCGAGGATCCGACCGATTCAGAAAACGAGCAGGTGAACGCCCCGGCTTCGCCAATTGTTGGGTACTTGGCCGCGCAGTGCGTCGATAGCGATTGGGAATTACACTATGTTGTCGTCGCGAAAAAATCTCGAAAGAGTGGTATAGCGACCTTGCTCCTAAATGAGCTCATCCACCAGGCACGTGCCAAGAATGGCAATGCGATATTCCTGGAAGTTCGCCAGTCGAATCAAGCCGCCCGGGCTCTTTATCGAAAGTTTGGCTTTGTGGAAACGGGCGTCCGCAAAGGCTATTACCCCACTCCGCCGGAGGATGCAATCCTTTACCGCCTTACCTTTCATTAGAACTTTCTCATAACGAGACTGCACTATAAATATGGCATTGAACCGATTGTGGGGCTGTGATAACTTGAGCCTAGAAATCCCCTATCGGAGGTCTGCCTGGATGCTGACTTCGAATGACGCTCTCCTGACCAACCATGATGAATTTCGCAAGCTGGCTCAAGAGCACATGCAATATTCCACCCGGTTAGATTCACTCACCCAAAAACGTTATCTCAGCGAAGATGAAAAGCTGGAAGAGGTCCGGCTTAAGAAGCTCAAGCTGCGGCTCAAAGATCAGATGCAATCGATTGAGCGGCAATATCGACAGCAGTTCGGCACTCACGTAGCGTAATTTTTCTGGCCACCAAACAGGCGGCTGTTGCCGCTTCGGTAGTTTTGTATCTACGCACAGGCGCTGGTCAGCGCCTTTCTTTATTTGGACTTAGGCCGAACCTGGGCCTTGTCGTCCGCGCCTGCTCTATAATTAGTCCTACTCTCATGGTTCGTGACGGCTACTTTTACGCGCTGGGTTTAATTGTGGCTGGGATTCTCGTGGGCTGGTTCGCGCGACCCGCCTGGGCGCTGGTGCCCTTCTTGCTTGCATCGTTTTTTCTCTGGTTCTTCCGCGATCCTGAGCGGGCCATTCCTGAGACTGCGGGCGCCGTGGTTTCTCCTGCGGATGGAAAGGTTACGGATGTTTCCTGGGTGACAACTGCGGGCGAAAAACAGGCCCGCATCAGTATCTTCCTGAGTGTCTTTGACGTGCACGTGAACCGTTCACCGATTGCTGGGATCGTGCGCGACGTGCGTTATCGGAAGGGGAAATTTCTGAACGCAATGAATGCAGCCTCGGCGGAGGAAAACGAACAGAATGTTGTTCGTGTGGAAGGCGACGGCCAGGTGGTTATCTTCAAACAGATCGCCGGCTTGCTGGCTCGACGCATCGTGTTTCATCCGAGAGTTGGCGACCGGCTGGAGCGCGGCCAGCGCGTGGGACTGATCAAGTTTGGTTCGCGCACCGACGTACTGCTTAACTCTGCTGCCAACTTGCAGGTGAAGGTGGGCGACCGGGTCCGTGGCGGAGCGAGCATTCTGGCGTATCTGCAGTCTGCGGACGAACTGGCAGGCGTAGCGCGTCATTCCTCTGACGAGAGGGCACGCTGATGGATATTCCTCTTCCAAAAAGACCCGACGAACGGCGGCCGCGCCGCATGAGCAAGGGAATGTACATTCTCCCCTCGCTATTCACCTCGGGAAATATGGCGGCCGGCTTCTACGCCATCCTCGANNGTGGCTCCGGCGATGCTGGCCTGGACCTGGGGCTTTCACTTGATGCCGCCGGTCGGGCTCACGGACTGGGATTTGAACATCAAACTAACCCAGTTAGGGGCGATCGCCGCCTTCTTGTTTTTGATGGCCGGTGCCAGCCGCCTGGCGCGGTTCAACATTACTTCGAACCCGCAGCCTTCGAATCCGGGACGGCCAGGAAAGAAATATTTTGTCGGCATGCCGATTCCGGCGGGTGCCGGAGTGGTTGCGGCGGTGGTGCACTTTCAGTCTGGCGTACCTCTTGATTCCTGGTACAAGGCGATTCCGTGGCTGGCAATGGTGGCGGCAGTGGGCTATCTGATGGTGAGCACATGGCGCTTCTATAGTTTCAAAGACATTGATTTTAGTTCGCGCCGTCCCTTTCGCTTGATCATTCTTTTTGGCGCACTAATCGCCGGCGTTTGGTTTTTCTCCAAGCCGGTGCTATTCGGAGTCGCGCTGCTCTACACGTTCTCCGGTGTATTCTGGCGCCTGCAATGGATCTTTCGTCGGCGGAAGCAGCCTCCGCCGCCCACTTACAAGGAGGCTTCTCAGACTTCATGAGTAGTCCGTCCAAAATTGCGGCACCGCCCTCGTCGTCTTCCGCACGCGGGCAGTTCTTTCGCGCTGCCATCGTAGGTGCTGGCACTCTCAAGGGGAAGGAAGTCGCTGAAATGCTCAGCGAGCGCAACTTCCCTGCGGTTGACGTGCGCTTGCTGGATGATGACGAGTCGATCGGCCAGCTCGAAGCCACTGGCGACGAGATCAATTTCATCCAGAGCGCGCGCGCCGAGCAGTTCACAAATGTGGACTTTACCTTCTTCGCCGCCGACCCTGGATCTACCCGCGAGAGCTGGAAGCGCGCCCGCGATGCCGGCAGTGCGATTATCGATCTCTCCGGCGCATTGGAAGAGGAAGCGGGTGCGACAGTTCGTTCTCTCTGGGTGGAGCGCGAACGCGGCCAGATGTGGCAACCGGAGTTGGCGCCGGCTCCCTGCGTGGTGGCTCATCCCGCAGCCGTGACCCTGGCCCTCCTGCTGTTGCGGGCTCGCAAAGCCGGCGCGATCCGCAGCGCGGTGGCAACGATTTTCGAACCCGCCTCCGAACAGGGACAGAAAGGAATGGACGAACTGCACCAGCAGACCGTCAATCTTTTGTCATTCCAGTCGTTGCCCAGGGATGTCTTTGATGCACAGGTGGCGTTCAATATGGTGGCACGCTATGGGTCGAACTCGAAGTTGTCGCTCGATTCGCTGGAGACGCGCGTGCGGCGCCACTATCAAAAACTTGCCGGATCCGATGCGCCGCAGCCCGCGCTCATGGCGCTTCAGCCTCCCGTGTTTCATGGCCACGCGCTGAGCATCTTTTTGGAGATGGAGCAAAAAGTCGATCAGCAAAAATTGTCGCAGGCCCTGGCCGGCGATCACGTGACGTTGGCGGGAGCTGAGGACGACTCACATCCGAGCAATGTGAACACGGCCGGGCAGGCCAATATCATGGTTTCTCTGAAAACCGAATCTTCGCGCTCGAATGGAATCTGGCTCTGGGCGGCCATTGACAACCTTCGGGTCGCAGCCCTGACCGCTGTCGAATGTGCCGAGAGCATGATCGCAACCCGGCCGGTGGGAAAGATCCAATGAAACGGTGCCGCGCCCCGTGGCTGGTGCTGCTGCTCGCGGCCACCGGCTGCGGATATCACACGGCTGGCCGCAGGGTGCAGCTTCCGGAAAATGTTAAGACCATTGCCGTCCCCGCGTTTACAAACGTAACCACCACCTACAGAATCGAGCAGACTCTTACAGCGTCCGTGGTGCGCGAATTCACCACGCGCACGCACTATCGCATCCTGGATGAACCTGGCGAAGCCGCCGACGCCACCTTGCGCGGCACGGTGATTTCCACCTCGGCGTCGCCCCTTACCTATAACTCTTCAACCGGGCAAGCCGCCAGCGTTTTGGTGGTGGTGAGCATGAAGGTGTCGCTCACCGACCGGCAGGGCAAGGTGCTCTACCAGAATCCGTCCTACCTATTTCGCGAGCAGTACGAGGTTTCGCAGGACCTGGCTAGTTTCTTCGAGGAAGACTCCCCCGCCTACCGGCGGCTTTCGCAGGATTTCGCGCGAACCCTGGTCTCTAACATTCTGGAGGGCTTCTAGATGCTAGAGTTTGTGGCGAGGCTTTTTTCGACGAGGGAGATCTTCTGATGCGGGCTTTCGCCCAGGCGGAGCGGTTTGTCAGCGAACTGGAGTCGCGTAAGTTGCGTCCCGCCTATGTATTTGTTGGCGATGAAGCTTTCTTTCGCAAGCGCTTCCGCGATGCCATCCTCGAGCACCTGGTTCCAGTCGATCTCCGCGACTTTAGTCTGTTCGAATTCGACCTCGCGGAAAACGATCTGGCCGAAGTTCTTGACCGCGCCCGCACGCCCTCGCTGATGGCGCCCTTCCAGGTGTTTTTCGTGCGCGGCGTGAAGAATCTTTTTGGCCGCGGTTCTAACGAAGAAAAGCTCGCTGCCATTGAAGACTATTGTAAGAGCCCGAATCCCGACGCGCTCATAGTTTTCGTCGCGGACCATATCAGCATTCCCGCCGACGTCCGCCGCATGGAGATGCAGGACAAAGAACGCTACCAGCGCATCCGCGAAACCATGGGTCTGTACTGCGGCATCGTCGAACTGGCGCGCGTGGAGGAAGGCGAAGCCGTTCGTTGGATCACGGAATTCTGCGCCAGCCGCGATGTGCCCGTGAAAATCGAACCGGACGGCGCGCGCGAATTAGTCGACGCGCTCGGCGGCGACATGATGATGATCTCCAACGAACTGGAGAAGCTCATGCTCTACGTCGGCGCGAAAAACCGCATTACTCTCGGCGACGTCGAAACCATGGTGCTCGCCGCGAAACAGCGCTCGCTCTATGAACTGACCGATGCCATCTCCTCCAAAGACCGCGTGCGCGCGCTCGAAGTTCTGGATGCGATGCTGTCCTCAGGCGATGGCGAAGAAGCCGCCATCGGACACATCTACATGCTGGCCAAAACTTTCCGCCAGATGCTGGTCATTCTCGAACGCAATGTGCGCGACCAGCGCATGCTCTGGGCCGCGTTGTGGCAGGGTTTCCGTGTTCCGCCATTTGCGGCCGACGATATCATCAAACAAGCCCGCCGTTACAAATCCCGCCGCGATCTCACACGCGCGATTCGCCTCGTCGCTAAAGCCGATTTAGCTCTGCGTTCTAATCCCGTTAGCAAGCGAATGGTGCTGGAACGCCTGGTAATGGACTTAACTACCGAGCCAAGGCTGGAAACTCCGGGATGGATGCAGGATCAGTTGCCGGTGTAAGACAGCTATTAGCGGCTTTGTTTCGACTTCTGGAGACGCAATGACTTGGAAATATCTCATCGAAGGCCCGTGGGTCATTTTCGTCGTCTACTGGGCGATGGGCGCGCTCAAGACCCGGCGGACGGAGCGGAAGGAATCGTTTGCTTCGCGCTACGGCATCCTCTTTATTGAGATTGCCGGCTTCGTTTTGCTCTTCAGCGATGATGCCGAAATCGGAGTTCTAAGGGACAAAGTCTTTCCGCGCACTCCCGCTCTCGGCGCCGCGGGCGTTGTACTGACATGGGCTGGCATCGCCCTGGCTCTATGGGCGCGCTGGCATCTGGGACAGTATTGGAGCGCCCGCATCACGATCAAAGAAGATCACAAGCTAATTCGCACCGGCCCCTATGCGCGTCTGCGTCACCCCATCTACTCCGGCCTCGACTTGGCCGCCATCGGTTCAGCTCTCGCCATAGACCGATGGAGGTGCATAATTGGAGCCTGTCTGATTGTCCTGGGCTATTGGATCAAAGCGAGAAGGGAAGAAGCCATGCTGACAGCACAATTCGGTGCGGACTTCCAGGAACATTGCCGCCGAGCGGGCTTTCTAATACCCCGCTTGCACTAAAAGCCAACTGCAGGCCCTGCCAGACCTGCCGTTTCAGTTCCAAGGTAACAAGCTACTTCATCGCATTAACGCGGGCGCCCAAACGCGACTTATACCGCGCCGCCGTATTCCCGTGCAGCGTACCCTTCTGGATCGCCTTATCGAGCGCGGATACAGTTTCGCGGTAGGTCTGCTCGGCGGCTTGCTTGTCGCCCTTTTCGATGGTCTCGCGCAGGCCGCGCAGCGCGGTGCGCAGGCGAGACGCGTTTGCGCGATTGGTGGCAGTGCGCTTCGTGGTTTGACGGGCGCGCTTCAGCGCCGAAAAATGATTTGCCATGTTTGGTTCTTACCTTTGTGTGTACAGCGAAATATTCCGGTGGGTACCGAATAGATGATTTTACGGGAATAGGTCTGCGCCGGTCAAACGCTTGAGCTTCATTGAGTTAGGCCCGCCATTGACTCCCACCCCGCCGCGGGGTAGGCTTTATGCAATGGTAGTGACTTGCCTCCTGGGCATGAACATTCCGCCTAGTCCCGTCTCCAAGCACAATCCTGTTTTGTCTATGAAACGTCCGCAGTGTGCGTCTTTAAGCTTCGTCAAAGAGATTGAATGAAGAAAAGTATCGGGATCACTCCCAACATCGAGACTTTATTTGGCACGCGGGACGAGAACGTGCGCGTGCTGGAAGATGGCTTGAACGTCACCATCGACCTGCGATCGAACGCCATTGAACTGGAAGGCGCGGCGCGCGACGTGGCTCGCGCCGAGCAGGTCTTTGCCGATTACGAAAGCCTGCAACGCTCCGGCTACAGCTTCAACAATGGCGATCTCAACAGCATGCTCCGCGTGCTCACTGCGGACCCGACCGCAACCTTGCGCGGACTGGCCGACGCTGGCCGCCAGCGCTCGCTCGGTCGCCGCATGGTGCAACCCAAGAGCGTGAATCAGCGGCGCTATGTCGAGGCGATCGAGAAACATGACATGGTTTTCGGGATTGGCCCGGCCGGCACGGGCAAAACTTATCTCGCCGTGGCGATGGCAATTTCCGCACTGCTGGCGAAGCGGGTGAACCGCATCATCCTGGCGCGTCCCGCGGTGGAAGCGGGAGAGCGACTGGGGTTTTTGCCGGGCACGCTGCAGGACAAGATCGATCCTTATCTGCGTCCGCTTTACGATGCGCTGTATGACATGCTCGATCCCGAAAAAGTGGACCGGTATCTCGAGAAAAATGTCATCGAGATCGCTCCCATCGCCTTCATGCGCGGGCGCACCTTGAACGATTCATTCGTGATTCTCGACGAGGCCCAGAATACGACTTCGGAGCAGATGAAGATGTTCGTCACCCGGCTCGGATTCAACTCCAAAGCGGTGATTACCGGTGACGTCACCCAGATCGATTTGCCCAACGCACGCCGCAGCGGACTGCTGGAAGCGATGGACATTTTGCATCGCGTGGAAGGCCTTACCTTCGTTCACTTCGACGAAGCCGATGTGGTGCGGCATCACCTGGTGCAGCGCATTATTCGCGCCTATGATGAGCACAAAACCCATATCGCGGAGCAGCAAATATTGCTGCTCTCGGGCGGAAAAAGCGCGGACGGCTCCGGCGGTGGATTGCGAAACAACGAGGTTAAGAATTCGCCGACGCCGGATTTGAGCGGCAGACCCCGCGAAGCCTCGGGAGAATAGAATCCGCGCTGGAAAGAGTTGGTTATCCTTCGAAAGAGAATCGCCGGACTAAGCCCCTCAACGCTCGAACGTTTTCTACTGCGGGCGAGGCGGGCCGTGCGTTTGCGTGGCACCGTGAATGTTTTGGTGACCAACAGCCGAGAACTTCGCTCCCTGAACTTGCGCTTCCGGGGAAAGGACAAATCGACAGACGTATTGTCGTTTCCAGCGCCGCCACTGGGGCACGCGCCAGCTAAGCAAGTGGCGGGCGACCTCGCGATATCCGCGGAGATCGCACGGGAGAATGCCACCCGCCTGGGTCACTCTCTGGCTGCGGAGATAAAAATTCTCGTGCTGCACGGAGTTCTCCATTTGGCGGGCTTCGATCACGAGCGGGATAATGGCGAGATGGCTCGCGAGGAAAGCCGATTGCGGCAACGACTGAAGTTGGAGGCTGGCCTGATCGAGCGGACGCAACCGCAGCCTCTGCATCGCGAAGTACGAACACACTGTCCCGCGGCCAAGCGGAGAAGCGCATGAATTGGACTGTCGCACTCGCGCTGATTCCCCTGTTAGCGCTCCTGGCGCTCGCCTCCTACGTGGACCGCGTTTACCAGGAGATCGGCAAATTTCTTTCGCGGGAATTTCAGGACAATATCGACGTCTTCGAGCAGAAGGTTGAGCCTATTCTGAACGTCAGTCGCGCGCGCGCCGCGCTTTCGATGTCTGTGCTTAAGCAATTGACCACTGCGACGATTTCTCTGCTGGTGGGCTTCGCGCTTTTCAGTGATCAACGCTGGACTATATACGAGATCTCGCAGGCGGCCATCAGCCTGATTGTGATCATCATCGTGTTCAACCAGTTTCTGCCATTTCTGTTCTTCTCACGCACCAACGGCGCCTGGCTCATCCGGTGGACGTGGCTGGTGAGAATTTTGATCTATGTAGTCCTGCCGGTGACCATTGTTCTTGGCTTCCTGCAATCGGTGGCATCACTCACTCGCGAAAATACACGCGAGGAACCGGAGAGCGCTGCCGAAGCGGTGGATGCTTTGATCGAAGCCGGACAGGAAGAAGGCATCATCCAGGAGGGTGACCGCGACCTGATTCAGTCGGTCGTGGAATTCAGTGGCAAGACGGTGCGTGAAGCCATGAAACCGCGTCCCGAGATGTTTGCCGTGCCGGTTGAAACCACCGTGGAACGCTTCATCGAAATGATGCGGACCAAACATTACTCTCGCGTGCCCGTGTATGCGCAGAGCATTCATAACATCAGGGGCATCGTTTATGCTCAGGATGTTTTGCAGGTGCCCGACAGCGAAGCCTCCCAGCGCACTCTCGAGACGCTGATGCGGCGCGACGTGTATTTCGTGCCCGAGAGCAAACTCGGCAGCGATCTTCTGCGAGAAATGCAGAAGAACAACATTCGCATGGCAATTGTGGTCGACGAGTACGGCGGTGTGGCCGGTCTGGTCACCATAGAAGATTTGGTTGAGGAGATCGTAGGAGAAATCCGGGACGAACACGAGAAGCCGGAAATCGTTCGGGAGAATGATCAGTCCTACATCGTTTCCGGAGGAATGGACGTGGATGGTCTTGCCGAATTATTCGGAACAAAACTGGAAGGAAGGGAATCCGCCACCATTGCTGGCTTGGTCAGCGAGTTGGCGGGACACATTCCGCGTCGCGGCGAAACTGTGGATGACGGCGGCTTGCGATTTGAAGTTCTCGAAGCAACCGACCGCAAGGTGGAGCGCGTCAGAATTACGGCGCCGCAGCCCCGGCAGTTGAAATTGATATAAGTCAGGCTTCGGGCTTCGGCTACCGGGCTTCAGCAAAGCTCCTCACTCTCCCTGTCTAGAAGCCCACCCTGATATAGTCGATATGCGGACATGGGCAATTAATTTCTCGGAGTTCAGCTATTAGCTCAGTGTAAGCTGAAGCCCGACGCCCGAAGCCCGCCTTTATGCCTTTCCGCTCCGGTTTCGTCTGCATCCTCGGCCGCCCTAACGCTGGCAAGTCCACGCTGCTCAACGCTCTCGTAGGCGAAAAGCTCGCTATCATTTCGCCCAAGCCGCAAACCACTCGCAATCGAATCCAAGGCATCGTCAATGTGCCCAAGGGCAAGGGTCAAGCCGGTGCGCAGATTGTTTTGATCGATACTCCGGGCGTACACCGGCCGGACAGTTCGCTGGGCCGCAAGATGATGGTCGAAGTGCGCGAGGCCCTGGAAGGCTGCGACGTGGTTCTGCTCATCATGGATGCAACGCGCAAACTCGATCAGCGTGACCAGTTCGCTATACAAATGCTGAAGCATTCGTCCACAAAAGTTTGCCTCATCCTTAACAAAGTTGATCTGTTGCGGGGAGGCAAGGGACAACTGCTGCCGCTGATCGAGGAGTATAAAAAGCTGCATCCCTTTCACGAGATCATCCCAATCTCTGCGTTGAAGCGAGACGGCCTCGAAATACTACTCAAGCTGGTTACCGCGGCGTTGCCCGCCGGCCCTGCGCTATTCCCGGAGGATCACATCACCGATCAGCCGGCGCGCTTCATGGCTGGAGAGATCGTTCGCGAACGAGTGTTGATCGAAACCGAGGAAGAGTTACCCTACGCGACCACGGTTATCGTTGACACATTCGAAGAAGGCGCCAAACTGGCGCGAATTTCCGCAACGATCTTCTGCGAACGCGAAGGCCAGAAGGGCATCCTGATCGGCAAGAAGGGGCAGATGCTGAAACGAATCGGCACGTCGGCCCGCCTGCAGCTTGAGAAGATGCTGGGGACGAAAGTTTTTCTCGAACTGTACGTCAAAGTGCAGCCCAACTGGCGCGAATCGCGCGGCTTTGTGGAAGAACTCGACTGGCGAAGGCAGTTGGAGCACTTGACGGATGGGCGGCTTGAGCTACCTGAATCTGAACCAAGAACCGCTGCAGGAAAGAAATCGCAAAGAACCTGAGCGATAGGCCACAAGGCTGATTCCCCGCAATGTCTGCCGCCTGGCGTTACCGGAGATCTGCGAGGATTGTCGGATTCGGGGTTGGCAGATAGAATCTAAAGATAACGGCACTGAATCTAACAACGGCCCCATCCATGCCATCGTCACATTTTCCTGAGCAGTCTCTTCCCGAGAAAGATTTCGATCCCGATCAATTGACTTTGATTTTGCGGGTAACGCTTGCCGCGGACCGCAAAGCCGTCGATCCCGTTGTACAGGAAATAATGGCGGTTGTTCGTCAGATGACAGATGTCGACGGGAAAGAAGACGCGATCGAGTTATCGCTGCAGGAAGCCCTGGCCAACGCGGTGATTCACGGCGCCAAAGAGGATCCGACTCAGACAGTGGAGTGTGTGGTCAGCAGCGATGCAGAGCGCGGCATCCTGATCGTAGTGCGGGATCCCGGAACTGGATTTAATCCTGAAGCCATTCCCGGATGCACTGTCGGGGAGAATGTTTATTCCAATCATGGCCGGGGAATTTTTCTAATCAACCAACTCATGGACAAAGTGGAGTTCCGCAAGAACGGCACCGAAATCCACATGGTGAAGCGATAGTTTCAAACGAGCGTGGTGGCTTGATTTGCGGCGACCTACTCTTTCGCGACGATCCCCAAGGTTTTCATTTTGCGGTAGAGATGGCTGCGTTCCAGGCCCAGGACCTCGGCGGCACGGGTGACATTGCCGTGGTTCTCGTCGAGTTTCTTGAGAATGAAATCTTTCTCGTAAGCATCGCGTGCCTGATGTAAGGTGGAGAACTCGCTGCGCGCGGCGCGCCGGTGTCCATCCCGGTAGACCAGCGGCGGCAGATGCTTGCGATCCAATCGCGTGGTCATGGGATTCATGATCACAATCCTCTCGATCACATTGCGCAATTCGCGCACATTGCCAGGCCAGGAATAGCGCATCAGCCCTTCGATGGCGTCGTCGGTGATCTCGCGTGGCCGTCGGCCGTAGGTCGCGGCTAGGTCTTTCAGAAAGTGCCGTGCCAGCAGCGGAATGTCTTCCTTGCGGTCGCGCAGTGGGGGCACGACGAAAGGGATCACGTTGAGCCGGTAAAAAAGGTCTTCGCGGAAATTTCCAATGGAGATTTCTTCTTCCAGATCTTTGTTGGTGGAAGCGATGATTCGTGCGTCCACGGTGATGGTTTCGTCGCTGCCTAAGGGGGCAACGCGCTGCTCATCGAGCGTACGCAGAACCTTGGATTGCGTCTTCAGGCTCATGTCGCCCACTTCGTCGAGAAACAGCGTTCCTCCATTTGCCTTTTGAAACTTGCCGTCTTTGTCGACGGCCGCTCCAGGAAACGATCCCTTGTAATGGCCGAACAGTTCGCTCTCAATCAGGTCTTCAGGAATAGCCGCGCAGTTGACCTCAACAAATGTCTCGTTCTGCCGCAGACTCTGAGCATGGATTGCGTGCGCGACCAGTTCCTTACCCGTTCCGGACTCGCCATAAATGAGAACGCGGCCGTTGGTGGGCGCCATCAGTCCGATCTGCTGGCGCAATGCTTTCATCGGAATGCTGTTGCCGACGATCACGCTTTTGGCGCTCAGTTGTTTCTTGAGGTCGACATTCTCGTGCCGAAGTTTTTTCGATTCGATTGCGTTCTTGACCAGGATCAGCGTCTTGTCAATGGAGAGCGGTTTCTCCAGGAAGTCGTAAGCCCCGAGCTTGGTGGCGCGCACGGCAGTTTCAATCGTGCCGTGGCCCGAGATCATGATCACTTCGGGAGGGTTATCCATCTCGCGGATTCTTTCCAGTGTCTCCAGGCCATCCATGGCGGGCAGCCAGATATCGAGCAGCACCACTTCATAGCTGTGCTCGCCCCGCAGCAGCTTGAGGCACTCTTCCCCGCTCTCCACCGTTGCCGCTTCGTAGCCTTCGTCTGCCAGCACTCCCTCGAGCGATTCACGAATGCCGGTCTCGTCGTCAACGATGAGAATTTTATGCATGCTGCGCCGTGACCGCGGCCAGCGCGGAGTCAGGAACCAGCGGCAGCTCCACGATGAAGCGCGCTCCAGCCGGCTGGTTTTCCTCCACGCGAATGGATCCGTGATGCTCTTCGATGACGCGGCTCACGATCGCCAGGCCGAGGCCGGTGCCGCGCTCGTTGGGGTCGACGCCAACGACGTAGACCGCTTCTTTCAGCTCGCGGGTCACGCCATGGCCGGCATCTGCTACGGTGATTTCGACGGCGTCGCGGCTGGCCACCAGCGAGGTTGAAATCTGGATCTCGCGCACCAGAGAATTCTGCATCGCCTCGGCGGCATTATCTACCAGGTTAGCGATGGCCCGCTTGATCGCCTCCGCATCCGCCATAACCTTCGGCAGGTCCGGGGCGAGCGCGGTGTGTACATCGATGCCGTCCATTCTTCCATTGAACATGGACAGCGCGCTCTCGATGACTTCGTTGATATCGGCAGGGTGAGGATTGGATGCGGGGAAGCGAGCCAGTGTCGAGAACTCATCCACCAACCGGCGTACCGTTTCAACGGCGCCGGCAATGGTTTCGGCACAGGATCGGACAATCTCCAGGGACGCTTTGTCGGGAACCGTGGCGCGCTCCAAGTGGCGCTGAATGCGTTCGGCCGAGAGCGCGATCGGGGTAAGCGGATTCTTGATTTCGTGCGCGACCCGGCGCGCAACTTCGCGCCAGGCCGCCTGTTTCTGCGCCTTCAACAGATCCGAGAGATCTTCGAAGACGATCACATATCCCGACCGTTCGTCCTGATGGCGCAAGATTGCCACCGTGACCGCCACGTTCAGAGACGTGCGCTGCAGTGACGTTTCCATTTGACTGGTGGTCATCCCCATGCGATCGGCGCGGCGCAGCAAGGGTTCGAGATCCTGCAGCACTTCAGCCGGGAATACGTCCGCCAGTTGCGCCCCGCGCAGCAAGTGCTGTCCCTCCGTGTAGCCTTCGGGATAGAACATGCGTTGCAATGCTTGGTTGGCGTGCGTGACGCGGCGGCCGGCATCGAGCGACAGGACGCCAGTGGGTATGCTTTCGAGAATGGTCTCCATTTGCCGACGGCGCTGGTCCAGCTCGGCATTGGCGGCAGTCGCGTCGCGGCTGGAGGCTTCGATCTGCCGCCGGCTGGTTTCCAGCTCCTCCGCCATGCGATTGAAGGAACGGACAAGATCTCCGATTTCGTCGGCAGCGCTTACGTCGATACGGTAATCCAGACGCCCGCGCGAGATTTCTTGCGTCGCCTCCGCCAAGGCCGCCAGCGGACGAGTCACCAGCTTCGAGAGAAAAAGCGCCAGCCACGTGCTGACGAACAGCACCATCATGGTGAGCAGCAAGAGCAGGCCCATATAGGTCTGGCGCACGTGTTTGCGCTCCAGACTGAGCTGAAGATAGCGCTGCTGGCTGGCTTCGATCTGCTTGACCGTTCGCGAGAACTCCGGCGGCAACGGCATCGCCACCAGAATCAAGCCATCCCTTCCCACCGGAGCGCTGCCTAGCGTGTATTCCGTCTGCTCCCAGGTGAAGCGGGCGGGCTGGTTGGCGGCGGCTTGTGCCAGCGGCAGCCTTTCTTTCAACACTGGCCAGGGTGCAGGAACTCCGAGACTCGCCTCCGCTACTCCATTTTCTAGCGCAAGCACAAATCCGCCTTGCAAAGTGGATTCGTGGCTGCGAAATTCCTCCACCGCCGTGAAGAATCCATGACCTTCAAAAGCGCGTTGGGTTTCAGGCGAAGCGGCAATGGAGGTGGCTTCTGAACGCGCGTTCTGTGCCGCATAGTTGGCCAGCAGCGAGGCCATCGCATCCGTATCCGCGCGAACCTCCTCCACCGGNNCGAATGAAAGCAGCAGGGCTCCCACCACCATGCGCGTGCGAAACTTCGACCCCAGCACCCCCAGACGGCGCTCGGCCAGCAATTTGAGCAGGTTGCGGGCCAGCACGAATGTGAGAGCGACGAACAGAAGAGAAATCAGCAGTGAGAGGGCATAGAAAACCACGACCTGCTGATTGGTTCCGGGACGCAGTATCGTTTCGTTAAATGCCGTTTGCGAAGCCAGGATTGCGAGCAGCAGAAAAACCGCTACCGTCAGCAGGATAATCACCTGCTTGCGGTTGGAAGTTTTCGACGGTCGAGTTGGAGCGGTCTGCAGCACGCGAGTTCAGGTCCAAATTGGCAGTCCAAATCTAGCAATGCAGCCGATGCAGCTACTGCATACGGCATACGGCGAATGGACTGGAACTCATTATAGATGCTGGCTGGGATGCGGGAAGGGTCTCACGATCCCCTTGCGGCAATAGCGCCGAGCGTATCAATGGCGAGTAGAGCGGCCTGCGAGGATCTCCTCCAACACTGCACGATAGGCGGCTTTCGGCTGGTAGGTGCGATCGAAGGGCAGCGCCTGTCCGCGAGCCCCGCGGGAATGGGAACCGATCCACGAATATTTGTCGGTAAATCCCCAGGTCTGGATTGCCGTGCAGCCGGCGCTGTTCAGGCAAGCCCTTACGATGGCGCGATACACGTCGGCTTGACGGGACAGGTCTTCCGCTCGCGCCAGACCGCTGGAATCGAGCGGTAGAGAAACGTCAAGCTCGGTAATTTGAACTTGCACCCCCAGCGCCGTGAGCCGCGCAATGTTCGTGGAAATGTCCGCAGCGATCGCGGGAATATCCGCGTCGGCAAGAGATATGTGCATCTGCAATCCCACTCCATCAATCGGGACGCCACGACGCTTGAAATCATTGACCATGGCATAGATCGCATCCGACTTCCGGTTCAGTCCTTCACCTTCCGCCTCGTTGTAAAAAAGCAATGCGTGCGGATCCGCCTCATGCGCCCAGCGTAAAACCCGCTCGATGTATTCCGTTCCATGTCCGGAAAATCCGATACCCGGTTCGTCGTACCAGATAGAACTCCGCACATTTCCGTTTTCATCCAGAGCTTCGTTGACCACATCCCAGGCGAAAACTTGTCCAGCGTAGTGGCCCATCACGCGATCGATGTGTTCGTGCAGAAGGCGTGATAGTTGCAGTGCGGTGAAATGACCTTGCGTCAGCCATTCCGGGTTCGAGCGTCCCCAGACCAGGCAATGGCCGCGGACCTTCATTCCGTGCGCTTGGGCAAAGCGAACCAGTTCGTCACCTTGACCAAAGTCGTAGGTCGCGGCGTCGGGCCGAAGAACCCACCACTTCATCGCATCTTCCGCTTCCACCATGTTGAATTCGCGAGCCAGGGTGGAAGCGTAAGCCGGTTCGGTTAGCTGTGAAGGACGTACAGCGGTGCTCACCAGTAATCCATCCTGGTCCGCTGCCTGGCGCAGGTTTTGGGCCGGACTGGTAAGGACGAAGGTGGAGACCAGTGAGAATGTTAGCGCTGAGGCGAAGGATCCCATGACATCATGCCTTTTCATCGGGGCTGTGAATTTACTTAAGATCAGGCAGGAAAGCTTGTAAAGGACATCCGTCACACTCAGGCTGTGATTTTTTGCAGTAGTTCTTACCCACGCCCACGATTAGGCCGTGCATCTCGTTGTAGACCTGAGTAAGAGCGGTTCGCTTTGCCGCGCTCATCGGTGACGGCGGATGCGGAGGATTCGGAAAACTTGCCGTTCGTTGCGGGTTGAAGGATTCCTCCGAATTGTCGGCAGACTCCGCCAGCGGCGCCAGGGATTTTTCAAGTAATTTCCGGACATCCTCGTAAGAGGCGTCATCGGTCAAGATCGCATGGCGCGCAAGAATCCGTCGTGTATAAGCGTCCACCACGAACACCGGATGATTCCCCGCGTAGAGCAGGACGGAGTCAGCGGTCTCTTGCCCTACGCCATTCAATTTGAGGAGTTCTTCCCGAATCTCTTTTGTGGGCCGCGCAAACATCCTTGTCAGCGAGCCTCCATATTGTTGGTCGAGAAAATCGACAAAAGTTTTCAAGCGTCGCGCTTTCTGACGGAAATAACCAGAGGGTCTGATCAGCCGCTCCAGCTCAGCCAGCGCCACCTTGCGGATTCCCTTCACACTGAGCAATCGCGCGGCGCGAAGATTCGCCATGGCTTTTTCTACATTGGTCCACGCTGTATTTTGCGTCAGATAAGCGCCCACGATCACTTCGAATCGCGACCTTGCAGGCCACCAGTTCTGCGGTCCCCAGGCCTGAAATAAGGCGCGGTAGTAGGTCTGAATCAGAGTGTTTCTCGCATCAGCCGCCAAAGCTGTACTCTCCTCATGGTTGAGTGTACGCCGACCCTGGGCGGGTCTAGGCGATCGTGAAAATCCCTGCTCGTCCTTACCGAAGGGCATGTACTCCAGCCCGCGATCCTGGGTTCGATGGAAAAAACGTTCATCTGGCGCGGGTTTCCCAGCGTTGCCTGCGGCACCCTCGGCGCCGCGACAAGTCCAAGTACTACGGTAACTGGTAAGGTAATCGACTTGCGTTGACAATTTGTGTCAACACAAAGACACCGCTCTTCTCCCAAAACAAAAAGCGGCGCTTCGTGCAAATGCCGGCGATGTTGCCGGCATGGTTCCACTTAGTGGATAGGAGATCGACGTATGTCTCAACGGCTGGGNNAATTTTCTCTCCCGGCAGTATGGCGTTCCTGCCATCAACCTTTCGTATTTTGAAATCGACCCCGCCGTGGTCAAGCTGATTCCTTTTGAAACGGCGAAGCGATATCAGATTCTGCCCTTAAGCCGCGTGGGTGCGTCACTCACCATCGCGATGGTCGATCCCACCAACGTCTTCGCCATGGACGACATCAAGTTCATGACCGGCTTCAACATCGAGCCGGTCGTCGCCTCCGAGAGTTCGATTCTTGCGGGCATCGAGAAATCGTACGGCGGCACGAAGGAAAAAGAAGAAGACCTCGAAACCGTTATGCAGTCGATGTCGGAGCTGAACGAAAGCGACGTCGAACTGCAGGCCGAAGAGCAGCAAATGGAGCTGTCCCAGCTGGAAAAAGCTGCGGACGAGGCTCCCGTCGTAAAGCTGGTGAATCTGGTGCTCACCGACGCGGTCAAGCGGGGCGCCAGCGACATTCACATCGAGCCTTACGAAAAAGAGTTCCGCGTTCGCTTCCGTATTGACGGCGTGCTGCAAGCGATCATGTCGCCGCCCATCAAGCTTAAGGACGCAATTACCTCACGCCTTAAAATCATGGCGAAGCTGGATATCAGCGAAAAGCGCTTGCCGCAGGACGGCCGCATCATGTTGAAGATGAACATCGGCGGCCGCAAAAAGCAGCTCGATTTCCGTGTCAGCACGCTGCCCACGCTGTGGGGTGAAAAAATCGTGCTGCGCTTGCTCGATAAAGAAAACCTGCGCCTCGACATGACCAAACTGGGCTTCGAGCCTGAGTCTCTGGTCAAGTTCGAAAAAGCCATTCTCAAACCTTACGGCATGGTGCTGGTGACGGGCCCAACAGGATCAGGAAAAACCAACACGCTGTATTCCTCCATCTCCCGCCTGAACCAACCCGATACCAACATTATGACGGCGGAAGATCCCGTCGAATTTCAGTTGGCCGGCGTTAACCAGGTGCAGATGAAGGAGCAGATCGGATTGAACTTTGCCGCCGCCCTCCGTTCCTTCCTGCGGCAAGATCCAAACATCATCCTGGTCGGCGAAATCCGCGACTTTGAAACCGCGGAAATCGCCATCAAGGCCGCTCTCACCGGCCACCTCGTGCTCTCCACTCTGCATACCAACGGTGCACCTGAAACTATTACGCGGCTGATGAACATGGGTATTGAGCCCTTTCTCGTCGCGACCTCGGTCCACCTGATCTGCGCCCAGCGCCTGATCCGGCGCATTTGCAAGGAATGTACCGAGACCGTGGAGGTTCCCGTGCAGACCTTGATCGAAGAAGGTTTCTCGCCCGAAGAAGCGAAGACGGTGAAAATTCAAAAGGGCAAGGGCTGCGGCGTCTGCAACAACACCGGCTACAAGGGACGCTGCGGTCTGTACGAAGTTATGGAAGTGGATGACGAAATCAGGGAACTGGTTCTGGTTGGCGCATCGGCGGTGGAATTGAAAAAGAAGGCGATCGAGCGCGGCATGATCACGTTACGCCGCAGCGGACTAATTAAAGTTGCCGCGGGAATGACCACGCTCGAAGAAGTGGCCCGCGAGACGATTCACTGATTTGCGATGAAATGCTCAGCGATCTAGAGGAAGGAACACAATTATGGGGTTGTCGTTAAGCGATCTGCTCAAAAGAATGCTGGAGATGAATGGCAGCGATCTACACATCACCACCAACTCGCCTCCGCAGATCCGTGTGCATGGCCACCTGGTGCCGCTCGATTTACCGCAGATGACGCCGGCCGAGACCAAGCAACTCGCCTACAGCGTCATGACGGATTCGCAGAAGCACCGCTTCGAGGAAAGTCTGGAACTCGATTTTTCTTTCGGATTGAAAGGCCTGGCTCGCTTCCGCGCGAATGTATTCAATCAGCGCGGAGCCACGGCTGCCGTCTTCCGTTTGATTCCTTTCGAGATCAAATCTTTCAACCAGCTGGGCTTGCCTGCGGTCGTCAGCAAGCTTTGTGACAAACCGCGTGGGCTCGTGCTCGTGACCGGACCAACCGGCTCGGGCAAATCGACAACTCTGGCCGCGATGATCGACAAAATTAACAGCGAGCGTCATGACCACATCCTCACCATCGAGGACCCCATTGAGTTCGTGCACATGAACAAGAACTGCGTGGTCAATCAGCGCGAACTGCATGCCGACACCAAGAGCTTTACCGATGCATTGCGCGCTGCTCTTCGTGAAGACCCCGATGTCGTACTCATCGGCGAAATGCGTGACTTGGAGACCATTGAGTCGGCCCTGCGCATCGCCGAAACCGGACACTTGACGTTCGCCACCTTGCACACCAACTCGGCGGTGTCGACGATTAACCGCATCATTGACGTATTTCCGGCGCACCAACAGCCGCAGGTACGCGCGCAGTTATCAATGGTGCTGGAAGGAATTCTTTGCCAGTCCCTATTGCCGAAGATCGACGGCCGGGGTCGCGCGATGGTGATGGAGATTCTGATTCCTACCGCCGCCATTCGTAACCTGATTCGCGAAGACAAGATTCACCAGATTTATTCGGCCATGCAGACCGGCACGGGCACATCCGGAATGCAGACGTTCAATCAGAGCCTAGCGAACGCCTATCAACAGAAGTTAATTACGATAGAAGTGGCGCTCGCGCGTTCATCGAATCCAGACGAATTACAAGACTTGATCAACCGCGGGGTCGTTTCGCCGCCTACAACCGGCAAACAGCCTGTCCGGCGGTAACTGCAGATAGAGAAAGAGGAGGGAACAGATCATGCCGGTATTCACATATCGAGGAGTCAACCGGGCGGGCGCAACCGTCACGGGCGAGCGGACGGCTGCCACCAAGGCCGAGGCGACCACCTCGCTTAAACGGGAGCAAATCAACATCAGTAAGCTCTCCGAGAAGGGGAAAGAGTTCAACATTCCCACGTTCGGGGGAGGGGTGGATTCAAAAGAGCTGGCCATCTTCACGCGCCAGTTCTCGGTAATGATCGACGCCGGCTTGCCCTTGGTGCAGTGTCTGGAAATTCTCGCGGGCCAGCAGGAAAACAAGACCTTTCAAAAAATCCTCAACGGCGTGAGGGCCTCGGTGGAAGGAGGCGCCACACTTTCCGCCTCGATGAAGCAGTACGAGAAGGTGTTCGACCCGCTGTATTACAACATGGTGGAAGCGGGCGAGACGGGCGGTATTCNNTGAAGCGCGCGGTGAAGTCGGCGGCGATCTATCCAACCGCCGTGCTGGGTATTGCCGGCGGCGTGATTATTCTTCTTCTGTGGAAGGTGGTGCCGATTTTCACCACGCTGTTTAATGGACTCGGCGTGGACCTGCCGCTACCCACCAGAATCGTGATTATGCTCAGCAGCTTTATCGGCAGCATCTACGGCCTGCTGATCCTGGTGTTTTTTGTGGGCATCGTGTTTGCGGTGAAATTCTGGTACGGCACACCGCAGGGNNTGATTTCCAGCGGCGTGCCCATATTGGAAGGCCTCGATATTACGGCGCGCACTTCCGGAAACGCCGTGGTTGAAAGAGCGATCACAGCAACGCGAAAGGCCGTCGAGGCCGGGCGTTCGCTGGTGGATCCTCTGAAGGAAACAAACGTTTTCCCGG
>PLUI01000108.1 GCA_003164855.1 Acidobacteriaceae bacterium
CGACCTGAATCAACATGCAGGATTCCCTCCGCACAACGTTTTCGGGCTTCAGTTGTCGACGGGCCGAATGGGGCGCTGGCGAAAGTTTACAACCGAACGGCCTGGTCCAACAAAGGAGATGCGGTGGCCACTCCGGCAGTTGCCGCAATCAGCTTTGCCGTTACAACTTCCAGCCGCGACCCGTCCCTATCCTACAGAGATGATGCGCCTTGCGAAGGATGGCGTGATGTTCACAATTGCTCGGTTCGAAAGATGATTTATCTACCTCCAGAGCCACAACGAAATCCTGCGAGCCGCCTGCATCTNNCGATTTCCGATCCTGATTCAGAGGCACTCCTTCCGGGCCGGTCATTGTCCGGGCCGAAGTCTCGTGCTACAAGAGTCTCGAACGCGGGTCGACGATTATCCCCAATGTCGTTTTTCCATAACGAATAGGCTGGCATGCGAGCTAGCTGTTTTCCGTGGCCTTCCCGAACCCAGATTGGTTGCTCAGATGAATCAGCCGGGAAAGCGATGCGACCCTGCATGAAGGGCTCAACCTGAGGGATGCCACCGCCGTAGAGAACCGGAGGTTGTGGATCGATTTTGAATTCGTTTGCCAGAAATAATCGGCCAGAATAGGATATTGCCTCGCGGCGTTCACCGCCGCAAAGATTCGCCGCAAGATTCGAGGCTAAGGAGTCTCCCTTGAGAATTCACGAGTGCCGCCGCGTTTTCCTGCTCTCTGGAATCTTGATTTGTGGAGCAGCAGCACCATCTCTTGCACAAACCGAGACCACACCCGGTTCGAGCAATCCAGGCCAAGCCATTCCCGGGACGAGTGGAGTGAGCCCGTTCGCAGGCAGCGTGCCGGCCAAGCTTGTTCCTGGTGTTATCCCGCTGTCGTTGCAGGACGCCATCAACCGGGGATTGAAGCAAAATCTCGGACTGCTGCTTTCGCATGCGGATATCGGCTCGGCCCGAGGACAGCGCTGGGAGCAATTGAGCGCTCTCTTGCCCCACGTGACCGCAGCGCCTTATGTGGCGGCGTCGAAGCTCAACATTGATGAGCTCGGCTTTGCCGGTCTCGCTAACCTTCTGCATATCCCGCCATCGGTCGGACCTTTTTCTTTCTTTGACGCGCGTGCCTCGGTGAGCCAGACCCTGTTCGATTGGAAGTCAATCAACGCCACCCGCGCGGCCAGCCAGAGCCTGAAATCCGCTGCTTATACTTTCAAGGATGCTCGGGACCTCGTCGTACTCGCCGTGGGCTATGTCTATTTGCAGGCCATCGCCGACGAAGCCCGCATTGAAACGGCAGAAGCGCAGGTGAAGACAGCACAGGCGCTCTACGATCAGGCAGCGGACCAGATCAATGCCGGTACTTCGCCGGACATCGATGGCCTGCGCACCAAGGTCGAGTTCCAGACCCGACAACAACAGTTGATCCAGGCGAAGAACAACTTCGCCATCCAGAAGCTGACCGTGGCGCGCGTCATCGGCCTGGCTCCCGGCCAGGAATTTGAATTCACCGACAAGTCGCCGTACCAGGCGTTCGAAGAAATCACCGTCGATGAGGCTCTGAAACGCGCGTACGCTTCGCGTTCCGATTACCAGGCGGCCATGACTGACGTACGCGCGGCGGAATTTGCCCGAAAGACGGCGGTGGCCGGCTATCTCCCATCGCTTTCCTTTAACGCGGATTACGGCTTGGCGGGATCGCATCCCTCCATAGCAACGCCAGTAGCCGACGTGCGCGGAACACTGTCGATTCCGATCTTTCAGGGGGGCAGCGTTCACGCCGATGTCTTGCAGGCCGATGCGAGACTGGAGCAGAGCCGCGAGCGCCTCGACAGTCTGCGAGCACAGATCGACTCCGATGTGCGTGCGGCGTTGCTGAATCTACAGTCGTCGGCGGATCAGGTGAACGTGGCGCGCAGCAACATTGATTTGGCGGAAGAGACGCTGACTCAATCACGTGATCGTTTCAGCGCGGGAGTTACCGATACCGTGGAAGTGGTGCAATCGGAGGAAGCAGTCGCGAGCGCGCACGAACAGTACATATCGAGTCTCTACAACTATAATTACGCGAAGATTTCGCTGGTTCGCGCTCTGGGCATCGCTGAGCAGGGCGTCAAGGAATTTTTCAGAGGAAAGTGAAAATGGCGGAAGAGAACTTACCCCGTTCAGTACCTGAAGCAAGCGAGGAATCTCCGGTCGATCCTTCGCCCTTGACGGACAGGCAACGCACCCCGGCGATGCACCGCACTTCCAAGCGCCGCAGAAACATCGTGATTCTGGTCGTTATCGCAGTGGTGCTTGTCGCCGGCCTATTTTTGTGGCGCTATCTAAGCAGCTACGAATCCACTGACGACGCCCAGATTGATGTTCACCTCTATCCGGTCAGCGCACGTGTATCCGGCTATGTGGTGCGGGTCAACGTAGACGACAACCAGTGGGTGGAGAAAGGCACAGTGCTGGTCGAGATCGATCCGAAAGACTATGAGGTTTCGGTGGCGCAGGCGCAAGCCAATCTCACCAATGCCGAAGCAACCGCCCAATCGCTGAATATCACGGTTCCGATTACTTCGGTAAATACTTCAAGCCAATTGAGGTTTGCTGCGTCTGGCGTGGAAGACGCCAACGCAGGAGTCGCGGCTGCCGAGAAGCAACTCACCGCGGCCCATGCTCAACTGGAGGCGACGGAAGCGAACGATGTGAGGGCGCAGGACGATCTGCACCGTTATAAGTTACTGGTCGACAAGCGGGAGGTATCACAGCAAATCTACGATCAAGCGTTGGCCACCGCCAAATCCAGCACGGCGACCGTATCGGCAGCTCGCGCCAGTGAGTCGGCAGCACAGCAATTCGTTCAACAGGCCCGGAGCCGTCTGGCGCAAGCCGATGCGAACCACCAATATGCGGAGACCGGGCCACAGCAAGTGTCGTCGACCCAGGCTCGCGTGCGGGCTGCGATCGCCGATGTTGAGGAAAAGCGCGCGCTACTCGAGCAGGCCCGACTGAATCTCGGATACACGAAAATCGTCGCTCCAGTCAGCGGTGAAGTGAATAAGACGGTGGTTGTTGGGATGAACGTTCAAGACGGGCAGCAGCTCCTCACCGTGGTGCCGCTTGACGAAGTGTGGGTCACCGCCAATTTCAAAGAGACGCAGCTCAGGCACATGCGCGTTGGGCAGAAAGCGGAAATCCATGTGGATTCGAGCGGCCGGACGTTTAAAGGCCATGTGGACAGCATTGCGGGAGCGACCGGCCCGCTATTCAGTTTACTTCCACCGGAGAATGCCACTGGAAACTACGTGAAAATCGTCCAGAGGATTCCGGTAAAGATCGTTCTCGAACCCGGAGAAAACCGGGATCGCCTGCTTCGACCGGGCATGAACGTGGTGCCGGACGTATACCTCAAATGAGTTCCGCTGCTCTCACACTCGACCAGGCAGTTTGGCGGCCCAAGTACAATCCCTGGCTGATTGCCGTTGTGGTGGCGCTGGCGGCCTTCATGGAGGTGCTCGACACNNCGGAAGCGCTTTTTCATGGCCTGTTTGACTATCTTCACGGTAAGTTCTTTTCTCTGCGGTATCGCGCCGAGTCTCGGGTTTCTTCTTCTCTTCCGAGTGCTGCAAGGCGCGGGCGGCGGCGGGTTGCAGCCGATGGCTCAGGCCATTCTGGCAGACACGTTTCCGCCGCAACAGCGAGGTATGGCGTTCGCGCTCTATGGCATTACGGCCATCATGGCACCCACCATCGGGCCAACCTTAGGCGGATGGATCACCTTCAACTATTCCTGGAGGTGGATTTTTTTTATCAACCTCCCGGTCGGCTTGGCCACATGGTTTCTGGTGCGACGCTTTGTCGAAGACCCTCCCTATCTAAGCAAGCTCAAGTCGGCCGGGGTGAAGTTGGACTACATTGGCATCGCCCTGCTGACTCTGGGTATCGGGGCGTTGCAAGTACTGCTGGACAAGGGCCAGGAGGATGACTGGTTCGGATCGCGCTTCATCACCACTTTAGTGGTCGTCGCGACCGCATGCCTGATCTCGCTGATGATCTGGGAGTGGAATCAGAAGGCACCTATCATCGACGTCCGCATGTTCAAGAACTTTAACTTCGCAAGTTCGAGCCTGATGATGTTCACTCTGGGAATCCTGTTGTTCAGCAGTCTGGTCCTGATGCCGCAGTTCCTCGAGACACTCGTGGGGTACACCTCCCAACTCGCTGGGCTTGCTCTTTCGGCGGGAGGCCTTGTTTTGCTGCTTGAGATGCCCATCATGGGCCAACTGACTACGAAGATCCAGGCGCGCTACCTGATTGCCTTCGGCTGGCTGGCCCTATCCATCGCCATGTTCTATTCAACGAAGCGGATTGACCTGCAAATTAGCTTCAGCGCCGCCACCTGGCTGCGCATCATCCAGGTGATTGGTCTGGGATTCCTGTTCGTGCCGATTACGCTGGTAGCTTACATCGGAATTGCGCCGGAGAAGAACAACTCGGTCGCCGGAATCATTAATTTCATGCGCAATATGGGAAGCAGCGTGGGCACGTCTCTGGTCACGACATTGATTGCGCGGCGCTCGCAATTCCACCAGGGAAGGCTGGTGGAGAATGTCAGGGTCGATAACCCCAATTTTGTGAATGCGGCGAACGGGCTGGCTCGGCAGCTGGCTACGTCCGGTGTGGGTAAGCACGAGGCGCAGATAACGGCCTACGCCAGGATCTATCAGTCCCTGCAAGCACAGGCGGCAAGCCTGGCATATATTGACACTTTCATGGTCCTTTGCGTCGGTGCGGCAATCATGTTCTGTCTGGCTTTTGCTTTAAAGAAGAACGATCCGGGTGGTGGCGGGGTAAGGATAGCGGAGTAATAATGAATCGGAGTAGCGCGGTCGAGCGCGAGCATCAGAGACGCAGTCATGCTGGAAATTAAGCTCATCCTTTGCCCGGTTGATTTCTCCGAGTTTTCGATCAGGGCATATCGCTATGCACTGTCGCTGGCTGAGCATTATCGAGCCAAGTTGGTGGTGCAGCACATCGTGGAGCTATCGCGATATCCTTACGCCGAGTATGTTGCCTCTACGGGAGATTATGCGGAGTTCTGCCGGGGGCTTCACGAGGGTGGCAAGGAGCGCCTGCGGGAATTCGTGAAAGAGTACGCCCACGGTGAAATCCAGCCGGAACTCGTGGTGCACGAGGGGACGGCCGCGGACTGTATTCTGTCGTTGGCGGCGGCGAGGAAAACGGACCTGATCTTCATGGGAACTCACGGTCGGCGAGGGTTTGACCGTTTGGTGCTCGGGTCGGTGACCGACCGGGTGATGCGCACAGCTCCCTGCCCGGTGCTGGCAATATCCAAGCCGCCGCACGACCCTACGGCTCCAGGTGACGAGCGCCGCCACGTCCACCACTTGAGTCGAATTCTCTTGTGTACGGATTTCTCCAAGAATGCAGAGCGTGCTTTGAACTATGCTATTTCAGTGACAGCGGAGTACGATGCCGAGCTTACCCTGCTGCACGTGTTGGAGGAGGTTCCAAGTCCGGCCACGATGAAAAAAACCATCGCGACAGCCACGGAGAAGCTCGATAAACTCATCGCACCGGAGGAACGCAAGACCCTGAGGACCAAGACGGCGGTACGCGTAGGAAAGCCATACCAGCAAATCATTCAACTCGCGCTGGAGGGGCAATTTGACACGGTGACCATGGGAGTAAGTGGCCGTGGCGCATTGGATCGAGCCGTGTTTGGATCGACTACCTATCGAGTGATGCAGCTGGGACCGTGCCCCGTTCTCGCCGTTCCGGTTTGAACCGTTGGGCCCAGGAATATTGCGACGCAGATGATCAAAATCATTACCATTGAACGCGAGTATGGATGCGGCGGCGGCGAAATTGCTCAACTCCTTGCCAAGCAGCTGGGCTGGAAGCTTTGGGATCAGTTGCTGACGGAGGAGATCGCCCGGCTTGCCGATTGCCCCAAGACAGTCGTCGAGGGTCGAGAGGAACGAACCGATCCCCTTTACTACCGGCTCTTCAAGTCGTTCTTACGCGGAAGTTATGAAGGAAGCATCAATGCGCACAAGCTCAAACTGGTCGATAGCGAATGCATTTTGAAGTTTACGGAACAAGTCGTTCAGCATGCGGCGAAAACCGGCAACTCTGTCATCGTCGGAAGGGGCTCGCAGCAGTTTCTCAAGAACCGCCGGGACACGTTGCGCGTGTTTCTTTATGCTCCGAGAGAAGATAAAGTGCGGCGCCTGTTGGCTCGAGGCAAGAGCGAGCAGGAAGCCGAACAGCTTGTGGATACGGTTGATCGGGAACGCGTCGATTTCATCCAAAAATATTTCCACGTCGAGTGGCCTGACCGCCCAATTTACCATACCATGATCAATACTGAGATCGGCGATGAGGCGGTTGTTCACATGATTCTGGATCTTATGAAGACCCTCGAGGCAAAAGGCACCGCCAGAGCGCTCGCACAATAGATCCGTTCTTCCCCGGGAATTCCGCAGGCTCTCGGAGTATGTTTGTGACCAGTGCACCTGCTGCGCTTTTGCCTCAGGATTTGTCACAACTTC
Organism: Acidobacteriaceae bacterium; assembly: GCA_003164855.1. Classification (GTDB taxonomy): domain Bacteria; phylum Acidobacteriota; class Terriglobia; order Terriglobales; family Acidobacteriaceae; genus Sulfotelmatobacter. The sequence goes on from PLUI01000108.1 coordinate 6,567, forward strand.
CGCAAAGTTTCTCCGGACTAAGCCAGGTGAAATGATCATCGCGCACATTATAAGGTTGTAGGTTCGATTCCTACCGCGCTCACCATCTAACCAACTAAGTGATCTCTTTGTGCGGAGGCCGACTGCGATCGCCGGAGGTGCGGCTAAGGCTCCGCGCCTATTGACGAGGTTATTCTGCTACTCGCTTGCTGGTTCCGCGAGAGCCTTAATCTGGTTGGCTATTTCCCGTTGCCGGTCCTGGCGGAGCTCAAATTCGGAGATCTCAAGGCTCGATCCGGCCTCTCTTTCGAATTTCTCATCCAACTGTTTGAGCAGCGCCAGCTCTTTCAACAGGTCCATCATCGTTTCCGACGACTTAGCGCTCATTCGGTTTCTCTCCGTACGCCTGCCGGGGACGTTCGTGGCTGAGTTGGCTTTTTTTCGTTCGACTACACAGTACGGCGCTTCGAGGTCGAAATCTGCCACAGTGCTGCCAGTGAATTCGCTGCGGCTTCGATGGCTGCCTTCGAGGATTCGAACGTATTCAGGCTATCTTGTTTGGGCCGTAAGATAGGTTGTTTGGAGGCCGGGACCGCGCGCCCATTGAGCCTGTTCAATGATCCTTCAAAAAGTTGCTTCCAGCGTTGCTGATCCGGTTGCTCAGAAATTGTTTTGCGATTCATATTTGTTTTTCAGACCTCGATCGATCCACACTGATTGTTATTTATTCCTGTCTTCCTCAAAATAGGGTGATTGCCTGACTGCTGGGACATTTGCTCCGTATGCGGTGCGCCGTTTTGTCTTAGTCCTTGCTAAACTAGCTCGGCTTTGAAGAGATTGGTTGGATACGATTCCTCATGAACATTCTTGATCTCGTTGTCGGCAAGCCCATCAAAACTACTGACGAACGCGCCGAGCAGGTCGGTCCGGCGCAAGGTGTCCCCATTTTTGGCCTGGACGGGCTGAGTTCGGCTGCCTATGGCCCGGAAGCGGCTCTCAGTCTTCTGATCCCGCTTGGCCTTCTGGGGGTTCGCTATATCGTTCCCATCAGCGCGGCCATCATCACGTTATTAGTGATCGTGTACTTTTCCTATCGTCAGACCATCGCGGCTTATCCCTCCGGCGGCGGTTCTTACACGGTGGCGCGCTTCAATCTTGGCGCACCTGCGGGACTACTCGCGGCGGCGGCACTGCTTGCCGATTACGTTCTCACGGCTGCAGTTGGCATTTCCGCGGGAGTGGGGGCGTTGATTTCGGCGGTTCCGTCTTTGCTGCCGCACACCGTTTCTATTTGCCTGGGCATTCTGATTGTTATCACCATCCTCAATCTTCGCGGTGTTCGTGAAGCGGGTACTATTTTCGCCGTTCCTACTTACTTGTTCGTCGGCACACTCCTCGTCACCATCGCAGGAGGCGTGCTCCGAGTGATCCTCAGCGGCGGGCATCCCACACCAGTCGTCGCTCCTCCGCCTCCGCCGGCCATGACCGAAGCGGTCAGCTATTGGCTGCTGCTGAAGGTTTTCGCCAGCGGCTGCACTGCCTTGACTGGCGTGGAAGCTGTGAGCAACGGAGTGAAAGCGTTCCGGGAGCCTACGGTGAAGAATGCGCAACGCACCTTGACCGTGATTATTTTTCTGCTGGCCGTTTTGCTGGCGGGAATTTCTTATCTGGTGAAGACTTACGGGATTGCCGCGACCGACCCAGGTCAGCCCGGTTACCAGAGCGTTCTTTCCATGCTCACCGCTGCGGTCTTTGGCAAGGGAATTTTTTACTACTTGACGATCGGCGCGATCCTGGTGGTGCTCTCGCTGTCGGCAAATACGGCGTTTGCTGACTTTCCCCGCCTTTGCCGCGCCATCGCGCAGAATAATTATCTGCCACACGTCTTCGGCTACCGGGGAAGGCGGCTGGTCTATACCTACGGCATCGTCGTGCTGGCATTGCTATGCGGCGGAGTATTGCTTCTTTTCGGAGGTATTACCGATCGGCTGATCCCGCTCTATGCCGTGGGCGCGTTCCTGGCATTCACACTCTCGCAGGCCGGCATGGTGATGCACTGGCGAAAAAATCGCGGCCCGCACTGGGTGAAGAGTGCATTGGTGAATGGGCTGGGCGCTACCGTCACCGGCATTACCACCGGCGTGGTGCTGGTGGCGAAGTTCGTAGAAGGCGCCTGGATTACGCTGCTTTTCATTCCATTCACGATTGGGTGCTTCGTGCTTGTGCGCCGCCACTATCACGCGGTGAAACTGCTCACCAGTTGCAGGGATGCCGTGAATGTGGCTGGTCTGAGCCAGTATCCGATTGCGGTGATTGCGATTGACCGCTGGAGCAGTATCACCTGCCAGGGAATCGAATTTGCCGCCCGGCTGTCTCCGGAAGTGATCGCCGTACACGTGGAACCCAACGAGCATTCTGAATTGCTGCAAGACGACTGGGAACAATACGTCAGGAAACCGTTCGAGGCGGCGGGTAAGGAGCCACCGCAGCTGCATCTTTTACCTTCACCCTATCGCTTCGTGATCGTTCCCTTCGTACAGTTTGTTCTGGATCTCTCGAGAAAACATCCTGATCGCAGCATCGTCGTTGTTATACCGGAGTTGGTGGAGGACAAATGGTACGAATATTTTCTCCACAATCAACGCGGCCGATTGTTGGAGTGGGTGCTGCTGGCGCGCGGCAATGAACGGATTTTCACGGTGAGCGCGCCGTGGTATGTCGGAAAACGGCAGTGATGCAAGACAAAAGCTCCTGCGGTGCAAGTGTTAACGCGCCGCATTCGCCTCTGCGGGAAGCCCTTACTTTTCAGTTCCTATTTTGCAAGCTGGCCGATGAAGACTCCGAACGGCTCGAGTGAAACTTCATCCCCTTTGGCTGTCGATTTGCCGGTGGCCACTAGCCTGGTGGCCGATGAGAACCCGTTGCGCTTCAGATCGAGATTGAGCTTCTGCGGCGAGCCCGACATATTCAGGGCCACGACCACCGTCTGGTCTTTATAAATTCGTAAGTACGAAAGCACGTTGGTGTCATTTTCATTGATCGCGCTGTAACTTCCGTCGAGCAGGGCTTGATTTGTATGGCGCAGCTTGAGCACCTGCTTGTAAAACTCAAGCACTGAATCGGGATCTTTCGATTCATCCGCTACGTTGTGAGTCTTGTAAGTTGGAGGCACCGGCAGCCACGGCTTTCCGGTGGTAAAACCGGCGTTTTCGCTGCTATTCCACTGCATGGGAGTGCGTTCGCCGTCGCGGCCTTTCTCTTTGGGCCAACCTTTGCGGCCAATCGGATCTTGCACTTCCTCTCGACGCGTGGGCGGAGTCGTCTTCATTCCGATTTCTTCTCCGTAATACATAATCGGAGTTCCGCGCAATGTGAGATAAAGCGCCGCCATCAACTTGGCGATCTGGTCATTGTGCTTGCCATCGCCGTACCGATCGTAGGAACGCACGATGTCATGATTGCTGATCACGAATGTGGGCCAGCCGGAGGCGCCATTCACTTCGGCGATCTGCTTGCGGAATTCAACCGGCGAAAGCTTGTTGACCATGGTGAAAAGAAAATCCATGGGCAACTGCAGTTCGTTATTGCCTTTGCCATAATACTGATTGAGTTCCGCGACGTCAGCCGTCCAGGTCTCGCCAATGAGCACGGCATCGTGTTCGTCCGCGACCTGGCGCAAGCCGCGCAAAATATCGTGCACTTCAGGCAACTTGGTGTTGTATTTGTTTTGCTCGAACGGATCTCCGAAGGCGTTCTTTCCGGGATGCGCGATGGGATTGTCCTGCAGATTCGGATCTTCAAACAAGGTATCAACCGCATCCAGCCTGAATCCCGCCACACCGCGGTTGTACCACCAGCGGGTCACATCGAACATGGCGTCCTTCACCGCGGGATTGCGCCAATTCAGGTCGGGCTGCTCGGGATAGAAATAATGGTAGTAGTACTGACCCGTGGTGGGATCGAACTTCCAGGCTGAACCTCCAAAGGTTGAAACCCAATTGTTGGGAGGCTGTCCCGGTCCCTTCCCATCGCGCCAGATATACCAATCGCGATGAGCGGAGGTGCGCGATGATTTCGAATCGAGAAACCACTTGTGCTGATCCGAGGTGTGGTTGACCACGAAGTCAAGGATGATGTGGATGTTCCGCTTCTTGGCCTCACTGGCGAGGTTATCGAAGTCAGCCAGGTTTCCGTACATGGGATCGATATTTTCGTAATCGGAAACGTCGTAGCCGAAGTCCACCTGCGGCGAGGGGAAGCAGGGTGAAATCCAGATTGCGTCCACGCCAAGGTCTTTCAAGTAATCCAGCTTGGACGTGATGCCATTCAGATCGCCGACGCCGTCATTATTGCTGTCGGCGAAGCTGCGAGGATAAATCTCATAGAAGACGGCATTCTGCCACCATGGATGGCCTTCCGCATCCGCTGCGTGAGTGGATGTCTGCGCCGAAGCAGTCAGCCACGAAGTGCAAAACAGAATCAACGGGATTGCCATCGATAGGGCGGTTCGATTCATAAATAGACCTCCATCCAAAATCGTAATCCTTCCAACAGTCAGAAGCGGTGGACTTGACCGCGCGACCAGTTACGTCGTTTCTGCATTATTCCGCAACATTTAATTTGGGCCGAAATGGATGAGCATAGTTCGATGCACATACTCTGCTCCCTGCCCGTCCGGCATTTTCATATGAAGTTTGCCTTGTTTCGTAAGCGTAGCATTTTCCACTGAAATGATCTGTGCCGGATTCCAAACTCCCAGTTCGTACTCTCCGCCCGGCACGCCTGAAACTTCAACTTTCAACTCGCTCCGCGCTTTATTCCACGACTCCGAGATTACACGCAAGCCATGGCTTGTGCTGCCCAGCGAAGGAAGTTCGTTGGTCAACGCCAGGCCAAAATCTTTCTTTGTGTTGATAAGCACGATATTCGGGCCATCATTAATGGGGAATCGCATGAACAGATGCTGATCCTCATCATTCGGCTGAACCTGGAATTCCAGAGACTTGCCGTTCATTTCCACCGAGACAATTTGCGCGCGCAGACTGAATGCTGGCGAGAACTCCACCGAACAATCTCCCTTCCCAGTGCGTGTCACTTCGAGAGTCATGCTGTTGGTGGTCTTGTGAAACTTGAAATCCACGCTAACCGGTCCTACTTGAACATTGCGGACCGCAAACGACTCCCAGTCCGCCGGGAGGTGTGGGGCCAGTGTGATCCGGTGATCCAGCGCATCGGTGTGCAGACCGAAGAGCCCCCGCAGAATCGGGCTTACAACCATGGCCGCCGACCAGATCTGGTGCGGCGAACTGGTGGAGAAGGACTGGTAGTAATCGCCGGACAAAACTTCCGTGTCGTGACCGAGCGATCCATCCAGCGTGAGCATAGCGTTCGCGCGAAGATTCGAGTACGCGGGCAATGCCCGATGATAGCGGTATTCGCCCACCGACGCCCATCCGGTAAAGAGCGGCCACACCGATCCGTAATGATATCCGGAGGCGTCGTAGAGTTTCGAATGCGACGAAATGATGCGCATGCCCCAGTCGGTCGCGTGGTCGGCGTCGGCGAGTCGCGTAATCATTTCTTCCGCATGAGCGGCTTCGGGCAATTCAAACCACATAGGGACAGTGGAAAGCACACTGGGCTCATCTACGCGCTGGTTCTCTTTATCGAGCGCGAAGGCGAACATCTTTTTCTCGGGAGACCAGAATGCTTGGTCCAGCGCCAATTGTCTGCGCTGGAATTCCGCGGCCAGATCTCTCTGAATGTCGTCCTTACCCAGCAATCCGGCCAAATGAGAAAGTGCGCGCAGAGCCTCCGTACCGAGNNCTGGTAGTACTCGGTCATCACGGGAAGTAATGGACCACCTTCGACCCAGCCGTGCCCAATGCCGTAATTCAGCGGAAAACCCTGATCGTTGTAAGTGGAGCGCAGAAACTGGTAAGCCTTCCAAGTGCGGTCCCATGAATCGCGGGCAAAAGCCACATCGCCGCTCTGCGTGACATAGTCATCCATCGCAATGATGAACAGCGGCGTCGCGTCCGCCGAGGCGAAAGGATAGGGAAAATCTTTGAACCAGGGAACGAAATTGGCGCCTTGTGCAATCTCGTGTGGAATCTTGCCGTCGTCGCGCTGATACTTGCCGATGAACTCGATTGCCGTTCGGGTCGTGGCATAGTCCCCCGCTGCGTTAAGAGCGAATGAAGTCCAAAACGAGTCGCGCCCGAAGAACCAGGCAAACCCGGGACGCTGGCTCGCTCCCGAGGTCCGGTAGCCGGCAACCAATCCCGTGCCCAGATAAGGGTTGGTCACAAGTCCCTGAATCACGCTGATGCGGGCCCAATCGTAGGCTTGCTGCAGGGCAGGGTCGGGCAGTGCGAGGTTCACGGTGTGGGCGAGGTAGTTGCGATAGTAATCGGATGAATGGCGCAGCAGATCGGGGTACGAAGTAGCCAGATGCTCGTAAGTTTTCAGGGCATCGTCATAGCCTGCGACTGACGCTGCGATTACGAGCATTTTTCTTTCTTTTCCTCGTTGTGTAACGCCTAGTCGAAACGACGTTTCATTTGATGATGAATAGTTCGTGTCGTAAGCAAGATGAGCATGTTCTGCGGTTGGAGAGCCGACCAGCGCCGCGAACTTTTTCGTCTCTTCGCCAAAGATGATCGCGTGATGAGATTCATTCCAGTCTTCAAATGTGCCGCCGATCGCGGCTGGCCATTCCAGTGCAAAGTCACCCACGAAAGCCGCTTCTATGTCCAGGGGTTGGTCGCTTTCAACATCGAAAAGAATGACGGCGCCTGGTTCGCGTACCGGCACGAACAGAGTCTCGCGGATGCGAAACGAATCGCCGACGTAAACCAATGTTGCCGAGGTTGGCGTGACGGTGAGCGTTCTGGCGAGAGTTTCCGCGGGCAAGGCGCGTTGTGACACGTGGAAAGTCAGATGGAAAGCGCGAAAAAGTTTCAGCGGATAAACCCAGGCTTCGAATTTGCCAGATTCGTTGCCGAACAAACCGGCGCGGGTGCCGACGACAGGAAGAAACTCCCAGGTGCGGACCGATCGCGATAGCTCGATCTCCGGTGCTTGGGCGGCGGCAAACGTAACGAGGGAGAAGATCAATGCCGCCGGTAGAAAAATCGGCGTCTTCCGATGACCGGAAAGCAGGCTACGAAAGGAGTGGCAAAGAGATTGTGAGCGTATGCTCAGAGACTGCGGTTTTCCGGAGCTTGCAAAGTCTGGGTTCACTGAATATAAGAATTAGGGGCGAATTTTAGCACGTTCGGGTCGGGCAGGTGCCAACCTCTTGTCTTCTTCACGTCGCGTATTCCTGAAATCTCTCAGCCGATCGAGCCTGGTGCTGCCGCTGGAAGGCATTCTAAGCCGCGCGAATCCGCGTTGGCTGCAAGCCATCTCCGGAGCAGACGAGAAAACTGGTTCGAAAAAAGATTCTTCCGAAAGCGATCCTCTTGGAGTGAGTTTTCTGAATGTCGCTCGCGAGTCTGGCCTTAATGTGAAGACGATTTTTGGTAGCGAACACAAGAACAAATATCTGCTCGAAACGACCGGCTGCGGTGTCGCTTTTTACGATTACGACAACGACGGGTGGCTCGATATTTTTCTGGTGAATGGCTGGCGACTCGAAGGCTTTCCGTCCGGCAGCGAGCCAATCTCGCATCTTTTCCGCAACAATCGCGACGGTACTTTTACTGACGTAACCGCTAAGGCTGGAGTAGGTCACTCTGGCTGGGGCCAGGGCGTTTGCATCGGAGACTATGACAATGACGGATGGGAGGATCTGTTCATAACTTATTACGGGAAAAATGTTCTGTACCACAACAATGGTGACGGAACCTTCACCGATGTGAGCCAGAAGGCAGGCGTAGCCGGCAAAGGCACACGCTGGAATACCGGCTGTTCGTTTGTCGATTACGATCGCGACGGCCATCTCGACCTGTTCGTTGCCAACTACATCGATATGGACCTGGCCACAGCGCCCGTACCGGAATCGGGGCCGTGTCTTTATAAAGGTGTGCTGGTGGCGTGCGGGCCGCCTGGTCTGCAGGGCGGAAAAAACATTCTTTACCACAATAATGCAGACGGCACGTTTACCGACGTTTCCGAAGTTGCCGGCATCTTTCGCGCGAACGGCACATACGGCTTGGGCGTTCTCACCGCGGATTTCGACAATGATGGCTGGCCTGATATTTATGTGGCCAACGACTCCACCGCCAGTGCGCTCTATCACAACAAAAAAAATGGAACGTTCGAGGATGTTGCCATCGAAGCCGGTTGTGCTTTGAGCCCTGACGGCAAGCCGCAGGCCGGAATGGGCGTTTCGGCCGCGGACTACGATCTGGATGGCAACCTCGATTTGCTCAAAACAAACTTCGCCGGCGACACGCCTTCGCTCTATCACAACCTGGGGGGCGGCAACTTCGAGGATGCCACGTTCACCGCGGGTTTGGGCGCGCATACGCAATTTCTGGGCTGGGGTTGCGGATTCTTCGATTTCGACAATGACGGCTGGCCCGATATTTTGATCTGCAACGGCCATGTTTATCCTGAGGTCGAGCAACTGAAAACCGAAGCAGGTTATGCGCAGCGGAAATTGCTTTACCACAATTTGCATAATGGCCATTTCGCCGATGTTTCTCTTCAAGCCGGGTCGGGGATTTCAGATCCGGCGCCCTGCCGGGGCTGCGCTTTCGGCGACTTCGATAATGACGGCGACATCGATGTAGTGGTCAACACGGTGAACGACTATCCGCAGTTATTGCGTTGCGATTCTAAGCTGGAAAACAAATGGATCAAGATCCGCACCATCGGAACAAAATCAAACCGCAGTGGTATCGGGGCGCGACTGATTTGCACCACGCATCCCGCCGGGGAATCGAAACCTCATCAACAGATCGATGAAGTGCGCAGCGGCGGAAGTTATATTTCGCAAAGCGATTTGCGGGTGCACTTCGGGCTGGGGAAGGCTGAGAAGGTGGATGTGATCGAGATCCGCTGGCCCAGTGGGCAGGTGGACACTCTGAAGGATGTGAAGGCGAACCAGTTGATTTTTGTGAAGGAAGGCCAGGGAATTAGCCGGACGATGCAGTTCGCGAAGAATCCAAAGCCAGCGAAATGAGGCTGGATCAATTTGCCGAGCTCAAGCACGAAGGGCACGAAGGTTCACGAAGAAACGCTCACCTGATGCGGATCAGGGTTTCTTGACCTCCGGTGCGATTGCCGTTCCCGTCCCTTCTTTTATGGTGTGAATCGCGTCGACGGCGAAGTCGGTGAACTTCTCTACCAGTCCACTCGGCCAACGAATTTCTACCCTTTCGATTCTCGTTGCGATTCCCAATCCGAAGTGCACCCGCATGTCGCTATTGGAAATGTAGCTGGAACCGCTGCGCACTTCGTCCACCAGGGTGCGGTTCTCGGTCTTCACCGAAACCCTGGCGCCAATGCCGTCGCGATTCGACTTCGTCCCTTGCAAGTGAATTGCGATCCAGTGATTCGGCGAGTGAATCTGGTTTACCAGCAGGCTGGGCGCGGCATTCATGTTGCTGATCACGGCGGACATTCGACCGTCGTTCCACAAATCTCCTACCGCCAGCCCGCGAGCCGAAGCCACAGTGGTAATGCCCAGCCCGGCCGAGGCTGAAATATCAGTGAAGGTGCCGTCTCCGTTGTTGTGATAGAGAATGCGCGGCTCTTTGAAATTGCTGCCCAGGTGCTGGCTGTCGACTTCAGGATAGACGTGGCCGTTCACTAGGATCAGGTCGGGCCAGCCATCGTTATCGAAATCGAAAAACATTGTTCCCCAACCTAGATACTGCGTGTATAAGCCCAGTCCCGCCGCGGATGTTGCGTCAGTAAAAGTTCCATCGCCATTGTTGCGATAAAGAGTGGACGTATCGTCGGAGAAATTTGTTTTGAAGATGTCCAAATGGCCGTCGCCATTGTAGTCGGCGACGGTGGATCCCATGCCTGCCTGCTCGCGGCCGTCCTCATTGAACGCCGCTCCTGCCGTCACTGCGACGTCAGTAAAGGTTCCGTCGTGATTATTACGGTAAAGAATGCTGGGAGTGCTATCGCACGCAATGAAAATATCGGGCCAGCCGTCTTCGTCGAAATCCAGCGTGGAAACGCTGAACGCGTAATGCCCGTCGGTGCGATCGATATGCGACTTTGAAGTGACGTCTTCGAACGTACCGTCGCCTTTGTTGTGATAAAGAATATTCTTCGCGCCCGGCAAACCGCGCGGGCCGCACATTACGGGAACGCCTTTCCATATACAGGTAGGCCGCTCGCCTGGTGCGGGTGCCGTCGCAAGGTCAAAATCTACATAATTAGCTACGATCAGGTCGAGCCGGCCGTCGCGATCATAGTCGAGAAATGCGCAGCCCGTTCCCCAGCTTTTCCCCGAGCCGGCGACTCCAGCTTTCTCCGCTACTTCGGTGAAGACGCCGCCCTGATTGTGGTAGAGCCGGTTCTTGCCGTAGTACGTGATGTACAAATCCTCCCAGCCATCGTTATCGTAATCTCCGACGCAGACGCCTTGACCCCAGCCAGTTGCGGCGAGTCCGGCCCTGGCGGTGACGTCGGTAAAAGTTCCGTCGTGATTGTTGCGATAGAGATGATTGCTGGGTGCTGGTCCGGTGGGAGCCGCTCCAAGCCTGGTGCCGTTCACCAGAAAAATATCCGGCCATCCGTCGTTGTCGTAGTCGAAGATGGCGACGCCAGTGCCGGTGGTTTCGATGATGTATTTCTTGGTGTCGATGCCGCCGAAGATTTCCTGCATGGTTAGGCCAGCTTTTTCGGCTACATCGGTAAAGTTGGCAATCGGCTTGGTGGGCGGGGAAGTCTTGGGCTGCTGGGCAAAACCCGAGACGCCGTATGCGGCCAGAATTACAGCGAAGGCAAAGTGACGGTAACCCGGGTGAAGACGGCGCGGAAATTTAAATCGCATGTCTCAGCTTCGAATGGTAGGTGTGCAAAGGATATTGGTCAATGCCGTCTTTCGGATGCTGTACTCGGGCGGTAGGATCAGTTGCGCTATCCTGAAAGTGGGTGCCAGGAATAATGCGTTGTAGTCAAAGAATTCATTCCGTACTGATCGTCCTCGCCATCTTGTACAGTGTGGCCGGAACGGCGCAGACGCCGCCGAACGGTGGAGGTTCTACGGCATATCAGTCTGGCGTTGCGGCGATGCAGCGGGGAGACTTGTCGACGGCGCAAGCGAATTTCGAGAAGGCGGTCCGTCTCGATCCGCACAATGCGGATGCTCAGAATATGCTTGGTCAGGTCCTGCTACAGCAGGGTGACCTGGACAACGCGGTCACGCGCTTTCGGATTGTGGTGCGGCTGCGTCCAAAGCTTGCCATTGCCCGCGCATACCTTGCTCAAGCTTTGCAAGCCAAAGGGCTGTTGGATGAGGCGATCGTCGAACTTCATTCCGCAGTGGATCTAGCGCCGCAACAATGGCAGGCGCATCAGGCACTGGGGAGAGCACTCAGTTTACGGAACAAGACGGACGAGGCCATAGCTGAATTTAAGGACGCCACGCGCCTTGCGCCGCAGCAGGCTGAGTTACACGATGAACTTGGATCTCTGTTGGCTCAGCAGTCGCGGTTCGAAGAGGCGGAAAAAGAGTTCCGTGAAGCAGTGAAACTAAATCCGGAATACGAGCCGGCTCACTTTCATCTCGGGGTTACTCTTTCCAACGAAGGCGAGCGTGAAAAAGCGCAAGCCGCGCTCGAACAGGCGGTCACGCTCGATCCTCAGGATGCATCGGCTTGGTATTACCGAGGCACGGCTCTGGAAGCGGCCGGGAATCCCGATGAAGCCCTGCGTTGCTTCCAGCAAGCGGCCAAGCTCAAGCCTGATTTCGCGCCCCTGCGGACCAGCCTGGGTCTTTTATTACAGCGGCGCAGCGATCCGGATGGTGCTGTGAAGGCTTTTACCAAAGTTGTCGAACTGACGCCGTCCGATCCGGAAGCTCACAACAATCTAGCCTTGGCTATGCTGCAACGCGGGGAAGCCGACGCCGCGATCAAGGAGTTTCGCGAGGCCATTAGGCTTCGCCCCGACGACGCCGGATTTCAAGGCAACCTGGGAACGGCATATTTGCAGAAGACGGATTTCGACGCAGCCGTGGCACAGTTCCACTCGGCGCTCAAGCTTGATCCGACTGGAGCGAGCCTGCACCACGACCTGGCCTTGGCGCTCAAGCTTAAAGACGATCTGCCGGGTGCGATCGCCGAGTGGAAGGAAGCCATTCGCCTGGATCCGAAATTGGCGGATGCTTACTACAGTCTGGGACTGACACTGTGGCAGTCGGGGGATTTTCCCGGCGCGGCGGAACGTCTGCGGGAAGCCATCCAAATTAAGCCAGACTATGCCGAGGCTTATTACACGCTGGGTACAGTTTTGAAGCAGATGAACAAATTACCGGAGGCTGCCGACGCGTTGCGCCAGGCGATTCGACTGGACTCCGATTTCGCGGGAGCTCATACGACCCTGGCGGCGATTCTGCGTCAACTCGGCGACACCGCTGGGGCAGCGGCCGAAAGCCAGGCGGGTGCCGAGATCAGCAAGAAGAAAACCGATTTGCAGACCGCCACCTTCGCCACCAACTCCGGACGCCGGCTGCGCAACGCCGGCGACCTCGAGGGAGCTATCTCCCAGTTTCAAGCGGCAATTCGGGCGATGCCATCTTACGCTTTGGCGCACTACGAACTCGGAGTGGCCTTAAGCCAGAAGGGCCAAAAAGACGAAGCGGCTGGGGAGTATCGGAAAGCTGCTGAACTGGACCCTCAACTCGCTCCTCCAACGACGCCAGCTCCCTAGATTTTCGGCATCTAGCGGTGCGAGCATCCTAACCGGCGCGTTTGCGTACGGATACAAGGTCGGTGATCACCGGGACTCCGTGCGCCACTTTCACGTGCAGCAGTGCTTCAAACGGCTTCAGGTCCGTCGCCTTAGAGACTCCCAACCGCCGCAGTAACTCCGCCAGCGAATCCTGCCGGCAGACGTATTCCGCCGCCGCTTGCGTGCCGAAAGTGGTGGTTCCAGCCAGTATCAGGAAGGAGCGCGCAGGGTCTATGCCCGGCACCAGCGCAATCACCGCGTAGTCTTCGCTAGTCGGCTGCGAGGGGATGCTGCCCAGAAAAATTGCAGGCTCGCCGGGCTGGGGATGCATGTCGATTACCCCCAAGTCGCCTTTACGAGGCCCGGAGGCGACCCGCTGGAAAACAAACTCCTGAGTTCCGGGGATATCCAGAAGAGTAAGATTTTCGGCCGGGGAACCAACAAAAATGAGATCGTTGTTCTTGGCGTCGTCCAGAGAAAATAGACTGCCGCGCTTCACCCGAAGCGGCTGATTGAGGAGAACGAAGACGCGATCCAGTTGATGGACCGCCAGCACTTCTCCAACTCCGGTGTAATGATCGAGGATGAGCGCCCCGGAATCAGCGGAGGAGTTGAAGTAGCGCATGCCGGTCTCCGGCCGACCGACGAAGCTGCCATTGCTGAAGATCACCCAGGGCTGCTGCGGCCCAGCGACGAAGCGATTCCAGAACAGCTGGTATACGGGGGGAACGGGTGGCTTCGCCCCAGCCTGAGTCCGTCCACGGATGGCCAATAACACAGCGCCCACAAGCAAAACCGAGAGCACCACCACTGCGGTCGCCCAGCCGCGGTTCGACGGCTGCCGTAAGGTCTTCCGTTCACCCAGCCGGGGAGCTTCCATTAACCTTGGAGTCGCAGGGCGCACATGGAACGTGAGTGCGTAGGATCCCTTCGGCAACTCGATCACGATCGGATCGTCCGGCCCCTCGTGAGAGTAATACTCCTCCAACTTCACGCGTAAGCGCCCGGCCTGCACTCGGACCGTCGAGTCATTTTGGGGATCGAAGCCGGATGGTCGTCCCAGAACTTCGGTTGCGATCTGGTACTCCTTGACGGGTACGCCGCGATGATCGAGCGAGCGTTCGGCCAGATAGCGGAGCAATTTGCAGAGAGATTCGGAGCTGTGCAAGCTATGACTATTAATAAGCCGATCCACTTGCTGGAAGAACTGATCGCGCCCAACATCGTAACCGTGCGTCAAAGACATGTGACAGAAGGGTAACTGGTTACTGCATCTTACGGCAACTTCAGGATCTTACACCCGGTAACGGTATGAAACCTAGTTTAACTTAAATCAATAGTTCTTTTGTACTAGGACTTGCAGGCTGTTCTGTCCAGAGATTTCCCTGTTCTGTGTTCTGTGGACGGCAGTTGCAATTTCTGGGAGGAAGTTCATGAAAAGGTCAGCGCTTGCGGCTGTGGCAGCATTCTCGCTTCTCTGCGGTTTCTGGACGCCAAAGGCATCGGGTCAGGCAGTTTTCGGCAGCATCATCGGGACAGTGACCGACCCGTCGGGGGCAACGGTTGCAAATGCGAGAGTCACGGTTCTCAACCAGCGCAAGGGCACGACTGACCAGACTACGACCAACGAGAGCGGGAACTACACCGTCACCCACTTAATTCCCGATATTTACACGGTACGGATAGAGGGTCCCGGATTTAAAACGATCGAGTTTAAAGACGTTGCGTTATCTGCGGATAGCGATGCGCGTGTCGACGGCCAGTTCGCGGTTGGGTCGGCCAGCGAGCAGATCGAAGTGACGGCGGAAGCCGAGCAACTCAAGACTGACCGAGCCGATGTTTCGATCGAGTTCAACGAGAAGTATGTGGAAGACCTGCCGATCATGAACCGGAACTTCACTTCGTTCGAACTGCTTTCACCCGGCACTCAGAAGATGGTGGGCTGGAGCCACGCGGCGACGGAGAATCCGCAGGGAAGCCAGCAGATCTTCGTGGACGGTCAGAATTTCAGTGGGACTGCGTTCGAGTTGGACGGCACGGATAACCAGGACCCGATTTTGGGAATTATTGTAGTCAATCCGAACTTAGATGCGATTCAGGAAACCAAGATTGACTTGCAGAACTACGACGCTGAGTTTGGTAAGGCTCTGGGCGGCGTTGTCACCGTGCAGACAAAATCGGGCAGCAACGAAATTCACGGCAGCGGCTTCTGGTTCAGGCGCACGGATGCCACTGCAGCTCGCGATCCCTTTACGCAGTACGCTCCCAATCCGATCACCGGGAAATTCATCCCTTCTGACAAGTGGCAGCAGTTCGGGGGTACGGTTGGTGGCCCGATTATCAAGAATAAGCTGTTCTTCTTTGCCGATTATCAGGCCACGCGAGAAACGAGTGGACTGACCAATGTGGTGACGGTTCCGACCGCGCTTGCGGCGTCGACTTGTAATCCTGCTACCAATGCGACCAGCGCTTCGCCGGGCTACTGCAATCTTAGTCAATATCTGACTGCGGGTCTGGCTGGCGGCGGACAGGCCTACGATCCCACACTCACTGGCAGCCCGAATCAGACGTCAAATGGCGGCAATCGGACAATGTATGGGCCGGCGGGGCTTTGTTCGGGGAACTGCGTACCCATTGGCGAGATTTCCGGTCCCTCGGCGGCAATTCTTGCACTGTTCCCGGCGCCCACCAACGATCAGGTCTATAACAACTATGTCGGTTCCGGCTCAGGAAAGTACAGCCAGAACAGCTTTGACACGCGCATCGACTTCGACCCCAGGCAAACCGTGCAAGTTTTCGGCCGGTTTAGTCTCGACTACTTCAACTTGTCCGGCCAAGGTGTATACGGTGCATTGCAGGGGATTGGCGACGGCCCGGGTGGCTTGGCGGGCAGTTCGATCGTTCACAACTACAGCTTAGCCGCAGGGGTCACCAAGACGTTTAGTTCCTCCCTGCTCGGTGACTTCCGCTTTGGTTATTTCAAATACAACCCTCGGGCAAACAAGCCCGACGTCGGCACGACGCCGATGACTGCCGTTGGCATCCCCAACGC
>PLUI01000176.1 GCA_003164855.1 Acidobacteriaceae bacterium
GGAAGAGGTCTACAACCTGGAAGACGCGCTTCTGGTTGGGGGGCCCATGAATTCGTTGACGCCGACAGAGTTTTCCCACAATTCGGTTCCACCCTTTGCCTAGCGGGCGGAGAAGCTGTAAACCGTGATCGTGTGATAGCGCCCGCCGGGCTTCAACTCGGTGGTTGGAAAATCGGGATGATTGGGAGAATCGGGAAAATGCTGCGTCTCCAGGCAAAGCGCCGAACGCAACTGGTCCGGACTCCCACCCTTGCCCTTAATGGTGCCGTTCAGAAAATTGCCGGTATAAAACTGGATTCCCGGCTGATCCGTCAGCACCTTCAACACCCGCCCGCTGCTCGGATCGTAGACTTCCGCCGCCTCGGTCAATTTCCCGCCGCCGCTGTCCAGCACCCAGTTGTGGTCATAGCCGTGACCCAGATGAAGCTGTTCATCGTCCGCATCGATCCGCGCTCCCACCGCCGTCGGCTTGCGAAAATCAAAGGGCGTGCCGGCCACCGCCTTCCGTTCGCCGGTCGGAATCAGCGCCGCATTCACCGGCGTGAAGCGGGAGGCGTGGAGAGTGAGTTCATTTTTCAAAATGTCGCCCTGGCCCGCCAGATTAAAATAGGAATGATTGGTCAAATTGACAACCGTAGCTTTATCCGTCGTCGCCGAATACTCAATCCGCAAATCCCCCTTCACCAGCGTGTAGCGGACCGTTGCCGACAGGTTGCCCGGAAATCCCGCCTCACCGTCTTTGCTCAGATAATGAAGCTCCACTCCATTGCCCACCGCTTTTGCCTTCCACACCACGTTGTTAAAGCCGTGCGGCCCGCTATGCAGCGTGTTCTCGCCGTCATTGCGAGGCAAGGAATATTTCTGCCCCTCCAGAGTAAAGCTGCCCTGCGCGATGCGATTGGCGTAGCGCCCAATGATGGCTCCAAAAAATGCGTTCGCCGGGCCGTTGAAGTTGGACACATACCCATCCAGATCGTCGAACCCGAGCACGACATCGTCCGTCTTGCCGTTCCGGTCGGGAGCTTTCAGGGAAACCACAATGCCGCCATAGGTCGCGATGCGGGCCTCAAACGCGCCGTCGCTCAGCGTATAAATTTCCACCGGAGTTCCATCCGGCATCTTCCCAAATGGTTGGCTTGTCACTTTCGTCTTCGCCTCCACGGTCATGGACAACAGCGCTAACCAGAGCCCACTGAGAGCGATTGTTCGGAGGACCTTCTGAACGCTCATTGCTGCCCCTCGCCTTTGCTTCTACTGCGTTGCTTGAACTGCCGCAGATTTCGCCACTGCAATCAATGTCGGTAAAATGTCTCCCAGACCGTCGTTACCCCGCTGGCCCAAGGTGAAATACAGCTTGCTGTATAAAGGATAAAGGTCGTTGTAAGTGCGCTGTGCCGAGACGTTCGGAGTGAACGTCCGGTGAGAAGGACAAATCTTATCTTGTGCTTCCTCGATCGTCTTGAAGGTGCCGGCCGCCAGAAAAGCAAAGATGGCAGATCCGAGACTGACCACGCTTTTGTTCGGAACCAGCACCGGACGCCCGAGCACGTCAGCATAGACCTGGTTCAGGACGTTATTCTTTTGAGGAATGCCCCCCGCATTAATTATCCGCTTGATGTGTACGCCGTGCCCAGCCATTCGGTCCAGGATTACGCGGGTATGGAACGCCGTCCCTTCGATCGCCGCGAAGAGTTCATCCTGGGCCGTGCTTTGTAGATTCCATCCCAAGGTAACGCCGTGCAGGTTGGGGTTCACCAGCACGGTGCGGTCGCCGTTGTCCCACGTCAGGCGCAGCAAGCCAGTCTGCCCCGCACTATAGCGCTCGAGACCCTGACTCAGTGTCGGCACATCGGTTCCGGCGCGAGAAGCAATCGCATTGAATATATCTCCCACAGCGGAAAGTCCAGCTTCGATTCCAGTGCGCCGGGGATGCACACTGCCCTGAACAACTCCACAAACTCCGGGCACCAGGTTCACAGAGGGAGTGATTCCAATGATGCAAGTCGATGTGCCGACGACGTTCACCATATCGTCGGTTCGGCATCCCGCGCCGATTGCATCCCAATGTGCGTCGAACGCGCCGACCGGGATCGGAATACCCGCCTTCAGTCCCAGCTGTTCAGCCCAGAATGGAGAGAGCCTGCCGGCTATTTGATCGGACGTAGCGTACTCTCCATCCAGCTTGCCGCGGACTCCTGCCAACAGAGGGTCCACCTTTACTAAGAAACTCTCTGGCGGAAGTCCACCCAGCTGCGGGTTCCATAGCCACTTGTGTCCCATGGCGCAGACACTGCGCTTTACTTTTCTGGGATCGGTGATGCCGCACAGCGTAGCCGCCACCATGTCACAGTGCTCGAAAGCGGAGACAAACTCTGATCGCTTCTCCGGGTTGTGCCGGAGCCAGTGCAGCAGCTTGGAAAACCCCCACTCCGACGAGTAAACCCCGCCGCACCACTTGATCGCTTCCAGGCCCCCTCTGTGAGCCTCTTCGGTGATCTCGGCAGCCTCACCCTTAGCGCGGTGGTCGCACCAGAGATAGTATTCGCCGAGTGGCTGAAGCCCATTGCCGACCGGAATCACGGAGGAACCCGTTGTATCGAGAGCGATGGCCTGAACTTGATCTCCTGCGATGCCGGTTTTCTTCAGGGCTTC
>PLUI01000251.1:0-175 GCA_003164855.1 Acidobacteriaceae bacterium
ATCTTGTGCGCCCCGGTGTGCAACAAGTCTTCCCGCTTCAGATAAATCTTCGCCCCACCTAATTTTTGCGTTAGCCGCAACGCGAAGGTTAGCGCAGTCGGACGGCCCGCATAATTTCGCAGCAATCCCTCCAACCGTTTCTGAAACTTCGGATCGCGCTTCGCCTTCTCATACT
>PLUI01000251.1:180-25237 GCA_003164855.1 Acidobacteriaceae bacterium
GGTGCCCCATCCTAGCCGCGTTCTTGCCCGCTAGGGTGGGGATTTTAACCTTCGTCGTTCGTGGAACCGTAGCCATTCCTAACTCACCTTCCGATCCGCGTCGCGCACGGCCTTCACAAACGCCCGCACCTTCTTGGGATCTTTCTTCCCCGGTTTGGCCTCAACTCCCGAGACGACGTCCACTCCCCAAGGCTGAAGAATCGTCATCGCCTCACCCACGTTTTGTGGGGTCAGCCCGCCTGCAACGACCAATCTCAAGTCCATTCGGCGCATCCCCTCAGCAATGAGCGCAACATTTTTCCAATCAAACTTCTTTCCCGTTCCACCCGGCCGCTCCGCACTGCCCGAATCGAGAAACATCGCACTAACTTGATTACGCTTCGCAAGAGTAAATCCGAAAAGCCCATTTCTCGTCACCAACCGGGGAGGGATTGCCACAAAGATGCGGCGACGAATCCTTTCAATAAAATCGCCCTGCACCGTAGAAAACCTGTACTTGGCGTCTGGATAGAGCTGAACAGCGTCCAATCCAACTTCTTCCGAGACTCCTATTACCGCATCCGCCATCTCATTCACGAATACTCCAACCTTCTCCACACTCTCCGGCAATTTCTCCACAATCTCCCGCGCCGNNCCCACAAATCTTCACCCAGGTCATATACAAAGTTGTCCGCTACAAGTAAAAACTCGCGTCCAGCCCATTCACTGCCCGCTCGGTACTCGGTACTCGGTACCAGCGACGAAAGCCCGTAGCGCCTCCCCCGGCGCTTCCGCCCGCATCAGCGACTCCCCAATCAAAAACGCCTGATAGCCCGCCGCTCGTAGCCGCGCAATATCCTCTCCCGAGTGAATTCCACTCTCCGCCACCCGCACAACGTTCTTTGGAAGCCGCTCCGCCAGGCGGAATGCCGTCTCCACATCCACCTTGAATGTTCGCAGATCGCGCGTGTTCACCCCAATAAGATCACAGCCTGTATCCAAAGCCCGCTGCAACTCTTCTTCATCATGCACTTCGCACAAAACATCCAGCCCACACGAGCGGGCGCCGCGCGCAAGCTCTGTCAATTCCGTCTGCGATAATGCCGCCACAATCAGCAGCACAGCATCGGCGGAATTCGCCCGCGCCTCCAGCAACTGAAACTCATCCACCATAAAATCCTTGCGCAGACACGGCAATTTCACCGCCGCCGACGCCAACCGTAAATTCTCCAGCGACCCTTGGAAGAATTCTTCATCGGTCAGCACCGAAAGCGCCGCCGCTCCCGCCGCTTCCAACTCCCGCGCCAGCTCCTCCACACAAAACTCCGCCCGGATCAATCCCTTCGACGGTGACGCCTTCTTCAACTCCGCAATCACAGCCACGCCGGATCTACCCACTTCCAACAACGCCCGCCGAAACCCGCGCGGAACATGCTGTTCCGCCCGCCGCTCCAACTCAGGCAAGTTGGCCGTGCGCTTCGTCTCAGCGACTTTGCCGCGAGTGGATCGGACAATGTGGTCGAGGGAAACAGGCATAACGCGTGCCTGAATTATACGGGAAGCAATGCTTCGCGAATCGAGAGGGTCGTCACTGGCAAATGCTCTCCATCTCCTTGTACGGCTTCTCCGCGTGTTCCGGATACTTGATCCCCTTCACCTGCATCCATTGGTCCAGTAACGTTCCTGCATCGTGCAAGCCGACATCCGGATCGCTTTCATACGCCACATCGCTCTCCGCTTCCTCCAGAGTCACCAGCTTGAATCCTTTCTTCTTCAGCAAATCCAGTGCATCGGACAAAATCGTGCTGCTGTACGCTCCCAGATGCATCAGCAAAACGTAACTGATCTCCCGCCCATAAATCAGCTTCGCCTGCTCCCGGCCAAGATCGAGAAATTCCGAAGCCGTGCTTAGATAACTCGATCTCAACCACTCAATCGACTTCGTATCGTTCTTCGCCACGCAGCGCGCATACGCCGTGTTCCACAAGTAATCTTCCCAATCGAGAGTCACCTGCGCGATTGTGTAGCCGTGCGTCTTCAAATACGCTCGCACCGCGCGTCGCTTCTCCACCGTGTCTCCCTCGCGCAGATACGGATAGCGAAACCAATGCCAGGAATTATTCACGTCCAGCAATTCCAGCGCCGGCTCGTTCTCCTCAATCTCCCGCTCGAAGGCCTCCGCCGTGTTCTGCTCGAGATCCATGTGCGAGTAAGTATGATTTCCCACCGGCTCAGCCGCCGCCCACAACTTCAGCGCCTCCGCGCCATCGGCGTTTCCTTCCAACTTCTTCGCATTGATAAACCCATACACCGGGGGTACGTGCCGTTTCTTCAGGATCTCCAGGACATTCTTAGTAGTCTCGACGCGCGTCACTCCCGGCGGCAGCAACCCGTTCAGCGGCAGATCATCAAAAGTGATGGCGAGTTTCTGAGCATTGCCCGTGCCGCAAAATATCCAAAAAAGAATGACAAGAAGGAAAAGGATTTGGGAGACGACAAAACGGCGAGGCGGCAAACCTGTGACTCCGGAGAAATGTTTCATCCCAAGAGTTTACTTGACGCGTTAAGGAACGATGACCGCGGCTCCGTCGACAGCGTCATTCTTCACGGCAGCGAGCGCATCGTTGGCTCGTTCCAAGGGAAAGACAGTCACCCTTGGCTGCAGTCGAATGTCGGCGGCAATTTTCAGAAAATCGCGAGCGTCGGATCGAGTCATGTTGGCGACGCTGCGGATTTGACGCTCGCCCCAGAGCAGGCGGCCGTAATCGAACTCGGGGATCCGGTCCAGATGAATTGCGTTGATCGCGACGATCCCTCCCTTGCGCAAGCTGGCAAGTGCGGAAATCACTACGTCGCCGCTAGGTGCAAAGGTAACCGCCCGGTCGAGTTCGACGGGCGGCTTATCAGTTTCCGAACCCACCCATTTGGCGCCCAAGGACTCAGCCAACTTGCGGTGCGAAACGCCGCGCGTCGAGACATACACCTCGCAGTTCCATGAGCGCAGAACCACGATCGCCAGATGCGCGGACGCGCCGAAACCGAAAAGCCCAACCCGGTCGCCTCGCTCAACCCCAGCAACCCGCAGGCTGCGAAAGCCGATGATGCCCGCGCACAATAGAGGCGCTGCGTGAAGATCATCCAGCTCCGGCGGAAGCGCGTAAACGAAATCGCTGCGCGCTGCGGCATACTCCGCATAGCCGCCGTTCACGGTGTATCCGGTGAAGACAGGCGCATCACAAAGATTTTCGAGTCCACGACGGCAATAGGGACAGGTTCCGTCTATACCGCCGACCCAGGAAACACCGACACGCGTGCCGAGCGGCAACTCGGTGGTGGCGCCGTCGACAACATCCCCGACAATCTGGTGCCCGGGAATGAGCGGTTCCTTTCGCGGGGGCAACTCGCCCTCCACGATGTGGAGATCGGTACGGCAGACTCCGCAGGCGCGAACCCGAAGAAGGACCTGACCGGCTGCGGGATGAGGCGTGGGAGTCTCTTCAATGTGAAGAGGTTGTTTCGCGGTTCTGAGGATAGCGGCTTTCAACGGCTAAACGTGATGCGATGTCTCGCGGAACCCGCTCACAGAATACCGCGTGATGTCATCATTCTCAATCCACTCAAGGTATGGGTATGCGAATTAGCCGGAAGGCAGTGGTCACGCCAACGATTTTTCTGGCTCGTGGATGGCTTGGACAAGGTCATTCAAGAAGAGGGCTGCGCGCGCCCCATCGGCGGCGCGGTGATCGCAGGACAGCGTGAGCGTCATCATAGGCCGGACTGCAGGTTTGCCTTCCACGGCGACCACGCGGTCAGAAATGCTGCCCACCGCTAGAATTGCGGCTTGTGGCGGGATGATGATCGCGCTGAACTGGTCCACGCCGTACATGCCGAGGTTGCTGATGGTGAACGTGGCATCGGCAATATCGGCGGGACGCAGCTTCCCTGCCCTCGCACGTCCAGCCACATCGCGTCGCTGCTGCGCAATTTCCGCCAGGCTCGCCGCGTGTGCGTTCGGAATGACTGCCGCGACCACACCGTCGTTCACTGCAATGGCCACACCCATATTCACGTAATCGTGAAGGCGAATGCCATCTGCGGACCAGCTTGAGTTCAATCGCGGATGTTTTAGCAGCACACGCGAAGTGATTGCGACCAGAAGATCCGTATGGGTTATGCGGACCTCGTGCGTGTGTTCGATTTCGGCGAGTTTTTCACGATATTCATTGAGCGCGGTCGCATCGATTTCACGCGTGACAAAAAAGTGAGGAACGGTCGTCCAGCTCTGTGTCGTGCGTTCGGCCATCAGGCGGCCAAGGGTGCTCGGGATTTCGAGGCTGGCTGATTTCCTGGCTGGTGAACCGGGACCCATGGGCGCGGCAGCGGCTTGTACGTCCGACGCAAGAATTTCACCGCCCGGGCCCGAGCCGCGCAGCCTGGCAATGTCCACACCCAATTCTTTCGCGAGGCGCCGGGCCTTCGGAGAAATCCTCGCGCCCTGAACGGCCGGAGATTCGGCAGCGGCAGCCGCGACTGGGGCGGCGTGAGATTCCGCTTTCCCTCGCGCTGCTGGCGCGGTTGTGGCGGATTCGTTTTCTGCAGGCGGCTTTTCGCCGGGAGCTACGATCCAGGCAATCGTTTGGCCTACAGGGATGTCGGCGCCGACCGATCCCGTGATCCCAGCAAGGACGCCGTCGGCAGGGGCTTCGACTTCCATCACCGCTTTATCCGTTTCGATTTCGAGAAGCGGCTCACCCTTGGTGACGCGGTCGCCTTCTTTCTTTCGCCAGGCAATGAGCTTGCCGGTTTCCTGCGCCATCCCGAGGGCGGGCATGACTACGCTGAAGGCCATAGGGTTTTATCGGGGAAGGGCTCCACTATGACCTTCAGTCCGAAACTCCTACCCGCTCAGTTTTCGCGCTGGCTTCGATCATGTCGAGCACGTGCGCGCTGGGCGAAGCTTCCGTTTCACGTACGGTGGGCAGCGGCCCGTTTACCGTGACGTAGTGCGACCCCGCCACTAAAAGTTCTTCCGCCGGGAAGCGTGTGATCACTTCATGTCCGGTGGGTGTGACTACGATTTCTTCCTCAATACGCGCAGCGCTCCAGCCGTCAGTCGAGGGCCAGAAAGTTTCCAGCGCGAACACCATGCCGGGCTCGAGCGTGACCGGATGTTCGAACGAAACCAGGCGGCTGATCACGGGCTTTTCCCAAATGGCGAGGCCGATACCGTGACCATATTGCAGCGCGAAAGCGGCCTCTTCGTTGGCGAAACCGAAATCTTGCGCCTTGGGCCACACGGCGGCTATCTCGGCGGTCGTACGTCCCGGACGCACCAGCTCAATGGCGGCGTCGAGATAATCACGGCAGCGCTTGTAAGCATCGACCATCGCGTGCGAAGCGTAGCCCACGGTGAAACAACGGTAGTAGCAGGTGCGGTATCCCATGTAGGAATGCAGAATGTCGTAATAAACAGGATCGCCCGGTCGGAGAACGCGATCGGAGAACACATGCGGATGCGGATTGCAGCGCTCTCCGGAAATTGCATTCACTGCCTCCACATATTCAGAACCGAGGTCGTAAAGAACTTTGCTGACGAGTCCGACGGCTTCGTTCTCGCGCAGGCCCGGCTTCATGGCGCGATAAAGTTCGTCGTAGGCGGCGTCGACCATCATGGCCGAAGTGTTGAGCAACGAGATTTCGTCTTGCGTCTTAATTACGCGGGCATTGGACATCAACTGCTGACCATCGACCACCGTGATGCCCTCGCGCTGCAGCGCAAACAACACCGGCAGTTCGATGATGTCGATCCCCACCGGTTCTTTGTGCAGGCCGCGCATCTCGAGCTCCATGCGAATCTTTTTCGCGACATCTTCTGCACGTCCCATCTCTGGAGTCATCGCGCCGCGCAGCATGGAAATTCCAGGACGCGAGCGCTCGCCGAGCCACGGACAATTTAGCTGATGATGCTTGGCAGCCGATCCGAAATCCCACAGAATGGGCTCGTCGTTCTGCGGCAGGAGCGTGAAGCGATTGGCCTTGTCCTGGGCCCACGTGCCGATGTGCGTCGAAGTCAGGTACCGTACATTGTTCATGTCGAAACAAAGCAGCGCGCCCATCTCGGACTTCTTCAGCAAATCTTTCGCTTTTTGCAGGCGTTCGCGGCGCAAGCGGTCGAAGTCGATGCGCTGTTCCCAATCCACTGCCATGGTTCCATGAGTTCTTAATGCCATAAATTCAGCTCCCAGCTGCTAGCTAGCTTCGAACCTCACTGAAAGTTAGGCCGGCTTGCACATCAGCCTAACCGCTTCGAATACCGTTTGTTCCGTCGGCACCGTTGCGTCTTCGAGCGGCGGAGAAAACGGAATCGGAACGTGCATTGCGCCCATTCTTTTCACGGGCGCGTCCAGATCATAAAATGCGCCTTCCGCAATGACGGCAGCAAGTTCTGCGGTCACGCCGTAGCGGCCATAGCCTTCATCGAGCACAATCACGCGGGAGGTCTTCTTCGCCGAATCGATCAAGGTTTTCTCGTCCAGCGGCCAAGTGGTTCGCGGATCCACCACCTCGGCACTGAGACCTTCTTTTTCCAACATGATGGCTGCGCCTAGCGCGACTTGCACCATACTGCTGGTTGCGACCAGAGTGATGTCGTCACCCGCACGCTTCACGTCGGCCACGCCTAGCGGGATGGTGTAATCATCCTCCGGAACCGGACCTTTCAGCTTGTACATCATTTTGTCTTCGAAGAAGACCACCGGATTTTCATCGCGGATTGCCGCTTTCAGCAAGCCTTTCGCGTCATAAGGCGTGGATGGCAAAACAACTTTCAATCCCGGCACATGGCTGAACCAGGCGTGCAGCGACTGCGAATGCTGCGCGGCTGAGCGCCGGGTTGCGCCCAAAGTTGTGCGCATCACCATGGGAACTTTCCAGTGCCCGCCCGACATGTAATGAGCCTTGGCTGCCTGGTTGACCATTTGATCCATCGTGAGGGTAATGAAATCTCCGAACATGATGTCAACCACCGGACGCAGGCCTGTCATGGCCGCACCCACGGCCACGCCGGTGAAGCCGGCTTCCGAAATCGGCGTATCGACCACGCGCCGGGCGCCGAACTCTTCCACTAATCCGGAGAGCACTTTGAACGGCGTGCCGGCCTCGGCAACGTCTTCGCCGATGATGCAAACGCGCGCGTCGCGGCGCATTTCTTCCGCCAGCGCTTCACGCACCGCCTGGGCAAATGTGATCTCACGCTCAGGCATAGACGTGCTTCTCCACCTCGTCGACATTGGGATAGGGTGCGGCGATGGCGAACTTAACCGCTGACTCCATTGTGGCGCGAACTTCAGCCGTGATTCGATCGAGGGACGCGGCATCAGCGTAGCTTTGGTCGATCAACCATTTCGCTAATACGAGGATGGGGTCGCGATCTGTCTTCCACAGCTGCTCTTCCTGCTTGGAGCGGTAGTATTCGCGGTTGATATCACCTACGTGGTGCCCGCTGTAACGGTAGGTATCGCACTGCAGGAACGCCGGCCCCACTCCAGCACGCGCACGCTTCACCAATCTAGTAGCAACTTCGTTAACAGCGCGCACGTCTTGCCCGTCCACGCTCATGGCTTCGATCCCGAAAGCGGTGGCGCGGCCAAGAATAGTACCGGCGGTCGTTTCCTGGTAGCGCGTGTACTCGTTATAGAGATTATTTTCGCAGACATAAATCACGGGCAGCTTCCACAACTGCGCCAGGTTCATTACTTCATAGAGCGATCCCTGCCCGAGCGCGCCTTCTCCAAAAAAACAGATAGCCACGCGATCGGTGCCAAGGTTCTTAGCGGCAAAGGCCGCGCCCGTGGCGATGCCTACACTGCCGCCCACAATGGCATTCGCGCCGAGATTGCCGGTCGCTGGATCGGCAATATGCATCGATCCGCCTTTGCCGCGGCAATAGCCCGCTTCTTTTCCCAGCAATTCGGCAAACATGCGGTCGGGCGACGCGCCCTTGGCCAGGCAATGTCCGTGGCCCCGATGCGTGCTGGTGATGTAGTCGTCGATGCGGAGCGCTTCGCAAATACCTACGGCAACGGCTTCTTCACCGCTATACAAGTGCGCCAGTCCAGGCATGAGAGCGCGTGTGTAAACCTCGTTCACCTGCTCTTCAAACAGGCGAATGCTCACCATCTGGCGGTAGGCGCGAAGCCATTTTTCTTTTTCAGCCACAGTCCCGCGTCCAACTTCGGGCTTGGAGGTTGCCGTCGTCATATTTTCTTACCTCCCCTGGTGACAGGCGTCGAAACTCCTGACATTGCGGCCAGCACATCGAACATGCACGCGAAGTCATACCTCGTCCAGCCCATGGCGCGCGCTGCGGTGAGAATCTCATTACTCGCCGCGGTGGTAGGCAATGGCACATCGAGCTGACGCCCCAGGTCCATAGCGAGCACCATATCCTTCTGCATCATATTGACGTCGAACCAAGCCTCCTCCGGCTGCTGAAGAACGAATGGTCCGCGGTACTGAATCATGGGCGACGCGATTGCGCTGTGCACCAGCACGTCGACAGCGGTTTCGCGTGAAATACCGCTCTTCTCGGCCAGCAACACGCCTTCGGAAAATGCCAGCATCTGCACGGCGAGACTCAGATTGATGGCGATCTTCATGGAAAGCGCGAGACCGTTGTCCCCAACATGCGTGACCTTCGGGCCGATGTCGAGCAGCAGAGGCTTTACTTTGTCGAAGGTCTCGCGGCGTCCGCCAACCATCACCGAAAGCTTGCCTTCCTGCAGCGTAATCACGCTGCCGGAGACCGGCGAGTCGACCATATCCGAACCCTTTTCCCGTACCTTCGCGGCCAAGGCGCGGCTCACGTTAGGACTCACCGTACTCATGTCAATGAAAATCTTGCCTGCACTTAACCCCGCCAGCATTCCGTCCGGACCTTCGGTGATGGCCGCGATGGCAGCGGCATTCGTGACCATGGCGAAAATAAAATCGGAAGCGCTGGCAACGGCGCGCGGCGAGTCGGCCCACTGCATCCCTTTTTCGACCAGCCACTGCGCCTTGGCGCGCGTGCGGTTATAGCCAGTCACGCTGTGGCCCTTGCTGAGCAGTCGGTTGACCATCTGACTGCCCATGACGCCCAGACCGATAAACCCGAGTTTCGCCATCCGCTCCGAACCTCCCAACAACATTCCGAACTGCAATCAACCCTGGTGCGAACGCTACGAAGTAACTTTGGAACTTCCGTGCGAATGTTTTCCGCGCGAAGATGGAATGCCGACAGGCGCTTTCGAATCTTCGCGTACTTGCTCGAGATGAGCGCGCATGGCGCTGCGTGCCATGTCGGGATCGTGCCGCTCCACCGCCTCAAGAATGCGCTTGTGATGGATTTGTCCGCGCTGCGGTCCGCCTTCGACATTAAAGATTCGTATGCGCTGCTCGCGCAGCAATCCGACGATGGAATCGATCAAGGAAAGAATCAGCGGATTCGCGGCCGCTTCCGCCAATGCCAAATGAAAGTCAAGATCGGCTTCGATGTAGGCCGCGGGATCGCGCTGTGCGCCGTCCATTACGGCGACCGCCTCGCGCATCGCCACAATTTCCGGCTCCTGTACGCGCGCCGCGGCCAACGCAGCGATTCCGGGCTCCAGTATCAAGCGCAGCTCCGCTAAATGCGGCGAGCCCTCCTGCTGCCCGACTTTCACCATGAGGTCGAAGGACTGGCGCGCTGCCTGCGTGGTTCCGTCGGTGATGAAAGTTCCGCGACCCGAGTAGGCTTCGACCAAGCCTTTTTCGCGAAGCGTCTTCACCGCCTCGCGTACCGCAGTTCGGCTAACGCCCAGACGCTGGGCCAACTCGCGTTCAGCAGGGAGCTGATCGCCGGGCTTCAGCGTCCCTTTAAGCACGGATTCTTCTATCTGCTGGACAATCTGCTCGTACAGACGTGATGTTCGCACAACTTTATACACTGGATTTTCTCCCGCACGAACCAGTTGGGGGGAACTGGCGATGGTCCGGCTACTATACCGCAGGTCCAGTATAGGTGGGGCCTTTTGTGCAGCGTCGTTGGGAGAGAGGAGCATTTTGGTATTGGGTATGGTGGTATGACCACGTAGAATATAACGATGCGCCGCCCGGAATGCAAGTATTACCGTGAGATTCTCACTTTTTAAACGGTTTGTAAAGTGACCCTGCGCCGACACGGGGCCTTTAGTGAACGAGGTTCGCGAGGGCTGTTTCAGGGCGAATTCCCTTGACAGCGTTGCTGCAGCAATGGTATGGCTGTCGGACCAGCCATACGGAGGCCTCCATGAAATTCCGATGCACCGCCATGTTCGCGGGTCACGTCGTGTCTGCAGCCATCCTTCTTTTCACAGTTTGTGCCGTATGTTTGCCCGGACTGGCGCAGTCTACCGCTGGCCGGGTGCTGGGTAGCGTTTCCGACCAGAGCGGTGCAGCGGTTGCGGGCGCAACCGTGTTGCTCACCGATCTGAGCCGGGGCGCTTCGCGAACCCTCACGACTGACGATGCGGGTGCCTATGTCGCCGACGATCTTGCTCCGGGAACTTATAAGATTCACGTCGAAGCCAAGGGCTTCAGGTCCGTGGAGCGTCCGAGTGTTCTTGTCGAAGTGGCCAGTGACGTCCGTGCTGATTTTGCG
Source organism: Acidobacteriaceae bacterium (assembly GCA_003164855.1). Lineage (GTDB taxonomy): Bacteria > Acidobacteriota > Terriglobia > Terriglobales > Acidobacteriaceae > Sulfotelmatobacter. The sequence continues at coordinate 10,817 of PLUI01000251.1, forward strand.
CTGCAGCCCGGCCAAGTTTCCGAAACCATCGTAGTAAACGAGGAAGTTCCTCTGCTCAATACAACTTCCTCCACGCTGGGCGGCACATTGAGCAATCAGGAAATCAACGACCTTCCGCTAAACGGCCGCAACTATGAAAACCTGCTGCAGCTTCGGCCAGGCGTCATGCGTTATCCCGGTGGCGGATTTTCCACCACCAGCGCCAACGGCCTGCGCGCGGAAGATAACGCCTACTTCGTCGAAGGTCTGTTCAATAGTGAGCCCTACTCCGGGCAGGCAATCATTAACGGCGCCGGAATTGCCGGCGACTCGGCAACCATTCTGCCCATCGACTCGATTCAGGAGTTCAATCTGCAGCAGAATCCCCCGGCGGAGTACGGATGGAAACCCGGAGTGGTGGTGAATGTGGGCCTGAAGTCCGGTAGCAACAACGTGCATGGCACTGCATTTGGTTTTGGCCGCGACGGAGTCATGGACGCACGAAACTATTTCAATGCTTCCCCAGCGGCGAAGTTGCCCCGAACGCTGGAGCAGTTCGGGGGCAGCGTGGGCGGACCGATCATCAAGGACAAGGCATTTTTCTTTGGCGCTTACGAAGGCCTGCGCTACAACGTGGGCAATTCGTACGGGGGAGTGACCAGTCCCTTCATGGTCCCGTTTGGGTCGTCGACCGGGACCTGTGCGTTCGGGTATGCGGGAGATTGCGCCGACAGCATTCCTGACGTGATCGCCGACTTGCAGCTGGGTGGCGTGCCGATCAGCGCGGCCAGCCAGACGGTCTCGGGCTGCGCGGTCACGGGAGGCACGGTTGCCTGCAACGGCAAGGGGTTTCCGACAAACAACACTACAAATATCAACATTGCGAACGGATTCAACAACGTTGTACACGTCAACAACCTGATCGCCAAGGTGGACTACTCACTTAACCAACATCACACCATCAGCGGCATGTACTTTTTTGGAAACAATTCAGGGACGGTGGAAGATTTCCCTGAGTTGCAGCCGCAGTGGCTTTCCGACATCCACACGCGCGCGCAGGTTGTGGGCGGGAGCTGGATCTGGACCCCAGGCTCTCGCTGGGTGAACGAGGCACGTTTTGGCTACAACCGCCTGTACCAACCAACCCTGCCGGGCGACCTTAACACGCCGGCCTCCTCCTACGGCCTGGATACGGGCATAAGCGGGCCCGATACGGGGGGGCTGCCTCGCATCGGATTCGGCGGTTACTTCACCACGCTGGGTGGTTTCAAGTGGCCGAAATTTCAAGGGCCCGACTCCATCACGCAGTTTGTGGATCACCTTTCATACACCGCCGGAAAACATGCGCTGAAGTTCGGCGGCGAGTTGCATCGCAACGACGTCAGGAACGCCGCGTACGGCAACGCCCGCGGCAGCATTAGCTTCCTGGGCGGAGTGCTGAGCCCGAACCCCGCTCCCGCCGGTTCGACTCCGCTCGAAGATTTCTTCGCGGGTCTGCCGTTCAAATCAACGGTCGAGGTAGGAAACCCAACCTTGCAACTGCACAACTGGGCCTATGCCGGGTTTTTCCAGGATGACTGGCGGGCGTTTAAGAATCTCACACTCAACTTCGGTGTGCGCTACGAATTCAGTTCGGTGGTGCAGGAAGCTCACGATCTTTTGGGCAATTTTGATCCGAACGTGGGCATGGTGCAAGTGGGCCATCAGATCAGCAATCTGTATAACCCCGATCATACGAACTTTGGTCCCCGCCTTGGCTTCGCATGGGACATTGGCGGCAACGGCAGAAGCGTGCTGCGCGGAGGCGGCGGCCTGATCTATGAAACCGTGAACTGGCAATCATTCATTGCTTTCAATAACGCCTTTGGTCCGGGCAGCGTTCCCACGGGTGCTCCCATTGACGCGGCGGGAGACACGTCGGGCGGCACAATTACGACCGGGAACGTCACGGTGAAGAACTTCTTGAGCGGCACGACCTGGGACCCTGCCAACGGGCCGCTTTACGGCAGCAGCACGGTCAATTGCTTCAACAGCCCTTGCCCCATCATGACGGTGGCCCAAAATCTCACCACGCCGTACGTGTGGAACTGGACCTTGAGCCTGCAGCACGCCTTCACGCCGAACTTGTCACTGGAAGTTGCGTATGTGGGCAATCATGGTTCGAATCTGACCGGTATTCGGGACATCAATCAGCCGCCGGTGGGTTCGGGCTGGGGCACCGGTCCTGGAGGCGAACTTACCCTCTGCCTGGCCAGTGCTCCGCTCTACAACAACTGTGTGGACGACAACAACAACGGCGAGCAGACCAATCAACCTTTCTACTCGAAGTTCCCCTATCTGGCCAACATCTTCCAGATGGGAAATGTATACCGCTCGAATTACAACGGATTACAAGCCACGTTGAACGCGCGCAACTATCACGGCCTCAGCATGGTGGCGGGCTACACTTATTCGCACGCGCTCGATGACGTGGGCGCGAACTGGGATTTCGGCTATGGCTCCGGCTTGCCGCAGAACGCTCACAATCCCGGCGCCGAATACGCCAACAGCGATTTCGATATCCGCCAGCGGCTGACGGTTTCACTCACTTATGCAGTGCCTGGCCGCAAAGGCTACGGTCAAGCGCTGGAAGGTTGGGAGATCAATTCGATCATCACGTTGGAAACTCCGCAGTACTGGGGCCCCATGGACGAGGGAACTGACGCCGCCGGGATTGGCCCCTTGCCAGTGAGCCCGCCTGCCAACAGCCCGATTCGCTGGAGCTTCTACGGCAAGACGTCAGACTTCAAGGCTCAGAAGGGAGTCGGAATTCCCTACTTCTCCGCAGCAACTAACTCGGCCTGCGCTGCCCAGGCGCTGGCTGTAGATGGAGGAGCACCGGGAGCTTCGACCGCGTCTCTGAATCTATTTGGCTGCTACGCCAACGGCACTTCGATCATGCTTCCGCCGCCGCTGGGCCAGTTCGGAAACATGAGCCGGAACATGTTCCAGGACACCGGTTTCAGGAACCTCGATTTCTCGCTGGCCAAGAATTTCCATTTTGGAGAAACCATGCGGCTCCAATTCCGCGCGGAATTCTTCAACATTCTTAACCACCCCAACTTCGCCAATCCGTACGGCGGTCAGAACGGCTTTGGTCTAAACGATCCTTCAGTCCGCCCGTTCGGTTGCGGATGCGCCACGCCAGACGTTGCCGCCGCCAATCCCGTCATCGGTTCGGGAGGCAGCCGCGCCGTTCAACTGGGTGGGAAGTTCATTTTTTAGTTCGATGACAGAAGCAACTTTCAGGGCCGGACGCAATTCCGTCCGGCCTTTTTTCGTAAACCGCTCGCCTGTAGCGAGCGAACGATAAAGAGCCAAGTTATGAAAATACGAAACCTGTTCTGTTCCGCAGCTCTTTTGGGAGCATTCTTTGCACTCATTTCAGCCAAAGCCTTTGCGCAGCAAAAAGAGGAGCGCCGCGAACGCACTATCGACGAGATCAGAGTCGAAGCGATCCGCCGCGCACAAGTGGGCCAGTATCCGCTTATCGGGCTCGATCCCGGCGACGTGAAAGAAGCCTTCGAGCGCATTCATACCAGCGACAAGGACGAATGGGCCGCGGGATTCATGCATGTGGCCGATCGCTACTTCAACGAAGCGAAGTCGTCGGAGACATCTGACCCAACCAAGGCAAATGCTGATTACATCCGGGCCTGGCGGCTCTACTCTTTCGGACGCTGGCCGATTCCCGCGTCGCCGGGGAAGCAGCGCTCGTATGAAAAAGCCATCGAAGCTTTTTTGGCGCACGCGCGTTTCATGGATCCGCCGCTTGAGGTTGTGCATATTCCTTTCGAAGGAAAAGAAATCATCGCCTATCTGCGTCTGCCAAAGAACGCGAAAGGTCCGGTGCCGCTGGTGATTGCGGTCAACGGCCTCGACAGCCGCAAGGAAGATCTCGCGGAGAGTTTCGGCGCGATCCTTCCTTTTGGAGTCGGTTATCTCGCAGTCGATGGCCCGGGTACCGGGCAGAATCCAATCAAGGTGAGTGAGACGGCGGATCGTGTGCTCTCGAAAGTGATCGACTACGCGCAATCGCGGCCGGAGATCGATAAAAACCGCATCGCGATGCACGGCGTGAGTTGGGGCGCATACTGGGCCACCAAGATGGCGGTTGTCGAACGCGCGCGGCTGCGCGGTTGCAGCGCACAGTCTCCGCCCGTGGACAAATTTTTTCAGAAAGATTTTCTGATGAACTCGCTGCTCGGAAATCGCGAATACTTGTTCGATCAGGTGCCCGCGTTGATGAGCATTCTCGAAGGTGTTCACACGCTGGATGAAATGGGCGACTTTCTGCCCAAGCTGTCGCTGGTGCATGAGGGCTTGCTGGGCAAGCCGATGGCGCCCATGCTCATTCTCGCCGGAGTACTCGACACCCAGGTTCCGATCGACGATGAATATCTTCTCCTGAGTAAAGGCGATGTTCCGAAAGATGCCTGGATCAATCCTCATGGAGGACATCTTGGCCGGCAGGTTGGAGTGTGGCCCGATCCTTTGATCTTCAAGCAGGTAATTATTCCGTGGCTGGTGAAGACTCTGGAGGCTCCGGCGAACTAGCAGTCTCACTCATCGTAGCGCGCTGGGAAAACGAACTTAGCCGGGACGCGCTGTGGGGCAGACTGGCATAACGGCGCAAGGCTGAGAATTTGCTGCAGTGAATCTGCACACCACTTACCCTTTCGTAACCACCCCACTGCACAATATTTGCTGCACTTTAACATTTATGAAATATCTTGCGAGTAACATATTTGCAGGAGATCGCCATGGGTTCAGCGCGGGTTTCGAAATCGCTGCCGCTGCAAGTGGCCGCTGTCTGCTTCCGCAGGCGAGGCGCGGAGGTCGAGTTCCTGCTGGTGAACACCAACGGCGGAAACAAGTGGACCTTTCCCAAGGGATCACCGGAGGCTCGCCTCTCGCACAGCCAGGCGGCTGAGCGCGAAGCCGCAGAAGAAGCCGGAGCCTTCGGCACGATCGAGCCTCGCCACTTTCATCTCTACATTCACTCCAAGGGCGTGTTCTGGCAACCGGGCGGCGTGCAGGAGTTTGTGGTGAAAGCCTTTCTGATGGAAATCCATGAACTTCGCCGCGCCGATGAACCGCTGCGCCGGCCCACCTGGTTCAGTCCGGAAGAGGCCCGGCAACGGCTAGCCAAAGGCCGCGAAGTAAAGTACGCGCATGAACTGGAAGCAGTGATCGATCGCGCCCTGGAGCGCATTCACTTCCACAGTGAGCTGTGGGGCAAGTCTCCAGAGAGCCGCAACGCACGCGCCGCCGCGCACTCCTGATTCTTCTGAAAGTTAGTTCTGGCCAAGGCGAGAGTGTAGGATGTTCCCGATATGCCTTGGCGTCCGCAGGCCCTTCCAAAGAAGCTGCCGATTGATCTGACTGTGGTTGCCACCGCCAGCGGGGGATGGCTCATTGCGGTCGAAACTATTGCCGAAACCGAGGGCACTGCAAATTTGCTCCTCGGGATAATCTTAGAACAAAGCGTCGACGATGAGAGCTTTCGCATGCGAAGGCTCAGCATCATCGTGGATGCCCGCGAAGCCCATGATCCAGGCAAATGCCCAAGTCTGCTCGGCCGGATTCAGAAGTGGATCGAAGCAACCGAGGGAGACGGCTTCCTCGACCTAACTCGAACACCCAGTTAACGCGTTTCCTTCAGCAGCCTCGTGCTCGAGCAGTCAGTTTGTGAGACGATGAATCCAGCCCATGATTCAGCTTTCCGGCGCCGGAAAACGTTTCGGCCACAAACTTCTTTTTGAAAACACCGACTGGCTCATCACGCCGCGCGACCGCGTCGGACTGGTGGGCGCGAACGGCACCGGCAAGTCCACGCTGATGAAGATCCTCGCCGGTTTGGACACGCTCGACTACGGCTCTCTCATTGTCGCCAAAGGCACCACGGCAGGATATCTGCCGCAGGATGGTCTCTCACTTTCCGGGCGCACGGTGTTTGCCGAATGCATGGCCGTGTTCACCGAACTCCACGCCATGGAGCGGGAACTCGAAACGCTCACCCACCAGATCTCCGAACTTGATCATGCCAGCCCGGAATATGCCGATGTCGCCGACCGTTATCACAGTCTCGAACACGAGTTCCGCACGCGCGATGGCTACTCGATTGAAGCCGAAGTCGGGCGAGTTCTGATGGGATTGGGTTTTCAAAAGGAAGATTGGGAGCGGCAGACGGACGAATTTTCCGGCGGCTGGCAGATGCGTCTGGCTCTGGCCAAGCTGCTGCTGCAAAAACCAAACCTGTTGTTGCTGGACGAGCCCACCAATCACCTTGACCTGGAGGCGCGCAACTGGCTGGAAGAATACTTGCACGACTATCCGTATGCGCTGGTGCTCATCTCGCACGACCGTTACTTTCTCGATGTGACGGTCAACAAAATCGCGGAAATCTGGAACAAACGGTTCTGGTTTTACACTGGCAACTACGACAAATTCCTGGCGCAGAAGACGCAGCGCAACGAGCAGTTACAGGCCGCCTACCGCAATCAGCGCGACCGCATCGAGCAGCTGGAAGTATTCATCAACCGCTTTCGCTACCAGGCCACCAAGGCCAAGCAAGTTCAGAGCCGCATCAAAGAATTGGAAAAAATTGAGCGGATCGAGATCCCGCCGGAAGAGAAAACGATTCACTTTTCATTTCCCCAACCCAAGCCAAGCGGGCGCATTGTGGCCGAGTTTGAGAACGTCGCTAAGGTTTACCCTGGAAAGAATTCCGCAGCTGCGAGCGTTGGCGAGAAAGAGGTTTTCCGCGACGTCAACTTCATGATCGAGAAGGGCGATCGCATCGCGCTGGTCGGCGTGAACGGAGCGGGCAAGTCGACTTTGATCAAATTGCTCGCGGGCGCGGAACTCCCGACGCACGGGGAATTCCGCCTCGGCCACAATGTTCAGGCAGACTACTTCGCGCAGGATCAATACAAAGAACTCGACGCGGACGCGCGCATGGTTGACGATCTCGGCGAAGCTTCCCCGCGCTCCACCCAAACGGAACTCCGCAGCTTGCTCGGATGTTTTCTGTTTTCCGAAGACGATGTGTTCAAAAAGATCGGGGTACTCTCCGGTGGCGAGCGCGGCCGCTACGCACTGCTTCGTTTGTTGCTCCATCCGGCAAACTTCCTGCTGCTCGACGAGCCCACCAACCACCTCGACCTGCGCGCCAAAGACGTGCTGCTCGATGCGCTCATGGAGTACACCGGCACGGTCGTCTTCGTCTCGCACGACCGTTATTTCATCGACAAGCTGGCCACGCGAGTTTTTGAAATCGGCGACGGCAAGGTTGAGGTCTATCCCGGCAATTATGAAGATTATCTCTGGCGCAAGCAGGGTGGAAGCGCCAGGCAGGACGAAACCATTCGCCAGCAACTGAAATCCCCTGAACCTGCTCCGCCGGCACCGGCAAACGGAAACCAGTTACCGGGAGACACTGCACCGGCCAAGGCAAAACGTTTGAATCCGATCAAACGCAAGAAGATGGAAGATCGTATCCGCGAACTGGAAGGCGAAATCAGCCGTGCGGAGACCGTGATTGCGCAGTGTGAGACAGCCCTGCAGGATTTCGTCAGCGCCGATGAAAGCCAGCGGCAGTCCCAGGAACTCGACCGGCAGAAGGCAGCGCACGCCGGCTTTATCAAGGAATGGGAAGATCTCTCCCAGTCGCTGCAGGAAGCCGACTAACGGCCTCGTGCCAGCCGCAATCGTACAGCCTCTTCCGTAATCTCGGAGAATTACTTACCTCTGTGCGATAGTCAGATTGGCCAAAGGGACACGAACCAGCCGGAGGCCCAAAATCCCAGACCACCCGTACCGGTCGGTGCCGCCAGAGCCTGCCCTGAGCTTGGCGAAGGGATGCGCCGAGCGGCGGGACTAAGGAAGGTCGCATGCTCCAGTCATCCGAGAACTTCAACGGCGTGAGATCCACTTCACCAGCCTCCAACCCTAACTCTTATAACCCCGTCAAAACCACTACCGCTCCCATCGAGCAAGCCACAATCGGACGGTCGCTGGTTATCAAGGGCGAAATCACCGGCGCGGAAGCGCTTTACATCGACGGCCGCATCGAAGGCAAAATTACGCTGACTGACAATCGCGTCACCATCGGCCGCAACGGCACTGTGCAAGCCGACATCAATGCCCGCGAAGTTGTGGTCATGGGCAAAGTGACGGGTAACATCGAGTGCAGCGACCGCGTAGATATTCGCAGTGAAGGCGTGGTGAACGGCAACGTTTCCACAACCCGCATCAGCGTGGAAGATGGCGCGGTGCTCAAGGGCGGCATTCAGGTTAAGAGCGGTGAGCACAAGCACCAGAGCCAGCCGCAGCCTCAGCCGAAAATCGCCGAAGCGCCGAAGCCAGCGGCAGAGCCGCAAAAGGCGTTGACAGCAACCGCCGGCGCTTAACTGCTTACGGCAACATTCAGGCACAAAAAGGGCTACGCCGGCGCGTGCCCTTTTCATTTCTGCGTGCTCGCAGATGGCGATTCTTGCCGACCGCCTCCGCCACTTCAGACCTTTATCATTGAGTCTTACTGTTTGTCCTTGGGCTTCAAGTCCAGGGCGGCCGAGTTCATGCAATAGCGTAGCCCGGTCGGCGCAGGACCATCCTCAAACACATGCCCAAGGTGCGCGCCACAGGATGCGCAACGAGCTTCCGTGCGGACCATTCCGTAGCTTTTATCCTTATGTTCTTCGACCTTGCCCTCGTCCGCCGGTTTGAAGAAGCTCGGCCATCCCGTGCCTGAATCGAACTTTGTCGAGGAGTCGAACAACGGCTGTCCGCAACAGACGCAGTGGTACGTCCCCGCATCCTTGGTTTTCCAGTACTTGCCGGTGAAAGCAGGCTCGGTCCCGGCCTCGCGGGTCACATGATACTGCTCCGGCGTAAGCTTTTGCTTCCACTCCGACTCGGTTTTTGCCACTTTTTCTGCCATGAATATTGCTCCTCAGTCAAGAAAAATGCTTTGACGCAATCTCAACCAACACAAGTCCAGGGGTCAGTAAAAACCCAGAGCCATAGATGCGGGCCAAGGTTTTGCTGGCCGCTGATGACTGTCCCTTGCGCACTAATCCGTTAGATGTTCCACGACCAGAAAAGTGTCAGCTCACAGTTTTCCACAGTTCAGCCTGTGACATCCGTCACAATTCTTGCGTGACATCCAACCTTGCGCGGAACGTTCTCCAGGGGCAAATATGATGAAACGTCTGCGAGTCCCTCCGGCCCGGCATCGCCTCTCAAGAGGTGCCGGGCCTTTTTGCTTTAATCCGGCACTTTTTCACCTATTTTGCGGTACTGGCTCCGGAAGAACAGCAGCGGTTCGCCCGGCCGCACCACGACGTCTTCTACCTCCGCAATAAATATCGTGTGGTCGCCAGCTTCGTGCGCCCGCTGCAGCCTGCATTCCAGATAGGTTAACGCGCCCTGCAATACGGGAGTTCCGAGTGCGGTGCGGTCGAAGCGGGCTGAGAGCTCTTTCTCGACCTGCTCCTCGACCGGCCGCGCATAGTGTTGGGAAATTCGCCGCTGGTCCTGCGCCAGAACGTTGACCCCGAACCGTTTTCTGGCGTGCAGATGGGCATGCGTACGTGCGCTGTGGTCTACGCACACCAGCAGCAGCGGCGGATAGAGCGAGACGGAAGCGAGTGCGTTGGCAGTCATGCCATGGACCTCGCCATCCAGGTCCACGGTGATGATCGTCACTCCCGTGGCAAAGCATCCCATCGCTTTTCGAAATTGAGCTGGATTGAGGGTCATGTCAGATTCTAGCTGCCGCGACTGCCTACCTTAACACGGCAGTGGTCAGTGATGAGTGGACGCGGACAAGATTGGATTTACTGGCCACTGACCACTGCCAACTGGCCACTGTTGTATGATTCGATGCATCAACACGCCTGCGGAAGCGAATGCCTTGACCCTGACTGCCATCAGCGCGACTGGCACGAAACCTAATTCATCGTGTGCGTCGGAATTGTCTGACCTAAAACTGGGATCGCCTATTTCCCGCGATCTGGCCCTGCGGCTGATCCGTTGCGGTAACGACGATCTTCCCGCGCTGCTCGCCGCCGCCCGCGCCGCAAAAGAAAACTTCAAGCCCGGCGTCATTACTTATTCGCGGAAAGTTTTCCTGCCGCTGACCAATCTTTGCCGCGACTACTGCGGCTACTGCACTTTCCGTCGCGACCCCGGAGAACCCGGGGCGCATACGATGACTCCCGACGAAGTGCTGACGGTCGCCCGCGCCGGCGAAAAACTGGGATGCACCGAGGCTCTCTTCAGCCTGGGCGACAAACCGGAACTGCTCTTCCCCGAGATGCGCGACACGCTGCGCCATCTGGGATATAAATCCACCCTGCACTATCTGGAAGCTATGTGCGAGCTCGTGTTGCGCGAGACCAGTTTGCTGCCGCACCCCAACCCCGGCCTGCTCAGCGCGGAGTGGATTGCCCGTCTGGCTGCGGTCTCGCCCAGCATGGGACTGATGCTCGAAACCGCCAACTCCGCCCTCCTCGCGCCCGGCGCGGCGCATGATAATGCTCCCGATAAAGTTCCGGCCAAGCGCCTGCGCACTATCGAAGAGGCCGGAAAGCAGCGCGTTCCCTTCACCACGGGTTTGCTGATCGGCATTGGCGAAACGCTCGAAGACCGCGTGGATACTCTGCTGGCCATTCGCGATTTGCACGACCATTACGGCCACATCCAGGAAGTGATTGTCCAGAACTTTCGCGCCAAGCCCACGATCCCGATGGCTAATTCCCCCGAGCCCAGTCAGGGCGAGATGCTCCGCACCGTGGCGGTAGCTCGCTTGTTAATGCCCAACGCCAATATTCAAGCGCCGCCCAACCTCAATGCACCGTATTATGAAGAATTGCTGGACGCCGGCATCAACGATTGGGGAGGGATTTCTCCGCTGACTCTCGACTACATCAATCCCGAGAGGCCTTGGCCGCATCTGGAGCAATTGCGCCTCCGCACCGAAAGCAAAGGATTCCAGTTGCGGCAGCGTTTGCCTGTCTATCCCGAATTCATGTCCACGGTTATGTCGAGCCCCGGATTGCTTGCAGAAAAACTTGAAACCGTCCGCGACAGCCAGGGTCTCGCCCGAGAAACGAGGGCTGCATGATTTGTGTCCTCACCGGCGGCACCGGCGGCGCAAAGTTTGTCGATGGATTGCGGCAAGTGATCCCGCCGGAAGAAATCACTCTCGTCGTCAATACCGGCGACGACTTGTTATGGTGGGGACTCTACGTTTCTCCGGACATCGATTCCATCACNNACGTGGTTTCACACCGGCGACCGCGATCTCGCGGTACATCTGTTGCGCTCGCGCCTTTTGGCGGAAGGCAAGACGCTTTCCGAGGCCACTACGACGATTTGCGATAAGCTCGGCGTGAAGGCGCGCATCTTGCCCATGAGCAACTCGCGCGTCGAGACGCGTGTGGATACCCCTTCCGGCGAGTTGAGTTTCGAAGAATATTTCGTGCAACGCTGGTATCAGGACCCGGTGAATTCAGTGCGTTTCGCCGGAGCTTCAGACGCCGAGCCCGCGCCCGGAGTAATCGAAGCTATCGTCTCTGCCGACGCTGTGCTCATCGCTCCGAGCAATCCCATCACCAGCATCGGGCCGATACTTGCCGTGCCGGGAGTGCGCGACGCGCTGGTCCGTGCTCGAGGCAAAGTAGCGGCCATCAGTCCGATCGTGGGCAATGCCCCTGTAGCCGGACCTGCAGGTATTCTTATGACAGCGCAGGGATTACCCTGCTCCATTGCTGGTGTTGCCAAGGCCTACGAAGATTTTCTCGATCTGCTGATTTGCGACACGCGCGATGCTCGCGCGGCGGAAGCCCTTCGCGCAAATGGTTTGCGAGTGCAGTGTGCCCAAACCATTATGCGTTCCGCCGAGGACAAGGCCGCGCTCGCTCGAACCGTTCTCTCCTTCACAACAGACCGCCTGCTTTCTGGCCAGCCTGTTTCCGGTGGGACTGATTCAAACAAGTCTGCCGCCCGTGCCGACGTCGATCAACCGTGATCCTGATTCCCGTCAAGAATCTGTCGGCAGCCAAGCAGCGGCTCGCTGCCGTGCTCGATCAGCCCGCACGCACGGAATTGGCCCAGACGATGCTCCGTGACGTTGTGACCGCCATCGCTGCGTGGCCGCGACGTCCGGCTTGCGCGCTCGTCACCGGCGATCCATTTGCGCTGGAACTGGCACGGCAGTACGATTTCGAAATCATCCCCGACCCCGCGAACCCGGGCGAAACTGGTGCGATTGAAATGGCCACGCGCCTCTGCATCGAGCGCGGTGTCGACAGCACCCTCGTCATCCCGGCAGACATCCCGTTGATCCAAGCCAGTGAACTCGATCAGATCTTCGCGCACGCTCCCGTTGAAGGCACAGTGCTGGCGCCGGCCGCCGACGGGCGCGGAACCAATGCCGCATTCCGCCGCCCCGCGAATCTGTTCCCCTTGCGCTTCGGCAATGATAGCTTTAAGCCACATCTTGCAGCGGCCCAGGCCACGGGCAAGGCCTGCATCGTGTTGCAGCTACCAAGCATCTCCGTCGATGTGGATAATCCCGAAGACTTGCAGCAGCTCCTCGCGCATCCTGGCGAAACCCGCACTCAGAGCCTGATTCGCAGGTGGACACTGGCCGGCCGTTTTCCTGCCGCAGGGACGGAGGGCTAGTGAGCAAACCTCGTCACCCCGCCAAGAAAAGAACAGGGGAGGAGCGCAGGCAAGGGTTGAACCAGTTTCACCGTGAGCTCAGCCTCATCCCGATTCCGCTCGCCCATGAAATCAGTCCTGGCGATTCGATCGCCAACAAACTGCTGCAATCGCTGGAACAACGAAACCTCACATTCGAATCCGGCGACATTCTCGTCGTTAAACACAAAATCGTTTCCAAAGCAGAAGGCCGCATCGTCGACCTCGCAATGATAAAACCTACAGCCGATTCGATCGCCTGGGCGAAGCAATACAAGCTGGACCCCCGCGTTATTGAACTGGCTCTGCGCGAAAGCCGCGCCGTTATCCGCCGCCAGAACGGCGTGCTTATCACTGAAACGCATCACGGTTTCATCTGCGCCAACAGCGGCGTGGACGTCTCCAACGTCGATGGCGGCCGCCACGCCCTGCTTTTGCCCGTCGATCCCGACCGTTCCGCTCGCCAGCTTCATCTCGAACTCAAAAAGCGCGCCGGGCTCGCGATTCCCGTTCTCATCACCGACACATTCGGTCGTCCGTGGCGCGAAGGCCTGGTCGATTTCTGCATTGGCATAGCCGGGATGAAACCACTGCGCGACGATCGTGGACGCCGCGATCCGCACGGCTACACTCTGCACGCCAGTCTGGAAGCCGTCGCCGACGAACTTGCGGCGGCAGCCGGCCTGGTCTGCGGCAAGCTGAACCGCACGCCAGCCTGCATCATTCGCGGATTCCCCTACGGATCAGGTCAAGGCCGCACTCGCGACCTGCTTCGCCCGCCAGTCAACGATTTGTTCCGTTAGGCTCTCGCCAAACGGGAGTCTTCAGGAGTAATTTGGAATATCCACCACTCGGAGGAACTCGTGCCGCGCCATCTTTCATTATCGCAACTGGAAAATTTCCCTTCGCTCGATTGGTCCGACATCGCGCACACCCTCACGAATCCAGTACGCGCTTCGCTGGAAAGAATTCTCGAAACTCAAAACGGCAACGCGATTCCTCTGGAGGAGGCTTACACACTGGCCCACGCCGAAGGCGACGATCTGCTCGGCCTGCTGGCCGCCGCCAATCTGTTGCGCACCGAACTGTCCGGCAACCTCGTCACCTACGTCGTCAACCGCAACATAAACTTCACCAATATTTGTTTTGTGGGATGCAAGTTCTGCGCCTTCAGCCGTGGTCCCCGCGAGTCCGATACATATTTTCTTGAACCCGATCAAGTCGGGCAGAAAGCTGTCGAAGCGTGGCGACTTGGAGCCAGGGAGGTCTGTATACAAGGTGGACTGCCGCACGGACTGCCTCCGTTCTACTATCGCGACATCCTGCGCGCGGTGAAGAACACCGTTCCCGGAATGCACATCCACGCCTTCTCGCCGATGGAAATTGCCTATGGCGTTGAAAAGACGGGTATGCCACTCCGTGAATATCTTTTGATGCTGAAAGACGCGGGGCTGAACACTATTCCGGGCACAGCGGCAGAAGTCCTCGACGATGACATCCGCGCCGCCTTAAGCCCGAACAAGTTGAAAGTGAAGCAGTGGGTCGAAATCGTGCGCGCCGCGCATTCGGTCGGGATACGCAGCACATCAACTTTGATGTATGGACACGTCGAAACGCCCGAACACTGGGTGCGGCACATGCTGCTGCTTCGCGAAATTCAGGAAGAAACCGGCGGCTTCACCGAGTTCGTGC